>NZ_VATX01000059.1:0-2225 GCF_005774635.1 Glutamicibacter sp. V16R2B1
GCCCGTCGGCGAGGAGCCGTTTCTGTCCGGGGCTCCACAGGGAGCAGTCGAATGCCACATCGTGGGTGTCCCGAACGGCGGCGTCGAAACGGTCGGAGCGGGCCCACATCAGACGGGCCTCGGCTGCTCGTAGCCGGAGAATTCGATGACCGCACCCATGTCGCGGACGCCTTCCAACGGGACGGTCGGCTTCCAGTCCGAGGGGCGGATGTACCAGCTTTTCCCGATGGGTGTCTGGACGAGCAGGGTGTGCCCGGAGGCGAGGAGGGCGTCGAACTCGTCCCACGCCGCGTGGGATTCCAAGGCGATTCGCCAGTCGAACTCGTTGCCTTTCGCGCGGTCGTAGACGAGGACCTTGTAGTCGGCGCCGTAGGGGGAGAACTCGCCGCGGGGAATGGGCCGGGTCATGCGCAGCTCGGGGGCCCCGGAGCTGGCGGCGATGTTGAACGGGAGCCGCTTCTGGGTGTACGGGTCGAGGATCCAGTAGCCGTCGACGTCGAGGGTGACCACGCGGGTGGTGGTGGGTGCGGAGACGAGGAGTGCGCCGGCGACCGGGTCGGTTTGGAAGTCGCGGGCGACGGTGCGGACCCTGTACATGACCGGCTTACCGATGGGCGCCTCGTAGTCGTAGACGAGGGCGGTGCGGGTGACCGGGTCGTAGGCGGCGCGGTCGGTGTGCCGAACCGGGGTCCAGGTGTCGCCGTCGTCCGTGGACCATTCGACGAGCGGGTAGACGTCGACCTGCGACGCGGGCTTCCACGCGAGGGTGGGCGCGCGTCCTGCCTGCCCGCTGATGGTGCCGCCGAACGGTCCGAATCCGAACGGTCCGACGCCGAACCCTTGGGGGGAGGCGACGAGCGGCAGGCGGGCGACCTGGAACTGGTCGAAGATCCACCTGTCGTCGGTGGACGATTCGCCGTCGAGGTAGAGGTCGAGCGAGAACCTGGTCGCGCCGTCGGGCTTGACGATGGTGACGGCGACCTGGTCGGAGAACTCGGGCGTCTCGTCGAGGACGACGCCGACGGACACGGCGCCGACGGCTGCGTCGTTGCCGTCGAGCATGGTCAGCGTGGCGGTGGCCCGCAGCCCGTCACCGATGGCCCGGTGCCGGAACGAGAACTGGTAGCTGGCACCGACCTGCGGTGGCAGGGGCAGTGAGGTGAGGGTGAGCCGGCGTCCGGTACCGGTGGAGCCGGGCAGGACGCGAAGGGAGTAGCCCTCGTAGGCATCCTCGTCGGGGGCGGTGGCGAGCGACCCGGGGCCGGTGAGGGTCCAGTGGGTGCCGGCGAGCGTGTAGATGAAGCTGGCGTCGGCGGGGCCGAGGAGGTTGCCGCTGTCGAGGCCGCCGCGGTAGGCGGTGGCGTCGATCGGCGCGCGGGTCGGGTGGATGGAGATGACCGGCGGGACGCCTTCCAGCTCGGCGACGCGGATCTCCAGGTCGACGACGGCGTCCTCGGCGGCGATGAGCCGGGCTTCGAGGTCGCCGAGCAGCGGGTCGGTCCGGGTGAACCAGACGCCGCAGTCGTCCCAGAACAGGTCCTGCCCTGCGGCGAGCGGCCCGGAGGAGCGCCACATCAGGTGCGCCCAGGTGGCGTTGTCGGGCGCCTCACCGCGGCCTTCGGACGCCTCGTAGCTGGTGCCGAGGCCGACGACGCCGCCCTCGTCCATGCGGATGAAACTCTTGGCGGCGTCGAACCAGGCGATGTCCAGGTGCATGGCGCCGCCGGGAACATCGGCTTTGATCCACCCGGCCCAGATGTGGGTGAGGCCGGGGATGACGCGGAGCAGTTGGACGCCGGTGATGGCCGCTTCGCCGTTGGCGATGACGGACGCGGTGACGCAGTTCCCGGTCAGGCCGCCGCTGGTGGCGGTGGGTGTGGTGACGTTGCCGTAGACGTGCCAGCGCAGATATTCGTTGGCCACACCGTCGCCGGTGGCGGTCTGCTGGTTGAGCAGGTTGTCGGTCTGCCGGGCCCGGATCTCCACCCGCCCGCGCGCAGGGTCGGGGGTGACCGAGAGCAGCGCGGGGGGTGCTGGCGGGTCGCCGACGATGGTGAACGTGGACGACGCCCAGTCGGACCAGCGTCCGCCGGATCCGGCGTCGGCGGCGCGGACGTAGGGGTGGTAGACGCCCGGGGAGAGGGCGGCGGGGACGGTCCACGACGCCGCACCGCTGGCCGAGTAGTAGGCGATCCCCGAGCCGGCGACCGCCCGGGCGGTCTCCG
>NZ_VATX01000060.1:0-1743 GCF_005774635.1 Glutamicibacter sp. V16R2B1
CACCACGGCGGGACAGCCTCGTCGTCGGGGCATCCGGTCCGCGCGACGGCTCCGCCGGACCGCGCCCAGAGGACGGCGGCCTCCTGCGCCAGCCGGCTCTTGCCTATCCCCGCCGGGCCGGTCAGGACCACCCAGCGTCCGTCGCCGGTGAGCGCCTCGTCCAGAACGGACTCCAGGACGGCGATCTCATGGACGCGGCCGACCAGGTCACCGCGCTGGCAGCCGGGCCCGGACCGGGCCGGGAACCCACCGTCGGTCGTCGCCACCGGGCCGTCGGCCGGGTCGCCGTCGGCCGGGCCACCGGTTGTCGCGGTGCCAGCCTCACCCGCGGTGCTCGCGGTTCCGACTCCGCCGAGGGCACCGGCACTGGCACCGGCCGGGTCCGAGGTGCTGGCCCGGCCGGGCCAGGAATCAAGACCGGCATCCTGGCGAAGGACGGCGCCCTGCAGGTCGCGCAGCGCCGGGCTGACCTCCAGGCCCAGCTCCTCGTCCAGGCGGCGGGCGTGTTCGCGGAACACCTCGAGCGCCTCGGCGGGACGTCCCGCCCGGTACAGCGAGATCATGTGCAGCCGGCAGGCACCCTCCGCCAGGGGGGTGTCGGCCAGCAGCTGGCGGGAGCGCAGCACCGCGGTGGTGACCCGGCTCAG
Organism: Glutamicibacter sp. V16R2B1; assembly: GCF_005774635.1. NCBI lineage: Bacteria > Bacillati > Actinomycetota > Actinomycetes > Micrococcales > Micrococcaceae > Glutamicibacter > Glutamicibacter sp. V16R2B1. Next base: position 648 of record NZ_VATX01000060.1, read on the forward strand.
GCCGAGCAGGCCGATGACCGCGTTCTGCTCGCACTGCACCCACCGCTCGGCCGCCGCCGCCGCGGCACCCCGCACCCACGGCTCGTCACTGAACTCGGCGAGCAGCGGGCCCCGGCGCAGCGCCGCGGCGCGGTCGGCGGCGGCCAGCGTGCCCGGCCAGTCGCCGGCGTCCGCGGCGGCCTGGGTCTCGTCACAGGCCCGTTCGAACAACCGCAGGTCGAGGTCCTCCAGGCTGATGTCCGCCAGGTAGCCGGGGGTACGCCGCACGATCGGCGAGGTGGCCCGATCGCCGTCCCGGAGCAGGCGCCGCAGGTTGGAGATGTGCGCCTGCAGGCTGGACACCATGCTCGGGGGATGTTCGTCCCCCCAGACCGCGTCGGCCAGGCGGTCCACGGAGACGACCCGGCCGGCGTTCAGCAGCAGGGCGGCGAGGCCCGCCCGCTGCTTGGGACCCCCGAACTGGACTGGCCCACCCTCCCGGATGACCTCGATCGGCCCGAACAGGTGGTAGAACGGCACGCCCTCATGATGCCGTCACCTCGTCTGGCGGGCTGCCCGAGCCGCCGTCGACGTCAGGACTGGACCAGACCGGCTGCGGCGCGCACCGGGTCGGCGGCCACCATGCGGGCGTTCGGGTCGTAACTCGCGGTGAGGGTCGCCAGCCGGGCGAGGGTCGCGGCGTCGTACTTGAGCGCGACGATCGCCGGGTCGGTGCTCGCGCCGAGGTTCGGCGTCGAGATTCCGCCGGACCACGGGTCGAGCGCCGCCATCACCGCCGCCGCGTGCCCCGTCGTCGCCTCGACGATCGGCGGGGCGGCGATGCCAATGGTCAGCGCCGCGTAGGCGGCGTCCCGGTGGCAGATGGCGCTCGGCTCGCGCGGGGCGCGGGCCAGCGCACCACCGAGCAGCCGCAGTTCGACGATCACCTGCGGGCAGTCGGCCTCCGGACCGGCCAGCGCGAGCAGCGTGTCGACCGCGTCCTGCGGCAGCTCCCGCAGCAGCACCGAACGCTCGTGGACGGGCATCGGGTCCACCGGGTCCGCGTGGATCATCCCGAGCGCGGTGAACGGCAGCACCCCCAGCCCGCCGAAGATCG
>NZ_VATX01000061.1:0-2066 GCF_005774635.1 Glutamicibacter sp. V16R2B1
AACGGGTGTGCCGGGGGAGGGTGCGCCGTACCTCCAGGCTGCCGCCGAGAGGCACCCGGTGCGGGGTGATGATCTCCACCCCCGGGCCGGCGGACTTCTCGGCCTGGCACCGGATCTCGGTCGGTACCTCTTCCACATTGCTCACTGGTGCACCTTCCTCGTGTCGGAACTCGCGAATGGGAGAGTTCGGACACGCCCCTGGTCCCCACCGGGCCATCGCCCTGCTCGCTCGACCGTGAAGGTCCGGCATGAGTTCCGCGAGGCCCGGTGGCCCAGGACACCCCGACTGGCTACAGGGCTGCGCGCCAGAGAGCGCCGATCAGTGAGCGACCGGCTGCGGTGTCCCGGGACCACCGGGTGTCTTCCCACTGGTGCAACAGCGAGGAGACACAGATGAGTATCGACCCGATCCCAGCGCCGCGGGTCTACGGCGGGGTGGACTGGGCCACCGACGACCACGCGGTCGCGGTCGTCGACGCCGACGGCGAGGTCCTCGACCGCTTCGCGGTCTCCCACGACGCCGCCGGGCTGCGCAGCATGGTCAAGCGGCTGCTGAAACGCGGTGTCACCGAGGTCGGGATCGAACGCCCCGACGGGCCGGTCGTCGACGCCCTGGACCAGGCCGAGCTGACGGTGTTCGTGATCCCGCCTGGCCAGTTGAAGAACCTGCGGTCCCGCTACGGATCCGCGGGGAACAAGGACGACCGGTTCGACGCCTACGTCCTGGCCGATGTCGTACGCACCGACCGCCGCCGGCTGCGCCCGCTCGTACGCGACAGCGCGGCCACCACCGCGCTGCGCCGCAGCGTCCGCGCCCGCCGCAACCTCGTCGCCCACCGGATCGCGGTCGCCAACCAGCTCCGCGCCCACCTGCAGATCGTGTTCCCCGCCGCGGCAGGGCTGTTCTCCGAGATCGACTCCGACGTCAGCCTGCGGTTCCTCGAACGCTTCACCACCCAGGCCCAGGCCGGCTGGCTGTCGGTCAAACGGCTGGCCGCCTGGCTGCGCTCGGCCCGCTACAGCGGACGCACCCCACCGGAAACCCTCTACGCCCGCCTGACCGGCGCACCCCACGGCGACACCGGCGACCACGACCCGGTCGACGCCGCCGTCACCCTCGCCTACGTCACGACCCTGCGAACCGTGAACGCACAGATCGAGCCCCTGGCCCCCCGGATCGCCGAGCAACTCGAACTCCACCCCGACGGCGCCGTCTTCACCTCCCTGCCCCGCGCAGGGAAAGTCCGCGCAGCCCGGCTGCTCGCCGAGATCGGCGACGCTCGCGGCCGGTTCCCCACCGCGGACTCGCTGGCCTGCCTCGCCGGGGTGGCACCCTCCACCCGCCAATCCGGCAAGGTCAAGGCCGTCACCTTCCGCTGGGGCGCGGACAAACACCTGCGCGACGCCCTGTGCGACTTCGCCGGCGATTCCCGCCGCGCCAACCCCTGGGCAGCCGACCTCTACCAGCGCGCCCGAGCCCGCGGCCACGACCACCCCCACGCCGTGCGCGTCCTCGCCCGCGCCTGGGTCAACGTCATCTGGCGCTGCTGGCAGGACGGCGTCCCCTACGACCCCACCGCCCACGGCGCACTCCAGACAGTCCTCAAACAAGATCAGAAAACGGTCACCGATCAAGCTCGGCAAGCGGCGGCTTGACACAGGGCAACTCATGCCAGCACCCCCGCGACCTCCGAGGGCACCCCCGCCGGGTCGGGCGCAGCTGCGGGCGTCGCACTGCTGGCCGGTGGGCGAGTGAGCCGGGTGGGGGGTTCGTCAGCGGGCGCGGGCCCGTGGTGGCCGGCGAGGTGATCGACCAGGCGCCGCTCGGCCCGATCACGCAGCCGGTAGACGGTGCGTACCGGGGTGGCGTGGCGGGCGGCCCAGGCGGCGACCGAGACGTCATCGAGCCGAGTCGCGGCGACGAGCGCGGCCTCGGTCTCGGTCAGGACCCCGTCCGCGACCGCGCCGGTCAGGACCTCGTGCGGACTGTCCGCTCGGGTCTGGGCGACGGTGCGGGTCTGGAACAGGCCCGGGTCAGGATGCGGGATCTCCAGCGACTGGGTGAG
>NZ_VATX01000062.1:0-1369 GCF_005774635.1 Glutamicibacter sp. V16R2B1
CAGCCAGCCCGTCATACGGACCACCGGCGGCGGCGTGGGCTTCGTGCCAGCCGCCGTAGTTGCGGACGAGGCGGATGAAGGCCCGCTCGGTCATGGCCTCCCAGGGCCAGGAGACCGCGCTGAGCAGCACCTCGGCCGGCGGCCTGGGCAGCTGCGCGCCGGGGGCACGGCCCGAGGTGCCGCGGGAGCGGAACCAGTACCGCGTCACCACGCCGAAGTTGCCACCGCCGCCACCGGTGTGGGCCCACCACAGCTCGTGGTTGGGGCCGCCGTCGTCGCTGGTGGCGATTACCGTCCGTGCCCCGCCGTGCGCGTCGACCACGACGACCTCGACGGCGTACAGGTGGTCCACGATCAGGCCGTGCCGGCGGCAGAGCAGGCCCCAGCCCCCGCCGCTGACGTGACCGCCCACCCCGACCGAGTAGCAAACGCCACCGGGGACCACGACCCCCCACACCCTGTACAGCCGCTCGTAGACGTCCATGAGGATGGCGCCGGCCTCCACCTCGAAGGCCGAGCGTTCCGGGTCGTAACGCACCCCGGTCATCTCGGAGAGATCGATGACCGTCTAGACCTCGCTGTTGAAGACGAAGTCCTCGTAACAGTGGCCGCCGCCGCGGACCGCGAAGGCCGTGCCACTGTCGACGGCGCGCTGGACCGCGGCCTGGGCCTGCTCCGCGTCGCTGATCAGCTGGATGGTCTCCGGAGAGCCCACCCAGCGTTGGTTACTGCCCCAGTTCAGGTCCGGGAACTGATGATCGCCGGGCCTGATCACGACCGCCGCGCCCCCGGGGGCCGGCCGGCGCGGCGGCCGCCGGGCGGGTCGCGGCGGCAGGCAGAACTGCCACCGCGCCACCAGCGAGCGCGACACCTCGGAGAAAAGCGCGACGGGAGTCGCCTGGCATCGTGGGGTACTCCCTCATCGGGTTTCGGCTCATCGGGTTTCGGGTGATCGACTGGTGCGTGCGCCGGCGATCAGCGGGTGCAGCGCTGGACGAGGCCCTCGACGATGAATCGGAGGGCATCCGAGAAGTAGCGCTCCGTCTCGTGGCGGAAATAGCGGGTCTGTTCCGCCTTCTCCACCCCGGCCGGGCTGAGGGTGACGCGGAGGCTCAGGGTGGGAAGGCCCTCGTCGTCCCGGCCGAGCTCGTTGACGATCTTGGCGATGCACGGGTCGTTGAGCGGCTGGAAGACCACCCGCCTGTGATCCTCGAAGGTCACGCGCTCCCGCACCCGCTCCGTGTCGCGGACGGTGATCTCCCGGAGGAAGCCGTCCGAGTAGCGTTCCAGAACGCGGCAGGCGGTCACCGCGGGCACGTACGGGCTCGGGTGCTCCGACTTGTGAACCAGCCCTTCCCAGACCTGGTCG
>NZ_VATX01000063.1:0-3659 GCF_005774635.1 Glutamicibacter sp. V16R2B1
GCGTGGGCCGGGGCGCTCATGGTGCGACGGCGGTCCCGCAGTAGACGCACCAGCCGGGGTCGCTGGTGCTGGTGATGTGGCCGCCGGCTATGCCGGTGCAGGTGGTCACGCGGGCTCCGTGCTGGTGTCGGGCTCCGCGGCCGGCGTGCCGAGCTCGGCCTCGTCGTCGACCATGAGCGCCCCGGCCCACGCGGGGTGGGTCATGTCGGGGTCAAGGATCGCGGCGCGCTCCAGGGCCTCGGGCGGGAACAGCTCCCCGGCGATGACCGCAGCTACGTCGGCGAGGTCGTCGAGACGGGTCGGGTTGAAGTCGGTCCAGTCGACGGCGCGGAGGGCGCCGACGATGGGGTAGATCTGCGGCTTCCAGCTTCCGTGTTCGGCGGTCCCGGGTTCACGGTCGAGACCCGCAGTTGCAACGCCGCTTGCTCCTTCGGGGCGAACTCGCAACGAACTGGCCGGTTCGCTTGCAAGTTCCGGCGTGCCGGCGGCGTTCCATGCTGGCGTCTGCTTGAGCTGTTCCAGCGCGTTGGCCGGCAGGCCGGAGATGTCCTCGGGTCTCGCGTCCGCCTGCGCCAGGGCCTCCCGGATCCAGGTAACGGCCATGAGTACCCCGCCCGTATGCCCGGCTTCTACCGGGCCGGAGCCACGCTGGTATGTGGCAGCGTCGGCTTCGAGCCGGGTAAGGACGTCGTGGAGTGCGGTTTCCATTCGGGCGCGGCCTCGGTGAGCGTTGTGCAGTTGTATGCATAGGCGGCGCGGGTCCTCCGCCCCGCTTGGTTCCGGCGTGCCGGCGGCGTCGAGGGCGCGCACTGTCGGGCACGGGTAGGGCACGAGCCGCCCTTCGGACACGATCGGGCCGTCGGGCTTCATGCGCCCGCGGCGGACGACCGGGTCGGAGCAGTGCGAGCAGTACGGGCCGACGGCGCGGTGGAGTGCCCGCACCCGTTCCACGTCCGCCTCGGCGGCTTCGGCGCGCTGCTGCTCCCGGCTCGCGGTTCGTACCCACGCGCCGACTGCACCGAGGAGCTCGGCGGCATGCCGCTCGGCTGACAGGCGCGCGTCGTCCGCTTCGGCGACGAGCTTGTTGCTGACGCCTTCCGAGGCGGACATCTCGTCTGCCAGCCGGGCCTTGCGGCCGAGGATGACGCGGTTGGACTCCTCCAGCTCGGCGACCCGGGCGCGGAGTCGGGCGATCAGGCCGGTGTCCGGGTCGACCACAGGCTCACCGGGGCCGCTGACGGGCATGACGCGGAGCTGCACCCCGAGGTCACGGCCAGCCGCGCGGATAGCGGCGATGAGGGCCGGCCAGAGGCCGATGGGGACGGGGCCGGCTTGGATGGTGATGCCGGTGCGGCGGCGTGGCTCAGTCGGCACGGGTCGCCTCCTCGGCGGGCTGTGGGATCGTGGGTGTGCCCCCAGGGCGGGGACTACCGGCACAGCGGATCGCCGTGTCGGCCCGGGTCTGCCTCTGGCGCGCGACATGCAGGCGATGTGAAAGCGGACCCTGGGGGCTCACGGCTCCAGCACCTCCTGCCGGCCGCACTGGCACTGCTGGACCCACGCACGTCCGAGCCCTGCGGGCCGTGCAGTGAGGGCGGCGGCCGGGTGGGTGCACGGCGTGGCTGCGGGCGCTGGCCGCGGGCGGCGGACACGGGCGACGAAGGCGATCATGGCTGGGCCTCTTCCATGGCCGGGTATGGCAGCGGCTGGCCCTTGGCGAGGGCGACCGCGTTGTTTGCCCTGAAAGCTGCGGTGAGCCAGGCATCGGACGGCATGACCCGGAGCCGTTCCTGTCCGGGCTGGTAGGCGTCGAGTACGGCCCGCTGACGGTCGTGGGGTACCAGGTCCCAGCACGGGTGGCACATGAGCATCCGCGGCGGGCACGGGGTGGTGCAGCCCTCGGCGTGGCAGGTGTGGGCGCTCATGAGGTGGCTCCACGCCCGACGCTGGCGACGACGGCGAGTGCGCCCGCGAGGATGCCGGCGGCTCCTGCGGCGCGACCGAGGGTGGCGCGTACGCCGGCGAGGGGGCAGCGGCGGGCATCCAGCTCGGCGCGGAGCCACTCGATCTCCTCCCGCCGCTCGGCCCGCTCGTGGCTCGCGGTCCGGCGGGCGGTCTCGGGCTCGATGCGCAGGTGGTCGGTCTCGTCGAGGAGCGCGTGGAGGGTGCCGATCTCGATAGCGGCGTCGAATGCGACCCGCTCCCACCGGACGGCCTCGGCCTGGGCGTCGGCAAGTTGGCGGCGGAGGCGGGTGACCTCGTCGAGGAGCGTGTCGGCGCGGGTGGCGGTGTCAGCCACGATCGGCTCCCTCGGCGGGCCAGCCGCAGGTGCCGCATGCCATCTCGGGCAGGTGGGTCGCGGGGCAGGCCATGAACGCGCGTTCGGCCTTCTCGGCTGGCAGGTGGCGGGCGGAGCAGGCCACGCATCCCGTGCCGGGGCAGTGCGGGCAGTCGCCGTCTTCCGGGAGGCCCTCGGCGCTGGTCTCCTCGGCCGGGGCGAGCGGGCAGAGACAGGGGCCTTCGCCGTCGTCGCAGGCCGGGCAGATGTGGCTGGCCTGCTCGTCGGCGCGATCGTCGCTGGTGACCTCGAACCCGGCGGCCGAGAGAAGCGCGCGCAGGAGCGTGACGTTGCCGGGTTCGGTGGTGGTGATGTCGACGACAGCGGTCGAGCCGCCGGGGGTGGCCGCGTGGATGCGGTGGCGGTCAGGCACCTGCGGTCTCCTCGCTGGTGGCCGGGGCGGGCACGGTCGCCGGGCGGGCGTGCAACGCGGCGATCCCGCGGCGTCCCGGGCCGTCGCCGAACTGGTCGCGGTCCCGAGAGGTTGCGAGGGCGGTGGCTTCGGTGACGGTGCCGCACAGGTCGATGTCGTCGAGCACGACACGGCCGTCGTCGAGCCGGAAGGTGATCGCCCAGCCGAGGAGCTGGCCGGCGCGGCGGTCGAGTTCGCCGGCGAGCTGCTGGGCGACAGCCTTGCCCCACGCGCCGATGCTGGGCGGGGTGGTCGAGTCGACGATGGACAGTTCGGCGCCGACCTCGCGGGCGTACCCGTGACTGCGGGCCCACTGGATAACCTTGTTGAGTTCGGAGTGGATGCGGTCGGCGTTGTCGCTGCTGAGCGTGGTGATGGTGGCGGTGATCGTGTACTCGACGGGCGGCGTCTCGGGGGTCGGGTCGGTCACGGGGTCTCGTTCTCCTCGGTGCGCTCGTGGCTGGTGATCTGGTAGCCGGCCTGCGCGAGGTGCGACCGCATCGCCGCGGCGGCGTTCGGTCTGCCGGTCAGGTCAATGTGGGCGGTCGACCCGTCGGGGCCGGTCGCGTGGATCAGGTGGCGCACGGCCAACCGGCACTATCTCGAGACGTATGCCGCGAACGCCAAGATAATGCAGGTCATTCAGCAGGTCGCCACCTTCGACAACGACGTTCTCAAGATTCGCCTGCAACGCCACGAGGTCTTCGCCCACCCCATCGAGAGGCGCGTGCGGATCCTCCAGGACGCCGATCTCGCCGACCGCAACGTCGATCCCGCGTACGCCGCGCAGGCGCTCGGCGGCATGGTCGCCTACTTCACCGCCCTTCTGTTCAACACCGAGAACAGCTCGAACTTCGATCTCGACACCGCGGTGCAGCAGCTCACCATCCTCTGGACGAACGCACTGGG
>NZ_VATX01000064.1:0-2851 GCF_005774635.1 Glutamicibacter sp. V16R2B1
CTCGACGCCAACAACCCCGAACACGCCCGAGACCGGGCACTGATCCTCATCGGATTCGCCGGCGCCTTCCGCCGCTCCGAGCTGGTGTCACTCGACCTCGCCGACTTCGTGACTGTCCCCGACGGCCTGCGGGTAGCCCTCCACCGGTCGAACACCGACCAGGCAGGCGAAGGTGCCGAAGTCGGCCTGACCTACGGATCGAAGCCATCGACCTGCCCAGTCCGGGCCTGGATCGCATGGCGCTCGCACCTCCTCGACCAAGGTCACACCGGCGGACCCGCCTTCCGTGCGGTCAGCAGATCCGGGAAGATCGCCGCTGGCCGGATGGCAGCCACAACCGTCAGGAACATCATCCGGCGTCGCGCCGAAGGAGTAGTCGAAGACCCCGAGTCGTTCAGCGCCCACTCGCTCCGGTCAGGTATGGCAACCCAAGCCGCAAAGAACGGAGCCAACGACCGGGAGATCATGCGGCAAGGTCGTTGGAGTTCTCGAACCACGCTCGACAGATACGTGCGAGCTGGACGCCTTTTCGAAGACAACGTGAGAGAGAAGCTCGGCCCGTGACCTGCGTGTTATCGCGGGGAATGCCGGGCTCACACGTACACTGAGAAGGTGACGAACCTTCCGCCCGGTATCCCCCGCCAAGAAATGGTGGAAGACTTCATCCGGCGGAACGGCAAGCTCGATCTGACGATTGTCTGGCAGCGTCAGGCCTACCCAAGGCCGGGCCGCCGGGCCCCGTGGATCGCCGCCTACTGGCAGAGGCTGTACGAGAAGCGGGCCCGCGAGACAGGAGCTGGCCGATGAGCATCTGGAACAGCATCCACGACGTTGAGGACCTGAACGGCCACAGTGTTGACGTGGCCTACACCCGTGCGCACACCGCAACACCCGGCCCCGCAGTTCGGATCTGCTCGCTGCACGTGCCACGCGGCGACGACTTCGAGCTGTCGACGGCGGCGGCCCGGGAACTTGCGGTGATGCTGTTGGACGCGGCGAACAGGGCGGATGGCTGATGACCCAGGAGAATCCTGCTGACCGCCGGACGGTTGACGACGTGCTGGCCGACATGGACGACATCCTCGACAACTGGCACGGCTCCCTCGACTCGATGAGCTGGAGCCCGGACCGGGGCGTGGAGAACGCCGGCTGGACCGGCGGGGGCTTCTTCTACTTCGATGGCGGTCCGGTCGAGTACGACCAAGCGAACGTCGCGGCAGCAGCTGAGCGCTGGGAGCGGGCTATCGGCGGCTGGAGCGCCAACGCCCCCACCATCGCCAACGCCCCCACCGCGACGCGGGAGTACTACCGGGAAGCGTTTCAGCGGGTGGCGGACCGGGTCCGTGGGCAGGTGATGGGCTCGATCCAAGAGGAGACAGAACGGCTGCAGGACATCGCCTACGGCTACAACCCCGGCGCCCGCCCTCGGGACACGCCAACGATGGGCCGGGTTTCGGACGACGCCTTCACCGCGCCCGCGAGAGGCTCGCACGACGGGTTTTGGACGGTGTTCGATGATCGCTGCCGCCTCTGGGCTGAACAGCACTACTCAGCCCCTGCGCCCCCAGGTGACAACCGGCCCGGCGAGCAGCACCACGAGCCCGACGATGAGCAGGACCACGCCGAGCAGGTCCGCGCTCATGACGACCGCGTCGAACAGCACGAGTAGGGCGATGATGACAGCGGCGAGCCCGGCGAGGACACCTAACGATCCAAGATTCACGTTCATGCCGGTTCGAATGCCCGTTCGAACCCACGTTCACACCGCCGGGGGCCGTGGATGCTGCTGATACCTGCTCTGATCGCCCTGGTCCGCGGCTGGTGGCAGCACCGCCACGACCGGACGGTGGAGGTCTACCGGGCGCTGTGCCCGCTCTGTTTCCACCCGGAAGACGACCCGGACCGGGAGGAAGCACTAGCCCGGGTGGGGCATCACATCATCGTCGAGCACAGCCTGATCGGGGTGGGTGAGCGTGAGCCGATCTGACCAGACTGACGGCCACTCCCCCGGCGACGGCCTCACCCTGCACCGGGCAGCACGGCTCATCATCGCTGCGGAAGAAGCCGGCGAACTCCCCCCGGAGCTGCATGCCCTGCTGCACCAGGCACTCACATGGCGAGCAGCCGCCGAGGAAAGGACACCGTGACCGACAAGCCCTTGTCGATAGCCGAGGCAGCCGTCGCCCTCCACGAGTCGTTCCTGTCGCTTCTCCGGGCTGGGTTCGACGAGAAGCAGGCGCTGTACCTGGTCGCGCAGATGGTCCGACCGCAGCAGGGGCCGCCGTCGTGAGCGACCATCTCGGCGTCACCGGCGACCCCGTCACTCTCGGCGGGCTCCGACGGTTCGTCGCCCGCTGCGACGACGCAGGCATTCCCGACGACGTACAGCCCGACGTCCGGGCTACCTTCCGCGGGAAGCTGCGGGGCATTTCTGCGTCGAACCCGGAGCGGCTCGTGCCGCCGACGCCGGTCGCCGATCCGGCCGCCCCGCCGACCGACTTCTCGGGCTGAGGTGGCACGCATGGAGATCGGCGAGTTCATCGCCGCGCGGATCGCCGAGGAGAAGCGAATCGCGCAGGCGGCCGACCAATCCGAGTGGTCGCTGCCGTGGCCCGGCCAGCCGTTCATCCAGATCGGCGACCTGTCCGGCGCGATCCTCACTCCAGACAACCGCGGCGTCGTCGACCCGCCGGACGTCGAGCACATGGTGCGGCAGCAACCCCGGACCACCCTCGCCCGCCTCGACGAACTGGAAGCACTCGTGGCCGCGGCCGGCTCCCGGGAACACCGTCATACCCATTCGACCGGAGGTGCCTGGCGCGGCGGCAGCTACGGGAAGGCGTCCACCTAC
>NZ_VATX01000006.1:0-60454 GCF_005774635.1 Glutamicibacter sp. V16R2B1
TGGAACCTCCTCGTTCATCTGTCGGCACCAACACAACAGTGGCGCCACAGACCCGAGGAAATCCACGGGTTCGTGGTGATCATGTTGGTGATCCACGCTACGCCGTAGAGCGTTCAATCATTATGAAGCGGAGGTTCCAGCTCTGACCAGACCTACCAAGCCCTACACCTCATATCGTCTAGGCAGGCAGCGCTTCGTGCTGGCCAAGGCCAGCCACCTTCGAACGGCGCTTGGCCCGGGCACGGATTAGTTCGGCCGGGTGACCTTCAGGATGCGGAAGCCCTTGGAGCTGGTCTCGCGGGTGATGCTCCAGTCCGTTGGCAGCTGCCCCACCAGCCACTTCTGCAGTGAATCGCTGCCCAGGTTCTTTTGGACCACCATCCACGCTTCACCGCCCGGAGCCAGCCGGGGCAGCCACTTCAGCAGCAGCTCGTGCAGCGCGTCCTTGCCGATGCGGATCGGCGGGTTGGACCAGATGGTGTCGAATTGCAGGTCATCCTCGAGCCCGTCGGGGTCGCTGATGGTCAGGTTCTCCAGTCCAAGCGCCTGGGCGTTGAGCCGGGCCAAGTCGATGGAGCGCTCATTGACCTCAACCCCGTAAACCTTCGAATCCGGGTTCTGCAGTGCCGCGGTCATGGCGACCGGACCCCAGCCACAGCCGATGTCCAGGACGGTGCCGCGTGGGGCCGGCACGTGCTCCAAGAGCACCGCGGTGCCCTTGTCCAGCCCGGTGGGGGAGAAGGTCCCCGAAGCGGTTTGCACCTGGTACTTCTGGCCGTTGAGCTCGACCGTGATGGTGCGCCGTTCATCGGCGGACGCGGGTGTGGCGCTGAAGTAGTGATCCGAGCTCATACACCGAAGATTATCCCGGAGTGTTCACGGCCAACAAACGATGTGCGCTACGCAATATCGCCAGGACCGGGCAACTGGTACAATTTCTGGCATGATCCTGATTTTCGTCTAACACCGTCAGCACGGTAACCCGCGAATCCCGCTAACAGCCCGGGCATATTTCTGATGCCCCCAGCGTTGAGATTCCATGGACGACATCAGGGTTTTTCTCTTTGGACTGCTTCCCTTCCTTGCCCAGCTCTCAAGGTGAAGTGTTTGCCAGGGATCTTAATTTCCCTTGTTCCAGCGTGTTGCCGATTCGAATCATTAATCAGCAGCGAACAGCGCAAGGAAGACAACCATGTCGAATCACATCGAACGTCCCCGTGGCCAATCGCCAACCGGGGGCAGCGAGCACTATTCTGGAATGTACAGCACTTCAAAGGGGAACATGACCAATACCGAGTCCAACGAGAACAACTCGCCGATGGATGACGAGCAGATCCAGGCCGCCATCGACCGGATCCTGGCTGCCGACAAGCAGCAGACGCCGACCACGCACCGGTTCGCCGCCGAGGACGAAGAGGACATCTTCGCCAACCGCGCCACCGCCCTGGACAGTTTCGTCCAGGAGCACACCGAATACGACGGCTTCCAGGAAGATCTGGCCGATCGTCGCGCGCTGCGCCGCGTAGCCGGGTTGTCCACCGAACTCGAAGACGTCACCGAAGTTGAAAATCGCCAGCTGCGCCTGGAACGCGTGGTGCTGGCCGGGGTCTGGTCCGAAGGGACCGCCCAGGAGGCCGAGAACTCGCTGCGCGAACTGGCCGCGCTGGCCGAAACCGCCGGTTCGGAAGTCCTGGACGGGGTCGTGCAGCGTCGCCTGAAGGTCGACCCGAATACCTACCTGGGATCGGGCAAGGCCGAGGAGCTGCGCGGCATCGTCGCCGACACCGGGGCGGATACCGTGATCGTGGACGCGGAGATCGCGCCCTCCCAGCGCCGTGCGCTGGAGGACATCGTTAAGGTCAAGGTCATTGACCGCACCGCACTGATCCTGGACATCTTCGCCCAACACGCCAAGTCCCGCGAGGGCAAGGCCCAGGTGGAACTGGCACAGCTGGAGTACCTGCTGCCGCGCCTGCGCGGTTGGGGCGAGTCGATGTCCCGCCAGGCCGGTGGCCGGGTTGGCGCCGCCGGCGGCGGCATCGGTTCGCGCGGTCCTGGTGAAACCAAGATCGAAATGGACCGCCGGCGCATTCGCGACCGGATGGCCAAGCTGCGCCGCGAGATCAAGGGCATGAAGCCGGCCCGCGAGGCCAAGCGCGCCAACCGCAGGCGCAACGAGGTCCCCTCCGTGGCGATCGCCGGGTACACCAACGCCGGCAAGTCCTCGCTGCTCAACCGGCTGACCAACGCCGGGGTGCTGGTGGAGAACGCATTGTTCGCCACCCTGGATCCCACCGTGCGCCAGGCGGCCACCGAGGACGGGTTGACCTACACACTGGCGGACACGGTTGGTTTTGTCTCCAACCTGCCCACCCAGCTGGTGGAGGCGTTCCGCTCCACGCTGGAGGAGATCGCCGACTCGGATCTGATCCTGCACGTGGTGGATGCCTCCCACCCGGATCCCGAAGGCCAGATCGCCGCGGTGCGCAAGGTGCTCACCGAGGTGGAGGCCATGCACATCCCGGAGATCATCGTGCTGAACAAGGCCGACGTGGCCGACCCGTACGTCATCGAACGGGTGCGCAACCGCGAATCAAACTCGGTGGTGGTCTCGGCCTACACCGGGCAGGGCATCGACGAGCTGCTTGCCAAGATCAGCTCCTCGATCCCGCGGCCGGACATCCAGCTTGAAGTGCTCATCCCGTATGAGCGCGGGGACCTGGTGGCCAAGCTGCACCAGGCCGAAGCCGAGATCCTGGACAGCGAGCACCAGGAATCGGGCACCCGCATGATCGTCAAGGTCCGCAAGTCGCTGGCTGCGGAGTTGGAGCAGTACAACATTCATGGATAAGCAGAAGCAGGCGTTGGACCTGTTGGAGACCGCCGTGTCCTCCATGGGCGGCCAAAGCCGCACCGGGCAGCAGGAAATGGTGCGCCAGGTGGTGCGCGCCCTGGAGGAGGACGAGCACCTGCTGGTGCAGGCCGGCACCGGTACGGGCAAGTCGATGGGGTACCTGATTCCGGCCCTGGCCTACGCCCAGACCTCGGCCAAGCCGGTGATCGTCTCCACCGCCACCCTGGCGCTGCAGTCCCAGATTGTGGGCCGCGATGTCCCACGCCTGCTTAACGCCCTGAAGGGCAAGCTTTCGCGTCCCATGGACGTCTCCCTGCTCAAGGGCCGGGCCAACTACCTGTGCCAGTACAAGCTCGGCGGCGGGTACCCGGATGACGAGGGCACGCTGTTCGCCATGGACGAGGCCCCGGCCGCCGGCCAGGTCTTCTCCCCGCTGGCAACCGAGGTCATGAAGCTGCGCGAGTGGGCCGAGGAAACCGAGACCGGGGACCGGGACGAACTGGTGCCCGGGGTCTCGGACAAGGCCTGGCGCCAGGTCTCGGTTTCCGCCATGGAATGCCTGGGCTCCCAAAAGTGCCCGATGGCCGATGAATGCTTCTCCGAGATGGCCCGGGCCCGGGCCGCCGAGGCCGACGTGGTGATCACCAACCACGCATTGCTGGCGGTGTCCGCGTTCGAGGGGCTCTCGGTGCTGCCGGACTTCGATGTGGCGATCATCGATGAGGCCCACGAACTGCAGGACCGGGTCACTTCCTCGGTGGCCAGCGCGTTGTCTCCGCGCACCGTGCTCACCGCCGCCGGGTCGATGAAGCGCCACTGCGCGGTCAACGTCGATGAAATGGTCAACGCCGCCAACCGGCTGGACAAGGCGCTGTCCGGGCAGGCCACTGGCCTGCTGGAACGCGGCCTGGACGAGGCCAGCGGGATTGCACTGAACGACATCGCCGAACAGGCCCGGGTCATCCTGTCCCTGACCAAGCCCGAAGCCGGGGATCCGGTGGACGGTGGCCGGCAGACGGCCCGCTCGCAGATGCAGGCGGTGCTCGATGACTCGCTGCGGATGCTGGAGCACGAGGAACGCCGCGAGGTGATTTGGACGTCACGGCCGCGTGAGTTCGTTGAGGGCCGTGGCTATGTGGAGGCCGATGAATCCACCCCCGCCACCCTGAACGTGGCGCCGCTGTCGGTGGCCGGCAAATTGCGCGAGGGCCTGTTTGACGGGCGCACGGTCGTGCTCACCAGCGCCACCCTGGCCATCGGCGCCCAGTTCGACTCCGTCGCCGGGGCGCTGGGCCTGATGGGGGAGGGCGCCCCCTCCTGGCAGGGCGTGGACGTGGGCAGTCCGTTCAACTACCCCAAGCAGGGGATCCTGTACGTGGCCAAGCACCTGCCCAAGCCCGGGCGGCAGCTCAGCGCCGAAACCCTGGATGAGATCGAGGATCTGATCGAGGCCTCCGGGGGAGGGGCGCTGGTGCTGTTCACCTCGAAGCGCTCGGCCGAGGAGGCGGCGGCGATCCTGCGCCCGAAGCTGGACGTGCCGATCCTGTGCCAGGGGGAGGCGAGCATGAAATCCCTGGTCGCCGACTTCAGCGCCGACCGGGATGCGTGCCTGTTCGGCACCATGACCCTGTGGCAGGGGGTGGACGTGCCGGGGGACGCCTGCCGGCTGGTGATCATCGACAAGATCCCGTTCCCGCGCCCCGATGACCCGATCTCCAAGGCCCGCACCCAGGACATCGCCCGCCACGGCGGCAACGGATTCATGCAGGTCTCCGCCGCCCACGCTGCGGTGCGCCTGGCCCAGGGGGCCGGACGCCTGATCCGGTCGATCAACGACAAGGGCGTGGTGGCGGTGCTGGATTCCCGGATGGCCACTGCACGCTACGGCGGCTACCTGAAGAGCTCGCTGCCGCCGATGTGGCCCACTCCGGACAAGAAGGTCATCCTCGGGGTGCTCAAACGGCTGAACCCGAACAAGTAGCCGGGGCCGGCCGCCCCCGCCCGGGTCAGCCGCGCAGGCGCACCAGAACCTTTCCATGAAGCCCACCGGCCTCCACCAGCCGGTGGGCTTCGCCAGCCTGCTCCAAGGGCAATTCGCGATCCACCCGGTACTTCAGCTCCCTCGTGGCCAGCAACTCATTCAGCGCGGCGGCCGCCGCAGAAAGTTCCTCGGCTCTCGCGTTCGAGACGGCGAAACCCTTCACGCTCACATCCCGGGTGTAGAGCGCACCGACCGGAATGCTGGCCTCGGCCTGCAGGCCCGCGGAAATCAACACGGTGCCCCGGTTGGCCAGCGCCGGGATAAGCTGGGCCAGCTGCTGGTGACCCGACGTGTCCCACCAGATCGCGGCACCTTCGGGCACATGGGAGGCCACCGCTTCGATGAGGTCGGGCCGGGCATAGTCCAGCACGGTGTCAGCCCCCAAATCCCTGACCCAGGAATGATCCGCCGGGGCGGCGCTGGCAATCACCCGGGCGCCCCGGGCGCAGGCAAACTGCACGGCTGCACTGCCCACGGCACCGGCCGCCCCACCAATGAACACCGACTGCCCGGCGGCCAGCGGTGCGCTGCGCCCCAGCCCCAGCCACGCGGTGGTCATGGCATGGGACAGCGCCACCACGCCGCGCAAATCCGCCACGTTCTGCGGGAGCGTGAAAAGCCGTGCGGCCGGCACCACGCAGAATTCGGCAAAGGACCCCTGCCGCCTGTCATACCCCAACGAGTTTGACCAGACCCGGTCCCCGACGCTGAACCCGGTGACCGACTCACCCACGGCCTCGACCGTGCCGGCCACATCCCGGCCGATGATGAACGGGGAAGGAAGCTCGGTGGCGTACGCGCCGGAACGCACAAAGGTGTCCACATGGTTCACGCAGGAGAACTCGGCGCGCACCAACACTTCGTCCGGTTGCGGTCTGGGAATCGGAACCTCACGCACCGCAATGGATTCAGCCGGACCGGGAACATCGATAACCGCTGCACGCATCATGTCTCCAGCATGCTCCCGCGGCCGACGCCAAGCCAAGTACGGCGGCAAATGCGCGCGCTGGGCGGGAAACGTAGACTCGTCACAGAACACCGCCGCACCCGGTGGTTGCCCACCGACCCCCGTCAGGTAGAGGAGCAGTGCATGACCCACAGCTGGACCGCGCTGGCCGACAACGCTGCCCGTGATGTCAACGACCGTTTCGGGCACCGGCTCATGGGGCTGCCCGGCACCTGGATCGGAGCGTTGCGGGCACCGGTTCCCACCCCTAACGCGCCGGCAGCCCGTGGGCGCCGGATCCGAGGGGACGCCCCATGGTCTGAATGGCACTACTGGTGGCAGGCCCACTACCTGGACGCGATCGTGGACATGGGGTGTCACTATGTGCGGGCCGGCGCACCCGAGGCAGCCAAGGCCGAGGTGCGCCGCGGGCTGCGGCTGCTGCGCGGGATCAAGATCCGCAACTTCGGGGTGTTCCCGAACTATTTCTTTGATGACATGGCCTGGCTGGCGCTCTCCAGCCACCGGCTGAACGCGCTGTGCCTGGAACTGCACCAGCAACCGGCAAAACTTGCCCAGTCGGCGGTGGACTCGCTGACCCGCCAACTGCGCAGCGGTCAGGATTCGGTGCTTGGCGGTGGTCTGTACTGGTCACGCAAACGCGCGTTCAAGAACGTGCCGGTCAACGGCCCCGCGGCCCTGCACTTCGCCCGCATCGGGGACCGGAAAACCGCTGCCTCGCTGGTCGACTGGATGCGCGAGAAGCTCTTCGACCCCACCCTGGGCCTCTACCTGGATGGGATCTATCTGGTTAACGCCGGACATCGGCTCGAAGGACAGATCTACACCTACAACCAGGGCCCAATCCTTGGGGCCTGGCTGGAGCTCGGGGACGAACGGTACCTGCGCCAGGCCGCCGACCTCATCGACGCGGTGGACCGTGGGCTCACCGTTCCACAGCAGGGGCTGCGCCTGGAACAGGGCGGGGATGGGGGCCTATTCACCGGAATCCTCTGCCGCTACCTGGCGCTGGCCGCTACGGATCACCGACTGCCGCAGCGGGCGCGGCAAACCGCCGCGCGGCTCGTTTCCGATACCGCCGCCACCGTCCTGGACAAGCAGACGGCCCAGCTCTCGGAAGCCGTGCAGCGCTGGAGCATCCTCTCGGCCGCAGCGGTCGTCACGCAGAGCACCGACCTGAAACGAAGGACCTCATGAGCCTTCCACCGCAGGACTTGCCTCCGGCACGCAGCGGACTCATCGCAGTGAGTTACGTGATCTTTCGCCAAGCCGACGCCGTGTTGCTGCAACAGCGGCGAGGCACTGGTTTCCTGGACGGGTACTGGGGCGCTGCCGCCGCCGGGCATCTGGAGAATGGGGAAAGCGCAGTAGCGGCAGCCATTCGAGAAGCCGGCGAGGAGCTGGGTGTACGGGTCCGCGAAGAACATCTTCACCCCCTGACGGTGCTGCAGCGCCCGGCTGCGGTCAAGGAACAGCCCGGCCGCGTCGACTTATTTTTCGAATGCCGCACCTGGCAGGGCACACCCGAGATCCACGAGCCGGACAAAGCCGTGGATCTTCGCTGGTTCAGGCTCGATGACCTGCCAATCCCCGTGGTGCCCCACGAAAAGGTGGTCCTTGAACAACTGCGCCTGCCACTGCCGGCCTTCACCTGCCTCGCTCCCTAGCGGACGTTATCCGGATGAATTGATTCCCGGCTTGGGTGGGAGCGTCGAGCAGAGCCAAAACAAGATCCCGGTGTGCCGCGTTTGGTAACGCGAAACACCGGGACTGTGCCGAAGGTGGCAGGAAGGCTAGAGCGAACGCATCACCGAAACAACTCGGCCCATGATGGTGGCGCTGTCGCCCAGAATCGGTTCGTAGCGCGAGTTCTGCGGAAGCAGCCAGGTGTGGCCATCACGCTGGCGGAAGGTCTTGACGGTGGCTTCCTCATCCAGCAGGGCGGCAACGATGTCGCCGTTGTCGGCGGTCTGCTGACGGCGCACCACCACCCAGTCGCCGTCGCAAATGGCGGCATCCACCATGGAGTCGCCCGAAACCCGCAACATGAACAGCTCACCGTGGCCCACGAGCTGACGCGGCAGGGAGAAGACATCCTCGACGCTCTGCTCAGCCAGGATCGGACCACCGGCGGCAATGCGTCCAACCAGTGGCACCATCGTGGTGTCCGCCGAGGTGCTTAGCTCAATGACCTTGGTCTCATCGGCCGGCTCCGGCTGGGCGGCCGGTTCCTTGGAAGCGGATTCAGACTCGTCGTTCAGCTGCAGCGGAAGCAGAATTTCCATGGCGCGGGGACGGCGCGGGTCACGGCGGATATAGCCGAGCTTCTCCAGCTGACCCAACTGGTGGGTTACCGAGGAGAGGCTGGCCAACCCGACCGAGTCGCCAATCTCACGCATCGAGGGCGGGTAGCCGTTGTTCCCGATGGCCCGCTGGATGGTTTCCAGGATCTTCTTCTGGCGGATGGTCAGCGACCGAGCATTGGCACGCGGAGTGCGTTGTGATGCTGACATGTAATTTCTGCCTTCCCTAACGATTGCGAGTCATGGCCGAGCGGTCAAACTGTCGGTGCTGACTGTTGTGATGTCTTCATGCTCGATTTACTTCGAAATCCTAGTGGATTTCGAAGCCTCTTTCAAAGATTTGTTCGAACTATCTAGACAAGTGTCGCCGAGCTCTGTTAGAAAAGATGTACTAGATCCGAACATATCTTCGAATGAGATGTTCGAACATTAGAAACTCGCATCACGCTCGTCCTGAGAGGAGATCGGCCATGGCCACTACGGCACTGGATAAAGATCAAAGCACCACACGCATGCGAATCCGCCTGACCCGACGCGGCTGGGTTGTGTTGATCGGGGTTCCGGTCTTCCTGCTGGCCCTGGCCGCAACTTTCCTGCTGACCACGTTCTCCAACTCCGTAATGGCCTCCGACCAGGAGCCAGTAGGCGTTGAAACGGTGGAGGTGACCGTCATTCCCGGGGACACCCTGTGGGACTTGGCCAGCGAATACGCGCAAGGCTACAACCAGGAAGATGCCATTCGCTACATCGGCGAAATGAACTCGCTGCATGGCGGCGTGCTGCAGGCCGGACAAACCCTGCAGATTCCGGTCCTGGACCAGCAGTAGCCCACGGTTCATTGTTACCGCCTGGAGCGTCACTGATTCACTGCCAGCGCCCGCCCCAGCTTAGAATTACCGTGTGAAAGACCGCAGTGAACTGTTAAGTCAACTGCCCTTGCGTGAGAATCTCCGCGGGCTCTCTCCCTACGGCGCGCCGCAAATCGACGTGCCCATCCAGTTGAACGTCAACGAAAATACCCATCCACTGCCGCCGGCCGTGGTCGAGGCAATTGCACAAGAAGTGGCCAAGGCCGCCACCACCCTCAACCGCTACCCGGACCGCGAATTCACCGAACTGCGTGAACTGCTCGCCGACTACCTGGGGCATGAACTGCGCGCCGAGAACATCTGGGCGGCGAACGGCTCGAACGAAATCCTGCAGCAAATCCTCCAGGCCTTCGGTGGACCGGGACGCAGCGTCATGAGCTTCGTACCCACGTACTCCATGTACCCGCTGCTGGCCAGCGGCACCGACACCGCCTTCATCGCCGGAACCCGTGCCGCGGACTTCACGCTCAGCGCCGAATCGGCGGCCAGCCAGGTGCGCGAACACCGCCCGAACATCGTGATCCTCTGCTCACCCAACAACCCCACGGGTACCGCCCTGGGGCTGGATGTCATCCAGGCCGTCTACGAGGCGGCCAGCGAGAACAACGCGATCGTGATCGTCGATGAGGCCTACGCCGAGTTCGCGTTGGCCGGCACCAAGTCCGCGCTGGGCCTGCTGCCCGGCCGCCAGCGCCTGATCGTCACCCGGACCATGTCCAAGGCGTTTGCGCTGGCCGGGGCACGCCTTGGCTATCTGGCCGCGGCCCCTGAAGTCAGTGACGCCATCCGGTTGGTGCGCCTGCCCTACCACCTCTCGGCGGTCACCCAGGCCACCGCGATCGCGGCACTGAAAAACGTGGACGCGCTGCTGGCCGAGGTCGAACAGATCAAGACCCAGCGTGACCGGATCGTCACCCGGTTGACCGAACTGGGCCTGCAGCCCTCGGTCAGCGATTCGAACTTCGTGTTCTTCGGCGGGCTGCAGGATCCGGAAGCGATTTGGCAGGGCCTGCTCGAGGCAGGGATCATTGTGCGTAACAACGGGATCCCTGGCACCCTGCGCGTCACCGCCGGCACCGAGGCGGAAACCACCGCCTTCCTCGACCGGCTCAGCGAGCTGCTCGAACCGGCGCACCAGCAAACTGCCAGAAGCTAGCGAAGGAAGAAGATGTCTGCCGAATCCCTGGGCGGCCGCAAAGCCCGCATGGAACGCGTGACCAGCGAATCGTCCGTGTTCGTCGAACTTGACCTGGACGGCACCGGCAAGTCCGAGATCAGCACCTCCGTGCCGTTCTTCGACCACATGCTCACCGCACTGTCCAAGCACTCGCTGATCGACCTGACCGTGCGCGCCACCGGCGACACCCACATCGACGTGCACCACACCGTGGAGGACACCGCCATCACCATTGGCGAGGTGCTGCGCACCGCCCTGGGCAACAAGGCCGGCATCCGCCGGTTCGGCACCGCCTACGCGCCGTTGGACGAGGCCCTGGCCCGCGCCGTCGTGGACATCTCCGGGCGGCCCTACCTGGTGCACGGCGGGGAGCCGGCCGGCCAGGAATACCACCTGATCGGAGGGCACTTCACCGGGTCGATGACGCGCCACGTCTTCGAGTCGCTGACCTTCCACGCCCAGATCTGCGCCCACATCGAGGTACTCTCCGGGCGCGACCCACACCACATCGTTGAAGCGCAGTTCAAGGCCCTGGCACGGGCGCTGCGCGAAGCGGTGGAAACCGACCCCCGCATGGGGGACCAAATCCCGTCCACGAAGGGTGCGCTGTAGGTGGGAAGTAAAAACGTAGTCGTCCTGGACTACGGGTCCGGCAATGTCCGCTCTGCGGTACGCGCCCTGGAGGCGGCCGGAGCCAACGTGGAGTTGACCGCCAACTCCACCGCGATCCTGGAAGCCGATGGCCTGGTGGTCCCCGGGGTGGGGGCCTACGCCTCGGTGATGCAACAGCTCAAGGCCATTGACGCGCCGCGCTGGATCGGACGCCGGGTTGCCGGCGGCCGACCGGTGCTGGGCATCTGCGTTGGCCACCAGGTCTTCTTCGATGAGGGCGTGGAACACGGGGTGCGCAGCCAGGGACTGGGCGAATGGCCCGGCGTCGTGGAGCGCCTGGAAGCCGAAGTGATCCCACACATGGGCTGGAACACCGTCCAGGTTTCCGAGGGCAGCCGATTGTTCGAGGGGATCGAACAGGAGCGGTTCTACTTCGTGCACTCCTACGGCGTGCGCCACTGGGAGTTTGACATCACCCAGCCGGCGATGAGCGCCCCCAAGGTTACCTGGAGCACCCACGGCACCCCGTTCGTCGCCGCCGTGGAAAACGGACCGCTCTCCGCGGTCCAGTTCCACCCCGAGAAATCCGGCACGGCGGGCAACCGCCTGCTGCGCAACTGGTTGGAGACCCTCTAAACATGTGGACCGTTGTCTTGTTGGGAGTCGGAGCCTTCCTGGCCGGGGGAGCGATCTCCCTGAAAAGCCAGAAAGCCCACATCTCCTGGATCATCGCCTGCTGGGCGCTGGCCGCCATGGCAGTCATTGCCGGGTGGGTCCTGACCCTGTAGCGCCCTACGCCACCGCAGAACACAAAGGAAACAATGAGCGAGCAAACACACCTGGAACTGCTTCCCGCCGTCGACATCGCCAACGGGCAGGCCGTACGCCTGGTCCAGGGCGAAGCCGGCTCCGAGACCGGCTACGGCGATCCGCTGGAAGCCGCATTGGCCTGGCAGAACGACGGCGCCGAATGGCTGCATCTGGTGGACCTGGACGCCGCCTTTGACCGCGGACACAACACCGACATTGTCCAGCGCATCGCCCAGGAACTGCAGATCAAGGTGGAGCTCTCCGGCGGCATCCGCGATGACGCCTCACTGGAGCGGGCCCTGGAATTCGGCGCCACCCGAGTGAACCTGGGCACCGCCGCCCTGGAGAACCCCGAATGGACCGCCAAGGCCATTGAGCGCTTTGGCGACAAGATCGCCGTCGGCCTGGACGTGCGCGGCACCACCCTGGCCGGTCGCGGCTGGACCAAGGAAGGCGGGGACCTGTGGGAGGTGCTCGCCCGGCTGGAGGACGCCGGCTGCCCGCGCTACGTGGTCACCGACGTCACCAAGGACGGCACCCTGCGCGGCCCGAACGTGAAACTGCTGCTGGAAATGTGCGCCAAGACCGACAAGCCGATCGTGGCCTCCGGCGGCATCTCCTCCCTGGATGACCTGCGCGCGCTGCGCGAACTGGTTCCCGAGGGCGTCGAAGGCGCCATCATGGGCAAGGCGCTGTACGCCGGTCGCTTCACCCTGCAGGACGCCCTGGAAGTCGCGGCCGGACGGGCTTAGCTAAGTCGGGTGCAACTGATTAGTTGAATTATGGGTCTCGTGAACACGGAAAGTGTTCGCGGGACCCATACGCCGTTGAAAGACGACTGTCGAGCGACTCCATCCAGCCGTGGTCGGGGTGATCACTGCTGCGCTGACAGGTTCGCGTGCGGGATCAGAGATTCAATTTGACGGACCGTGTCCGGGAGCCCCCCCGCGGGTCTAACGCGTCAATCCAAACATAATCTCCGGGCCTTTCTCACGGCTGTCTGGAGCCTTTGCTCACTCACTAACAACGCCGCCCGTCGTACTGGTTTACTTCTCACGATGACGTGGCATTAGGTGAGCCGACGGCTGAGGTGGAACCTTGAACTGCTGAAGACCCCCGGCTTCTTTTGTTATCAAAATGTCACAATTTTTTAGCTAAACAAATTTGCTTTAAACGCGAACTCATCCAAGACTATTGTTGTATCTTTCACTGTCTGGGGGGGACATCATGAGCACCAATTTTCCGGGGACTCCACCGAGCCCAAAAATGACGAAAACTAATCGAAAACTTTTGCTAGCGCTGGTCCTTTTAGGGTTGCTGCTACTTCTGATATTCCTGCCGGAAGTGGTCCTGCTCCTTGCCTTGTTAGGAGTGGTGCTCGGCGCGATTGCGATCTTTGTCGGCCGCATTCCCTGGGTTGCTCGGTCGAATCGCAAAATGGCTGCCAAGGGCACCGGTATTCTCGCCGGGTTGGTTATCGTCGCCGCGGGCATTATCGGTATTCAGAATCCGGTGCCAGCACCCGAACCCAATGCAGCGCCCGCCGTTCAGCAGAATGATTCTGCAAGCCCGGAACCTGCAGTTGCAACCGAGTCCTCCACTCCGACACCGGCCCCAGTGCTGGATGACTATGTAGGGGACCTTTGCGACGGCGACGACTTAGTGATGGAACAAGGCCACGAGCAACTGTACTGTGACAAGGACGCGAACGGAGCGCTTGTCTGGGTAACCGCTAATGAGCACGAGAAGTTGCTTCTTGCTGAAAAGAAGGCGGCAGACGAGGCTAAGGTCAAGAAGGCAGCAGAGGCTGAGGCCAAGAAGGCGGCCGAGGCGAAGAAAGCCGCCGAAGAGAAGGCTGAACAGGAAAAAGCTGCACTAGAAAAGGCCAAGAAAGAAAAAGCTGCCGCCGCGAAGGCGGCCCAGGAAAAGGCCGCTGCTGAAAAAGCTGCAGCCCAGAAGAAGGCGAAGCAAGAAGCCGAGAAGAAAAAGGTGCGAAAGCCCGCAAGTACACCGAAACCTGCGGCACCGAAACCAGCTCCTAATACTAGCCGTTACTTCAAAAACTGCACTGAAGCACGTAATGCTGGCGCAGCGCCCGTTTATAGGGGCGAACCGGGCTATGGCAAACATCTGGATCGTGACGGTGACGGAGTCGGGTGCGAGTAGAGATAAGACTACTCGGGCTCGGCCTCTGCATCGGACTGCTCGGGGGCTGTGCCGCCCCATCGAGCATTCCGGCGGGAAAAGTGTCGTCAGCCGAGAATCCTTCGAAATTGTCCGAGCCTCCGGCGGAGATTACCATCCGCAAGGAAGCGTTGCCGATTACGATCGTCACAGAGGAACCGGCTCCAACAGCTCAATCTTTGACCGAAGATGAGGTTGTTGAGCAGAGCGAAGAAACTGCCCCGAGCAATCAATCCCAGCAGACGACTTCCAAAACTTCGGATGCAACCGCGATGCTGGGACAGATCGCAATCAAGGGGCGGGCACCCAAAACCGGATATGACCGGAGTTTGTTCGGAAACGGTTGGGGCGATCCGGATCATAACGGTTGCGATGCGAGGAATGACATGCTCGCCCGCGATCTTACGGTGCACACCTACAAAACGGGCACAGCTAACTGCGTGGTTTTGACTGCGACGCTTGAAGATCCGTATACCGGTGCGCTAATCGAGTTCCAACGGGGACAGGGAACGAGTAACGCAGTGCAGATCGACCATGTGGTCGCGCTTTCGGATGCTTGGCAAAAGGGGGCGCAGAAGCTGTCGTCGCAGTCTCGTTATGAATTCGCCAATGATCCGCTAAACCTGCTTGCGGTCGACGGGCCGACCAACGCGTCTAAGGGTGACAGGGATGCCGCCTCGTGGTTGCCACCGAATAGGGGCTTCTGGTGCGAGTACGTGACGCGGCAGGTCGAGGTCAAATATAAATACGACCTCTGGATGACAAAAGCCGAGCACAACGCTAGTGCCCGTGTCCTGCAGAGTCACTGTAACTGAAGGTCCCGGCACATCAGCAGGTGTACATGCCTGCTGTATTCGTTCTGACTAGCTGTATTAACTAAAGGAGTGCCACGGTGGGGTTTACCTTTCGCAAGCGCAAGAAACTAGGCAAGTCGACGACCTTAAACATCTCGAAATCCGGGGCATCAGTTTCTAAGAAGGCTGGCCCGGTCTCGATCTCTTCTCGGGGAACAGTAAACATTCGGTTGGGGAAGGGCCTTTCGTTCCGTAAGAAGTTGTTCTAAGCGCGGGTTGCTTTAGAGCAGCAACCCGGAATAGGAGATGAGAGCAGCAGCTAAAGTACGTGTGTTGAGTGGGCTGGGCCCGGTGGAAGACACCGCGCCCGGCCCACATCACGTTTAACCGAGGTCACAAGCGGTCCGGCGCACTTGCGCGAGCTTATAGCATGGGTACATGAGCTCCACTTCCTCCTCCCTGCCCGAGCCCAAACGCCACCTGCCCGGCCACATCGCCGCGGCCCTGGCGCAGGCCGGCAGCAAGTCCGATTCGGCCGGCCAAAGCTGGGAAGGACGCGACCTGAGCGGGGACGGCAACCCGCTGCACAACTTCGACAAGGACGACGGCCTAGCCAACGCACAGGTCGTCGAGGCCCTGGACCAGCTGCGCGCCGGCACCGGCGATGAGGCCGCGGTGCACCGGGCACTGGCCGACGCCCGGGTGTTTGTCGCCATCGTGGCCCAGCTGGGGGAAGAGGCGATGACCGAGCATGGGTTCGCCTCCGACAAGGAAGCGGACATGGCGCTGGTGAAGATCAAGGCGCCAGATGGCCGGATGGCCCTTCCGGTGTTCACCACCGTGGAACGCCTGCAGGCCTGGCATCCCGAAGCCCGCCCGGTAGCGGTCTACGCCCCGCGCGCGGCTCTGTCCGCGGTCAGCGAGGAAGCGGACCTGCTAGTGCTGGATCCGGGCAGCGACTACACCTTTGTGCTGCGCCGCCCCGGGGTGTGGACCCTGGCCAAGCAGGTGCAGTGGACCCCCAGCTACCTTGACGAACAGCTGGGCGCACTCATCGGCCAGGCGACCGAGGGCCATGACGAACTGCGGCAGGTGCGCGTCGGGCCCGGACACGGCGTCGGATCGCGGGACAAGGGCGGCAAGCCGGTGGCCGGCGGCGGCTCCGGGCCGGAGCTGCTGCTGCAGTTTGTCTTTGCCCCGGGCACAAGTGAACAGCGTGCCCGCGAGGTCACCAATCGGGTCCACGGGACGCTGGCGAACAACCCGCAGTTCGCCGAAGCGGTGGACTCCCTGGAAATCAGCCTGCTGAGCGCACCAAGTTAAGAACCGAGCAAATATGAACCTTTAGGAGGGCAACAGCTTGAGCATGAAACGTTACTGGCAGATCCTTCGCCAACCGGCGATCGGCGGCCTGCTGGTGATCGGAATGATCGCACGACTTCCACACTCGGCGCTGAGCATGCTGCTGTTGCTGCACCTGGTTCTGAACCTGGGCCAGGACTGGGCCTCGGCCGGAATCGTGGTGGCCCTGATGACCGTGGGCATCGCCGTGGGTGCCCCGTGGCGCGGGCACCAGGTAGACCAGTGGGGCCTGCGCCGGGCGCTGATTCCCTCGATCATCATCGAAGTGGCGGTGTGGAGCACGGTGCCGCATGTGCCGCTGGTGTGGATCTATCCGCTGGCGTTCCTGGGCGGGCTGTTCGCCCTGCCGGTCTTCTCCGTGGTGCGCACCGCGCTGGGCGTAATGACCACCGGCGAGCAACGACGCTCCTCCTTCGCCCTGGATGCGATGGCCACCGAGCTGGTGTTCATCGTCGGCCCGGCCTCCGCCGGCATCATCGCCACGCAGCTGGACACCACGCTCGGGCTGACCGCGGTGGGCATCCTCGGTTCGCTGGGCGGGGTGGGGCTGTTCCTGCTGAACCCTCCCACCCGCAGCGAGGATCCCAAGGCGAAGGCCAAGAAGGCCAACGTGCACGAGGAGCGGCTGGGGGCCGAAGCCAGCTTCGTGGCCGCCGCCCCCGCCGGTGTGCACGAGGTGGAAGGCGAGCTGATCGCCGCCGGACGCAAGTCCGCCCGGGCCCGGCTGCGCGAGCGCGGGCGCAAGGTCAAGACCAGCTTCACCTGGATGAGCGCCTCGGTGCTGGCCGTGTTCATCGCCTCGGGCGGTGCCGGCGCACTGCTGACCGGCACCGAGGTGAGCATCGTGGCCGAGCTGGAGCAGCAGGGCAACCCGGGGGACCTGGGCATCGTGTTCCTCTTCTGGTGCGGCGCCTCCCTGATCGGCGGGCTGGTCTACGGCATGATCGAACGCCGGATCTCCCCGCTCGTGCTGCTGCTGGGCATGGCGGTGCTCACCATCCCGATGTACTTTGCCACCGACACCTGGTCCCTTGCGCTGCTCTCCGCGCTGCCCGGCCTGCTGGTTGCCCCGACCTTGTCCGCGGCCTCGGAATGGCTCACCGATCTGGTGGCCGAGCACCGTCGTGGGGAAGCGATGGGCTGGTACGGTTCGGCGATGACCGCCGGTACCGCGCTGGGATCCCCCGTCACCGGCGCCGTGGTGGACCTGGCCGGTCCGGCCGCCGCGTTCGCCGCCGTCGGGGTGATCGCCATGGTGGTGGTGCTCGCCGCACTGATCGCCCAGCAGATCCGCCGCCGCATCCGCCGCAAGGCCCGGCGCAAGCTGGTCCAGGTGCGGTAGTGCACGGCCGAAGAGAAACCGGGGGCGCGGCAGGAAAATCCTGCCGCGCCCCCGGTTGCATCATGTAATTTTAATCGCAGCCTCGGCTGCCGGTGCCCCGCTCAGGGACTAGCTGACCGGGCCGGTGAACTTCTCGCCCGGGCCCTTGCCCGGCGCATCCGGGATGATCGAAGCTTCCCGGAAGGCCAGCTGCAGGCTGCGCAGACCATCGCGCAGGGGAGCGGCGTGCTGCGAGCCGATCTCCGGCGCCCCGGCGGTGACTAGGCCTGCCAGTGCGGTGATCAGCTTGCGGGCCTCGTCCAGGTCCTTCAGCTCGGCGGCGTCCTTGCCTTCGGCCAGGCCGCACTTCACGGCGGCGGCGCTCATCAGGTGCACCGCGGCGGTGGTGATGATTTCAACGGCAGGAACCTCGGCGATATCGCGGACCTGCTGATCGACGGCCTGCTGCATTGAATTGGAATCTTCGGTACTCATACTGCTAAGCTTGTCACAGACCGACTCGATTGGGTTACTTGGTTCTGGCCTGAAACAGGTTATGTGACCAAGGGATCATGATCGAGACATGCAAGTGGAGGCCATCTCCCACCCGCTGTCGCCGTGCAGGCGTCCGGGTACTTCGGCGGGAATCCCTCACGGGGATTCCAAGGCAGCAGGGTTCAGCAGAACCCTTGGTGCTGTAGTCGACTTTGTGGCCTTCGCCTGCATCAGCAGCGGAGGCCTTTTTCGTTGCTGGGCAGCACTACTTACGACTAACAGGAGTTACACATCAGCGATCCACGCATTAACGAGCGCATTCGCGTACCTGAGGTACGCCTCGTTGGCCCAAATGGTGAACAGGTGGGAATTGTCCGCATCGAGGACGCCCTGCGCCTGGCTCACGAATCCGATCTCGACCTGGTCGAGGTGGCCCCCAACGCCAAGCCTCCAGTGTGCAAGTTGATGGACTTCGGCAAGTACAAGTACGAAGCCGCCGTCAAGGCACGCGAGGCCCGCAAGAACCAGACCAACACGGTCCTGAAGGAAGTCCGCTTCCGCCTGAAGATCGACAAGCACGACTACGAAACCAAGGTCGGCCACGCCCTGCGCTTCCTGGGCGCCGGTGACAAGGTCAAGGCCATGATCCAGTTCCGTGGACGTGAGCAGCAGCGCCCGGAGATGGGCATCCGCCTGCTGGAGAAGTTTGCAGAGGACGTTGCGGAAGTTGGAGCCGTTGAGTCCAACCCGCGCATCGATGGCCGCAACATGGTCATGGTGGTCGGTCCGCTGAAGAACAAGGCCGAGGCCCGTCGCGAACAGCAGCAGAAGTCCGGCGGTCGTGGTTCCAAGCGCCGCGTCGCCACCGACGCTCCGCAGGAAACCTCGGGGCAGAACGTGGCCTCCTCCATGGACGACGAGGCTCGCGCCAAGCTGGAGCAGGCACGGGCCCAGGCCGAGGGCGAGGCGTAAGCCGAGCCCTCCGGGTTCCCCCGGAACCCGCCGCCTTCAGGGCGAACGGTCCTTCCTCCGCGGAAGGGCCGCACTAGAAAAGAACAACAGCGGTCGTCTCGCTTTGAGGGGCCCGCTTCGGATGATCCCCGACGGGTCCGGCACGGATCCGATCGGAGCACGTAAGGAGAACGGCAGCTATGCCGAAGTTCAAGACTCATAGTGGCGCCAAGAAGCGCTTCAAGGTGACCGGCAGCGGAAAGCTGGCGCGTCAGCAGGCCAACCGCCGCCACTACCTGGAGCACAAGTCTTCCCGCATCACCCGTCGCCTGGCCTCTGACCAGCTCGTTGCCAAGGCCGATGTGAAGACCATCAAGCGGATGCTGGGCCTCTAGGCCTTCCCCTTCGCAAGCATTACTCGGGGAAGCCTTACCCCAACCAACCACTAGTTTTCACCGCCGGAGAAGGACCTTCGCCAGCGGGAACAAGATTTGAAGGAGTACACACGTGGCACGTGTGAAGCGGGCAGTCAACGCCCATAAGAAGCGTCGCGTCGTAATGGAACGCGCCAAGGGTTACCGCGGTCAGCGTTCGCGCCTTTACCGCAAGGCCAAGGAGCAGCTGCTCCACTCGTTCGTATACAGCTACAACGACCGCCGCAAGCGCAAGGGCGACTTCCGCCGCTTGTGGATCCAGCGCATCAACGCCGCTGCCCGCGCCAACGGCATGACCTACAACCGCCTGATCCAGGGCCTGAAGGCCGCCGAGGTCGAGGTTGACCGCCGCATGCTGGCCGAGCTGGCCGTCTCCGACGCCAACGCCTTCGCCGCGCTGGTCCAGGTAGCAAAGGGTGCCCTGCCGGCTGACGTCAACGCCCCAAAAGCGCCTGAGGCAGTAGCCGCCAAGGCCCCGCAGGCCGCCGCCGCCAAGGCTGCCGCCCCGAAGGCTGAGAAGGCTCCTGCCGCTGCTTCCGCCCACACCTCGGCCTCCAAGGCCGAAGCCGCCGGTGGCATCAAGGCCATCGAGGGTCAGGACGCTCCGGAAGGCTTCGTCATCAAGGGCAACTCCGGCTCGAACAAGTACCACGTGCCGGGTTCGACCTGGTACGAGCAGACCACTGCCGAGTACTGGTTCAACTCGATCGAGTCCGCCAAGGCCGCAGGCTACGAGCCCGCCGGTGGCGAAGCTCGTCAGCAGATGAAGTAAAGCCTTACTCATCCTTCACCACCCGGCACCGGTGCCAGGCGCCGGATGCGGGTGAGGAAACACACCAGCGGGTGCAGACCATAACCATGGTCTGCACCCGCTGGTGTTCTGCCCGGCACCGTATTTGCCGGTATTCTCGAATCATGACCAGCTATGAAGAACCGGTGATGTCCAACCTGCGGGCCGACAAGGTCAAAGCCGTCGCCCGGCTGGCCACCCGCGCCGGACGCAAAGCCAGCGGACACTACCTGGTCGAAGGCCCGCAGGCCGTGCGCGAGGCGCTGAAGGCGCACGCCGCCACCGGTCAGGTGCTGGTCTCGGTGTACGCCACCGAACACTTCCTGGGCTCCTCCTCCGAATTCAGCGAACTGCTGCAGGACGCCCAGATCCCGGCCCGCACCGTCACCGAACAGGTGCTCGCGGCCATGGCCGACACCATCACCCCGCAGGGCATCATCGCCGTCGCCCGGCGCAACGAACCGGACCTGCGGGAACTGTTTGACTCCGCACCGCGGCTGATCGCGGTGCTCTGCCGGGTGCAGGACCCGGGCAACGCCGGCACCATCCTGCGCGCGGCCGACGCGGCCGGGGCGGACGCGGTGCTGTTCACCAAGGGCAGCGTGGACATCTACAACCCCAAGACGGTGCGCTCCACCGTCGGCTCGCTCTTCCACCTGCCGGTGATCGGCAACGTGGACTTCGCGGAACTGACCTCCACCGCCACCCTGCACGGCATCCAGCTGCTGGCCGCCGACGGCTACGCCGAACACGACCTGGACACCCTGCAGGACCAGGCGGTGCTGCGCCGCGCCGGGCAGGGCGGGGAACCGGCGGCCGGGCAGCCGGCCCTGGACGTGCCCACCGCCTGGCTGTTCGGCAACGAAGGCCAGGGGCTGGACGAGACCGAAAAGCAGGCCGCCCACCACAGGATCGCCGTGCCGCTGTACGGGGTGGCCGAATCCCTGAACGTGGGCACCGCCGCCACCGTCTGCCTGTACGCTTCGGCAAGGGCGTTGCGCCCCTGACCCGGTTGCTGACATAGTCCGAGGCAGGGCACCAGCTTTTGCTCACCGCACCGGTGCCCGCACAAGGTGTACACGGCCGAAAGGGACGCCAATGGCGAGTGAAGAAAGCACGAAGTCGATCATCGCGGCGCTCAGCGCCAACCTGGCGATCGCCATCGCCAAGTTCGTGGCCTGGCTGCTCAGCTCATCCTCCTCGATGCTGGCCGAGGCCATCCACTCGGTGGCCGACACCGGCAACCAGCTGGTGCTGCTCATCGGGCGGCGCCGCTCCAAGCGCAAGGCCGACACCGAGCACCCCTTCGGGTACGGGGGAGAGCGCTTTGTGTCCGCGTTCCTGGTCGCCATCATCCTGTTCAGCGCCGGCGGGCTGTTCGCCCTCTACGAGGCGTATGAGAAGTTCCACGACCCGCACGGCATCACCGGGCCGTGGTGGTGGGTGCCGCTGGCCGTGATCGTGTTCGCGATCATCGCCGAGGGGCTCTCGCTGCGCACCGCGATCAAGCAAAGCGCCCGGGCCCGCGGGCGGCGCGGGCTGCTCAGCTTCGTGCGCAGCACCAAGAACCCCGAACTGCCGGTGGTGCTGCTGGAGGACACCGCGGCACTGCTGGGCCTGACCTTCGCCCTGCTCGGGGTGGGGCTGACCATCCTGACCGGGGACGGGCGCTTTGACGCCGCGGGCACCGCCGCCATTGGCGTGCTGCTGGTGGTGATCGCGGTGATCCTGGCCGTGGAGACCCGCTCGCTGCTGCTGGGCGAGTCGGCCAGCAAGGCGCACGTGCAGGCCATCCGCGGTGCCGTGGCCAACGCGGACACCGAACTGGTGCACCTGCGCACCATGCACGTGGGCCCCGAGGAG
The DNA here is from genome assembly GCF_005774635.1 of Glutamicibacter sp. V16R2B1. Taxonomy (NCBI): domain Bacteria; kingdom Bacillati; phylum Actinomycetota; class Actinomycetes; order Micrococcales; family Micrococcaceae; genus Glutamicibacter; species Glutamicibacter sp. V16R2B1. The sequence goes on from NZ_VATX01000006.1 coordinate 21,828, forward strand.
CTGCTGATCGCACTGAAGATCGTGGTGGCCCCGGACGCCACCGGCGCGCAGATCGCCGATCACATCGATAGGCTGGAAAAGGACATCCGCGCCGCGGTGCCGCTGCGCAGCCTGATCTACATCGAACCGGACATCAAGCGGCGCGCGCTGCCGGCGGACCCGGAAAGCGCCGGGCTGCAGAGCCCGGAGCAGCCCGGGCCCACCCCCGGCCAGCCCGGCACCGCCTGAGTGAAGCACACGAGAAGAGAGCCTGATGAGCCTGAAGCAGATCGTCGCGATCGCCCTGGTCGACTCGCTGCAGCACCCCACCCGGCTGCTGGCCGCCCGGCGCAACCGTCCGGCCGCGCTGGCCGGGCTGTGGGAGTTCCCCGGCGGCAAGGTCGAATCGGGGGAGGACCCGGTGGAAGCGGTGCGCCGGGAGATCCGCGAGGAGCTGGGCATCGAGATCACCCTGGGCGATGAGATCTACGGTCCGCTTGAGCAGGGCTGGGCGCTGAACGAGCGGGCGGCGATGCGCGTGTGGTTCGCCACCATCGCCTCCGGCACCCCGCGCCCGCTGGACGGACACGACCAGCTGCGCTGGCTGGAGCTGGGCGCCGAGCCGTGGCAGGCGGTGCCCTGGATCCCGGCCGATGAACCGATCGTGCAGGCCTGCGTCGCCGACGCGAAGGCCCCGGTCGGGCCCTAGGCGCTTGCGCCCGGCACTGCGCCACGGGCCCGGCGAACTGGGCGCGACCGGGCCCACCCGCGTAAGCTGGGAGGAGCAAAAACGCTCGGCCCGCGCGGCGGGGCGGATCAATAGAGCGAAGAAGACCACCGAACGCTAGTGAACGAGCCCGCTGGATGGGGCTGTGCTGAGGAGAGAGCGCGTGAAGAAACTTGTAGGTGTACTGGCGATGATGTTCACCGCCATGTTGGCCCTGGCCGGCTGCGTGAACACGGACGCCCACGTCACCATCGAGGGCCAGGACAAGGCCAGCGGCACCGTGGAGGTGACCACCGACCGCGCCCTGCTGCAGGGTGCTTCACTGGATGACGTGCTGGCCACCAAGATCGACACCCGCCAACTGGACCAGATGGCCGGGGAGAACTGGACCTACGAGAAGATCGAGACCCAGGACCGGGTGGGCCTGCGCTTCAACACGGTCAGCTCGATGAACTTCGTGCAGCTGCAGGACGCCTTCCAGGGCTTTGAGCTGCCGGTTCAGCTGGGCACCACCGAGGACGGCTTCAAGTTCGCCATGCGCGGCAACGCCCCGGGCTCCACCGACCCCAACGCCGCCAAGGCCACCATGTCGGTGACCTTCCCCGGCTCGGTGACCTCCACCACCGGCCCGGCCACCATCGAGGGTCACACCGTGACCTTTGACATGGTGCAGGGAGCCACCGAATACGAGGCCACCGGCAAGGCCAACTACGCCCTGTTCTACTCCGTGGTCTTTGGCGGCGCCCTGCTGGTGCTGACCCTGATCATCGTGTTGGCCATGGCCCCCAAGGCCAAGGACACCGCGGCCCACTAAAACCGCCCACTCACGCATCAGGCCCGTCATCGAATCAGTCGTTGGCGGGCCTTGCCAATAGAATGGGAAACAAGTCAATTACCAGCGAAGAGAAGGATCACCAGATCCCCATGTCTGACCAGACAATCCAAGAAACGCCGGTGGACGGCGCCGCGCCACCGCACCCCACCGATGAGCAGGGCGTGAACGCCGCCGTCGAGGCCGCCCTGTCGGCCATCGCCGCGGCCGCCGACCTGAATGAGCTCAAGGCCGCCCGCCTGGCGCACACCGGGGAGAAGTCCGCGCTGTCCCTGGCCAACCGGCAGATCGGCAAGCTCGACAAGACCGAGAAGGCCGCCGCCGGCAAGCTGGTGGGCGCCGCCCGCGGCAAGGTGAACAAGGCCCTGGCCGCGCGCACCGAGGTGCTGCAGGCCGAGGAGGCCGAACGCATCCTGGTCGAGGAGACCGTGGACGTCACCGCCGCCCCGGTGCGCCGCCCGCTGGGCGCCCGCCACCCGCTGTCGGTGCTGCAGGACCGTGTCGCGGACATTTTCGTGGGCATGGGCTGGGAAATCGCCGAGGGCCCGGAAGTGGAATCCGAGTGGTTCAACTTCGATGCGCTGAACTTCAAGCCGGACCACCCGGCCCGCGAAATGCAGGACACCTTCTTCATCGAACCGGCCGACGCGCACCTGGTGCTGCGCACCCACACCTCCCCGGTGCAGGTGCGCTCCATGCTCGAACGCGAGGTGCCGCTGTACGTGCTCTGCCCCGGGCGCACCTTCCGCACCGATGAGCTGGACGCCACCCACACCCCGGTCTTCCACCAGTTCGAGGGCCTGGCCGTGGACAAGGGCCTGACCATGGCCGACCTGCGCGGCACCCTGGAGCACTTCGCCCGGCAGATGTTCGGCGCCGAAGCCGAGATCCGCCTGCGCCCTGCCTACTTCCCGTTCACCGAGCCCAGCGCCGAGCTGGACATCTGGCACCCCGGCGCCAAGGGCGGGCCGCGCTGGATCGAGTGGGGCGGCTGCGGCATGGTCAACCCCAACGTGCTGCGCGCCGCGGGCATCGACCCGGAGGTGTACTCCGGGTTCGCGTTCGGCATGGGCGTGGAGCGCACGCTCATGTTCCGCAACGATGTGCCCGACATGCACGACATGATCGAGGGCGACGTCCGTTTCAGCCAGCACTTCGGGATGGAGATCTAACCCAATGCGAGTACCACTGTCATGGCTGCGCGAGTACGCGCAGGTACCTGCCAACGCCTCGGCTGAGGACGTGATGGCCGACCTGGTCAAGGTCGGGCTGGAAGAGGAGGACGTGCACCGTCCCTCCGACGAACTGCACGGCCCGATCGTGGTCGGCCAGGTGCTGAGCCTGGAAAAGGAGCCGCAGAAGAACGGCAAGACCATCAACTGGTGCCAGGTGCGCGTGGTGCCCGAGGGCACCGGGCAGACCCTGACCGGGGACGGGATCGATCCCTCGGGCGTGCAGGGCATCGTGTGCGGCGCACACAACTTCGAAGTCGGGGACAAGGTCGTGGTGACCCTGCCCGGCGCCGTGCTGCCCGGGGACTTCCGCATCTCCCCGCGCAAGACCTACGGCCACGTCTCGACCGGGATGATCGCCTCCTCGCGCGAACTGGGCATCGGGGAGGACCACGACGGGATCATCGTGCTCTCCCGCCTGGGGCTGGACCCGGAACTGGGCACCGATGTGCTGGAGCTGTTCGGCCTGAAGGACCAGGCCGCGGAAATCAACGTCACCCCGGACCGCGGCTACTGCTTCTCCATCCGCGGGGTGGCCCGCGAATACGCGCTGGCCACCGGCACCGAGTTCACCGACCCGGCCGCCACGATCAAGCTGACCCAGGCCGCCGCTGAAGGCCACCCGGTGCGCGTTGCGGACGACGCCCCGATCTACGGGGTGCCCGGCTGCACCCGCTTCGTCACCCGCGAGGTCACCGGCATCGACCCGGCCCGCCCCACCCCGCGCTGGATGGCGGCCCGGCTCTCGCTGGCCGGGGTGCGGTCGATCTCCCTGCCCGTGGACATCTCCAACTACGTGATGCTCGAACTGGGCCAGCCGCTGCACTTCTACGACGCGGACAAGCTCGCCGGGCCGATCGTGGTGCGCCGCGCCACCGCCGGGGAGAAGCTGACCACCCTGGATGAGAAGGAACGCACCCTCAACACCGAGGACCTGCTGATCACCGACGACTCCGGGCCGATCGGCATCGCCGGGGTCATGGGCGGGGCCTCCACCGAGGTAGGCGCGGCCACCACCCGGGTGGTCATCGAGGCCGCGAACTTCGAACCGGTCTCCATCGCCCGCTCCCGCCGCCGGCACAAGCTGCCCTCCGAGGCGTCCAAGCGCTTCGAGCGCGGGGTGGATGTGAATGTGGCCGACGTGGCCGCCCAGCGTGCCGTGGACCTGCTGGTCGAGCTGGCCGGGGGCACCGAAACCGCGAACATCACCGACTACGGCAACCCCGCCGAACCGGTGAGCATCCTGCTTCCGGCCGGGTACGCCAGCTCCCTGGTGGGCATCGACTACACCGAGGAGCAGATCATCTCCGCGCTGGAGGGGATCGGCGGCACCGTGACCGCCACCGGCGAGGGCTTTGAGGTCATCGCCCCGACCTGGCGCCCGGACCTGGCGATCAAGCAGGACCTGGTGGAGGAAGTGGCCCGCGTCATCGGCTACGACCAGATCCCGGCCACCCTGCCGGTCGCCCCGCCCGGGCGCGGGCTGACCCGCACCCAGGCCCAGCGCCGCCGCCTGCTGCAGGGCCTGGCCGACGCCGGACTGACCGAGGTGCTGGCCTACCCGTTCGTCTCGGCCGCGCAGAACAACACGTTCGGCACCCCCGAGGCGGGCACCGAGGTGCCCAGCGTGAAGCTGGCCAACCCGATCTCCTCCGAATACGGGCTGCTGCGCACCTCGCTGCTGCCCGGGCTGCTGGAGATCGCCCGGCGCAACCACGGCCGCGGCTTCCGCGACCTGGCGCTGTACGAGGGCGGGCTGGTGTTCCTGCCCGGAGCGCAGACCGGTTCCAAGGTGCTGCCGCCGCTGGGCGCCAAGCCGAGCGATGAGGTGCTGGCCGAACTGCGCGCCGGCATCCCGAACCAGCCCTGGCACCTGGCCGCCGTGCTCACCGGTCACGAGGCCGCCGCCGGGGTGGGCTTCACCCCGCGCGCCTGGGACTGGGCCGACGCACTGGATGTTGCGCGCACCGCCGCCGGGATCCTGGGCTCCGAACTGGAAATCGCCCAGGGCAAGCACCAGGCGTTCCATCCGGGCCGCACCGCAGCGCTGAGCGTGAACGGCGAACTGATCGGCTACGCCGGCGAACTGCACCCGCAGCTGCTCAAGGACCTGGACCTGCCCGCGCGCACGGTGGCCATGGAACTGGACGGCGAGGCCCTGATGGCCGCCGCCCCGGCCGTGGTTGTCGCCGAGCAGATGACCACCCAGCCGCTGGCCACCCAGGACGTGGCACTGGTGGTGGATGAGCAGGTCGTCGCCGGCGACGTGCTGAGCGCCCTGCGCGAGGGCGCCGGTGAACTGCTGGAGGACATCGCACTGTTCGACGTGTACTCCGGCCAGGGCATCGAGGACGGCAAGAAGTCACTGGCCTTCGGGCTGCGCTTCCGCGCCACGGACCGCACCCTGACCGCGGACGAGGCCTCCGAGGCCCGTGCCGCGGCCGTGGCGGTCGCCGCCGATCGCTTCGGCGCCGTGCAGCGCTAGCAATCCGCGATAGCGCCCTGTACCGTTCCTCACATTGGGGGCGGTGCAGGGCGCTTTTTGCGTGACGCTCCAAAAGTGCCGTGCCAGAGAAGACTTAACCAAACAGCAACAAGTACGGTGCTACAGCAGGTATGGAGCGAGCTCAGAAGTATCGCCTAGCAAGGTTTGCGTCGTCCCAGACTCGTTTTCAATGGATGAGCCGTCCTGCAAAAGGTGAATTTGTGGAGTCCCCATTTGGAAGGTGTTTAGCGGGACAGGAGAATTTGCGTCACGATTAAGCATGCGAAATGGTTAGCGCTGAGCAAATTTAGGGGCTGAGACGTTCTGTGCTTCAAAACGTCTATGAAGGCGTTTTTCAGATTAAACGCCACTTCATTCCCGTCTTGCGGGGGTACTTACCCCAAGCGTATAGATTTTTGCGATGTAGTTGATTTGCGAGTTTCGGCGGTGTACCGCTAATAGTTGTTCGATCTCGACGCCAGTTGGATGATGATCCCCTAATGACTTGGCGCTGCGCAGTCTCCGAATGCCTCACATTGCTTCAGAGATACCGAAACTGCTCGAAGACAAAACCTCACAGAAACCAAGAACCCGCAGACGTTTTTCAATTGTGGTGCTCACAGGGCTCACATAGATTGTTCACAGTCCCACAAGGACTCGATCACGTGATTTTTGGCCATACGGCTACCAGACCTTTCTGCAGATCCAAATACAACCTGCCTCCTTGTGCAGGTGCTGACTCAAGGGCGAGAAAGTAATGAAAGCTCGAAAGCGCGTGTTAGGCGGTATAGCGTTTGCCGCCATGGTGGGCCTTGTGGCTTCACCGGCTGCCGGAGGACATGTTCCAGGGGCACAACTCTCGGTTTCACCGAGCATGGAGAACAAAATCTCCGGGATTCCCACACCGGCTGATTACTTCGGATTTGAAATTGGAGATGAGGGCAAGCTCGCTGATTTCGAAACGATTAAGAAGTACTTCCAGCTCATTGCGGAGAAGTCCGCGGAGGCTGATTACGAAGTCGTTGATCAGACCACAGACGGAGATGACTATCCCCTTCTCCGAATGAGTTCCGAAGAGAACTTGAACCGCTTGGACGACATCCTAGCGATCAACAACCGCCTTGCGGATCCCAAAGCCCTGGCAGCCGAAGCGAAAAAGCAAGGAGTTTCAACTGATGACTACGCCAGAGAGTTGGCCAAGACTACAGTTCCTGTCTATTACGTAGAGGCCTCCATCCATTCCACCGAAGTAGGAACGACTCAGGGGCTAATCAACGTGGTCCATAAACTGGCCACCGAAGACTCGGACGAGACGAAGAAGATTTTGTCCAACATGGTCGTCGTGGTCGTTCCATCCGCCAACCCTGACGGTCAAAAAATGGTCGTCGAGTACTTCAACAAAACGGCGGGGACTAAGTACAACCGGACGTACCCGGACCTTTATCACCGGTATGTTGGTCACGACAATAACCGAGACTGGTTCATGTACACACAGAAGGAATCGCGCACACGGCTAGGAATCGAGCAGAAGTATCGCCCGGTGGTCCAGCACTACATGCATCAAGCGGGAACACTGAGTCCTCGTGCTTGGGTTCCACCATGGGATGAACCACTCTCGACTGCGATAGACCCGAAAACTGTGACCGGCAGTAATTCCGTAGGAATGGAAGCACAAAAGGACCTGATAGCCGAGGGCTTGTCAGGAGTCCAACATGATGATGCGTATGGCATCATGTGGAACGCGGACGTCGCGGGTTATGGTTCTTTTCAGGGCACATCTGTATGGCTCAGTGAAATCGCTTCGAATAGGGATCTTGCTTATACCTTCGAGGACGAGAAGCTCGATGACCAACCTGCGACAATGCGGAACCCTAATCCCTACAGGGCGACATCTTGGACCTTCAAGCAGAACGTTGACTACCAGGTGAAAGCCGCGCTGAGCGGAATGAACACGGTAGCGGAGGACGCGCAAGACTTCCTCTACAACAACCTCTACCAATTCACGCGAGATACTCTCGATTGGGAAGCCAGTGCATACGCGTATGTCGTACCGGCCGAGCAACGCGACCCGTACGCAGTTTACGAGATGCTGAACATTCTCAATCTGGGCAAGGTCGAAATTGAGCGTGCAACGAGGAGCTTCCACGCCGACGGGCAGAAATACGACAGGGGAGCCTACATTATCCGGACTCAGCAACCACTGGGCCGCTGGGTCGATCAGCTGTTGAGAATTGACGAATATCCGGATAGCGCGCGCAAGTGTACGAATGGTTGCCCGTTGATCATGCCGTACAGTGAAACAACTGACAATCTCGCCCTGTTCTTCGGGGTTGATGTGAAAGCCATCGATTCAAAATTCAAAGCAAAAACGGAATCGGTGCGCGAAGTCGTACAGGAATCGGTGCGGCTGCCCAGGGACCCCGGCCGTAAGGGGGCTTACGTCCTATCGCCGAGTTCCTACGGGCTAGGCAAGATAATTGATGCTCTTCAGGACGAAGGCGTTGTCACATACCGAGCCAGCTCCAAAGTGAAGGTTTCAGGGGAAACCTTGCCCGAGGGCGCCTTGCTAATACCATCAGGCAAGAAAGCGCGACAGACTCTTGAACAGGCAGTGAAGGATACGGCCCTTCCAGTGCATGCGATTTCTAAGATGCCGAAAACCTCAGCCATCAAGCTGAAGCAGAACACCCGCGTGGGCTTGGTCAGAGGTGCCAACAACATGCCCGGTGGTTGGATGATGTGGATGATGGATCAATTTGGAATGAATTACGAGGTGGTTGAGGCGGAGGACTACAACAATCTCAGTAAGAAGTTTGACACCATCGTCCTTGCTCCCGGTATTACAACGGAGCGGCTAACAAAGGGACTCGATACCAGTAAGTATCCGGAGGAGTTCGCGTGGGCGGCGGGCGTTCCAGATGGAGCGAAGAAGTTGAAAAACTTCGTGAAAAAGGGTGGCAACCTTGTCGCTTTGGGCTCCGGATCGGAGACCGCAATTAGCGCTTTGGATCTACCGGCCAAGAATATCCGACCGGAGGATAGGGAGACGTTTAATGCCCCAGGTGCACTGCTTGCCCAGACCTATGATGTTTCGAAGCCGGCAGCGTGGGGGATGCCAAAGAATTGGCCAACTTGGTACAACAATGACGCTGTTTTCACTGTAAAGGAGAAGAAGGCCCGAGTTTCCACCTACCCGACCAAGGGCGATTTGCTAGTCAGTGGCTACGCCAAGGGTACTGACGCAATTGCTGGTGGAACTAATATTGCGCAGTTCACCTACGGTAAGGGCAATGTGACAATTGCCGGCGGACATATCACCTTCCGCACTTGGCCACGAGCAAGTTGGACAGTCGTTACAAATGCGATTTACAACGGTGCCGGTGAACGAGTAACTCGTGCAGACTTGTCAGAGGAAACGAAGGGCAGTGGCAACAATGGATCAAAGTAGTGATCTAGGTAAATAATTAGACCGATCAATAGGGGCTCACGGCGTTTGCTTTGAGCCCCTATTGCTTGCCAGCCGCCCGGACGTCCTGCTGCTGTCGGCTGCGGTGATGACTCTCGAATTGTTCCTGTTGTGCCTGCCTACCCGGATTGTCGCCGCTACCGCAAAGCGTCTAGTTAATGTCTAGAGGAAAGGCCAGCCACTGTCTGACTCGAGCGCTAGGCAAAACGGGTGGTGCGGCCTATTGGCAGTCGATCTGCCGCGTTACTACCCTGAATGCCGGGTGGCGCTCCTGCCGATTACCACGGGGCAGGCGATCAGCGTGCCCTAAGCTGGCATGCCGTTCTCGCGGGTCGAGAGCAGTGACAAATATGCGTCTATGGATAGGATGAAGATAGACCAACCTCCGCACGAACTAGTCAGCAGCCTGGGAAGGGAACCCCAATGTCTCAAGTCAGCCTCCCGATTCGAACCGCCGCCGCCTCAGCGGTGGCGGCCCTGGGATTGCTGGGGATCCTTCCTGCAGCCCACGCCGCCCCGGCCGTAACCGTTCCCGCCGGACAAAATCTGGAATCTGTGACGGTGAACGACACCGCCGGGGTGATCAACGAGGACCGGGTACGGGAGGCGCTGGAAGAGGTCGACTTCTACGAGCCGACCAAGGTTGTTGTCTACACCCGCGAGGGAAACTACGCGGACAACATCAACACCAAGACACTGCTCTATGCCCGTACCGCGCACCCCGAGTGGATCTCACAGAAGCCAGAGGACCACGGCGATTACTGGGCGGACGGATATTTCATCATCACCCTTTCCCTTGAGGGCCCGGACTCCGGGCAGGTCGGAACCTATTTCGGCGAAGACCGGAAGGTCAGCGACGAGCTGATGGAAAAGATCCACGAAGCGGGTTATGAGGACTTCAAACAAGCCCGCTGGAGCGACGGGATCATTGCGGTGGCGACCGAAGGAGCCGCGTTCATGAACCGGCCCTGGTATAAAAACCCCGTGGTGTGGGTGGTAACCGCTGCGGGTGGGGGCGTGGGTGGCATCGTTTGGGGCAGTGTCGCCAAGGTGCGTTCGAACCGGCGCAAGAAATTTGCTGACCAGTTGAAGACGGGGACGACGCACCTGACGAACGTGACCATGGACCTGGACACCACTGAGTTGGCGGCCCGGACCTTGCCCACGGGCTCCCACCATGCCGCGGACCTGGAACGCCGGTTCGCCGACTTCGTCGCCAGCTACCGCTCCTCCTTCACCGAACAGCAGGAATTGGAAGCTGCCACCAAGAAGGAACGCTCCTCTGCCCAGGGGGTGGTACGTACCGAGAACTTCCTGTCCGCCGCCCAAGAGCTGGATTCCACCGATGATGCGATCATCGCCGCCTCGGCCCTCTACACGCGGTCCGCCACCTGGGAAACGGCCTGGCGGGCCCAGACCGCGCCGCTGCTGGAGGACCTGGAGCAGATTCCGCAGCTGGTCAAGGACGCCGAAGCAGGAACCGAGGCGGCAGGGGCCGCACTGGAATCCTTCCGCCACACCGCCGTGGACGAGGCACAGTTCATCGGCACTGAGCTGAAGGCGGAGGTGATCGACGCCGATACCGCCCTGGACCGGTTGGCGCAGCTGCGCGAGCAGCTGACTGAGAAACTGGAGGACTTTGCCACGGCCCAGATCGATGCCTACGCCCAGAACGATGACGAGAAGGAGGACATGCGCCGCAAGATGCGCGAGTCACGCTCCTCCTACTCCCAGCAGCGGCGCGGCGGCGGTTCAATCCTGGACGTGACCAGCCCGGCCGGCATGTTCTGGCGCGTACAGGCCTACAACACGGGCTACAGCTCCGGGGTGAGTTCGGTGACCTCATCCCGTGAGGCCGCCAGTTCCCCCTCTTCCGGGATCTCCCACGGGTATTCCGGAGGCGGCGGCAGCTTCTCCGGGGCCGGCGGCTCCTCCCGGTTCTAACTTCACCGCCGGGCCCGGGTAGGTGCCGATGCTAGGGCCGGATCAGCACCTTCAGATTCCTGCGCTCAGCCATGTCCCGGTACCCTTGCGGCACCCCATCCAGATCGGTGGCCACGTCAAAGACCTTTCCCGGCTCAATCCGGCCGTCCAGGATAAGCGGCAATAACCGCTCGATGTACGCCCGGACCGGGGCGGGCCCGCCAGCTAGGCGGATATTGTGACGGAACAGGCTGCCAAAGCCGATCGGAGCCTGTTCATACTGGGGGACGCCCACCCGGCTGATGACCCCGCCGGGGCGAACCACGCCGTACGCCTGCTCGTAGGCGGGGTAGTGGCCCACCGCTTCAAGTACCACCTCGGTGCCGTGACCCCCGCTGAGCTGGCGAACCCTCGCGATGCCTTCCGCCCCGCGTTCGGCGACCACCTCGGTCGCCCCGAACTCCCGGCCCAGGGCGGTGCGCTTCTCGTGGCGGCCCATGAGGATGATTTGCTCGGCTCCCAGCAGCCGGGCCGAAAGCACCCCCAGCAGTCCCACCGCGCCGTCACCGATCACTGTCACCCGGCTGCCCGCCGCCACCCCGCCCATGACCGCCGCATGATAGCCGGTGCCGAGCACATCGGCCAGGGTCAGCAGGGAGGGCATGAGCTCCGAGTCCGCGGCGACCGGCAACTTGACCAGGGTGCCCTCGGCCAGGGGCACGCGCACCGCTTCGGACTGACCGCCCTCGTTGGGAACCCCGCCATCCCAGAAGCCAGCTTGGCTGTGGCTGCAGGAGGTGTGGAGGTTCTGCCTGCAGAACTGGCAGCTGTTGTCCGAGATCGCGAACGGGCAGACCACCAAGTCGCCGGGCCGCAGCGTCGTCACCGCGGTGCCGACCTGCTCGATAATCCCGATGAACTCGTGCCCCATTCGGACCGGGACCGGTTGTGGTTCCATCGAGTGGTAGGGGTGCAGATCGCTGCCGCAGATGCAGGAGGCAGTGACCCGCACCAGGGCGTCGGTAGGCTGTTCGAGGCGGGAGTCGGGAACGTTTTCAATCCGAACGTCGCCGGCCTGGTACATCAGTGTTGCGCGCATGTTGGGTCTCTTTTCGTGTTGACTATTTCGGTACTGGGTAAGAGCGGGAACATGAAAGCCGGGTTGAGCTCAGCTCCTGGCCGCGGAGGAGGGTGCGCCGCTGCGGCGCCGCTGCGTTATCGCGAGCGCGATCACGGGAACCAGGGCGAGCGCCGCGATGAGCGCACCGACCATCAGTGGGCCGTTGGTCCCGGCGCTGGTCTCCAGGGCCCGTCCGCCGGCCCAGGAAGCCAGGGCCGTTCCGGCGTTGAACGCGGCGACGCTCAGCGCCGAGCCCAGGGTTGGGGCCCGGTCGACGTAGCGCACCGCCAATGAAATTAACACCGGGTTGGCCCCGAGGCCGAACAAGCCCAGCAGGGTGCTCAGCAGGGTGGCGACCACCGGGGCGTCGCTGCACAGCATGAGCGCCACCAGCAGCAGCACGGTCATCGCCGGGGCAATGATCGTGGTGGTGTGCGGGCGTGCATCACCCAGCCGGCCGCCGAACAGCGAGCCGAGCAGTGAGCCGACGCCGAACGCGGCCAGCACCAGCGGCACCAGGGACGCGGGCATCGCGAAGTTCTCGGTGAGCAGCGGTGAAATATAGGAGTAGGCGGCCAGCACGCCACCGGTGGCGCCGGCGCATCCGGCCAAGGCCAGCCACAGCCGCCCCGAACGCAGGGCTCCCAGTTCGCTGCGGATCGGCCCCGGACGGCGCGGCGGCCGCTGGTGCGGGACCTGCCGGGCAATCAGCGCCACCGCGGCTGCGGCTAGAACGGCCAGGCCAACAAAGGCGCCCCGCCAGCTGAACAACTGCCCAGCGAGCGCACCCAACGGCACCCCCAGTACGGTGGCCAGCATACCGCCGGCGTTGACAACCCCCACCGCCCGAGAGGACGTTCCGGGGGCGGCCAGGCTCGTGGCCACCACCGCCGCGACCGCCCAGAACGCGCCGGTGGCCAGCGCCGTGATGAAGCGGGCGGCCCCCAGCACCGCGAAGCTCGGGGCGAACGCCGCGACCAGGTGGCCGGCGGCGAACACTACCAGTGCACCGATCAGCGTCCAGCGCCGGGCGATGCGCCGGGTTGCCACCGCCATCATGGGTGCGCCCACAATCATGCCCACGGCAAAGATGGTGATCAGCTGCCCGGCCTGGGCGAGGGACACCTCCAGGTCCGTCGCCATCGCCGGCAACAGGCCCGCAACCAGGAACTCGGTGGTGCCCATGAGAAACACTCCCAGGGCCAGGGCATAGATTGCCGGGGACAGGCGGTGGCCGCTGGGGGCGGCCGGGTCGTATTCCAGCGCGGTGCGTTCAGACATCGGGCTCCTTGGGACTGCTCGGGGATACTCTCACCCTCCATTTCACCGCCGCGGCCAGAAATGGGGGAGATCGGGTTTATGGGGGTAGAAACACCACCCCCTTGACGTGCCCGGCCCGGCGTACCGTTATAGGCATGGACAATCGCGCAGACATCAGGGACTTCCTGGCCAGCCGCCGGGCCCGACTCACCCCGGACGTGGTCGGGCTGCCCACCAGCGCTCGCCGTCGGGTGCCGGGCTTGCGCCGTGAGGAGGTTGCGGTGCTCGCCGGAGTAAGCACCGAGTGGTACACGCGCCTGGAAAAGGGACACATCGCCGGGGTGTCGGAAGACGTGTTGGATGCAGTGGCCGATGCGCTGCGGCTGAATGAGGAGGAACGCGGTTACCTGTTCGACCTGGCCCGCGCCGCCAAACCGGCGCACCGCAAGGCCACCCGGCGACGGGAGGTGCCCTTGGCCCCGCCGGTGCAGTGGATGCTGGACTCCGTGACCCTCTCGGCCGCGTTCGTGCGCAATGGGCGCCTGGACGTCATCGGCTCCAACGCGCTGGCCCGGGCACTGCACGCGCCGATGTTCGACAGCTCCACCACCACCGCCCACGGCGCCGCGAACTTCGCCCGCTACCACTTCCTGGATCCCGGATCCCGCGACTTCTTCCTGGAATGGGAGTCTGGTGCGGCCGCGACCGTGGCGCTGCTGCGCGCAGAGTCCGGACGCGAACCCCACGACAGGGTGCTGCGCGAATTGATTGGGGAACTGTCAACGCTCAGCGACGACTTCCGCCGGCTCTGGGCCTCCCACGAGATCCGCCAACGGCATGAAGGCACCAAGGCCCTGCAGCACCCACAGGTCGGTGAGATCGAGCTGACCTATCAATCGGTGAACCTTCCCACCGCACGCCGCGCCTGGCACGACCTGTCGTTCTATACCGCCGAGCCGGGTACCAAGAACGAGGAAAAGCTGAAGCTGCTGGCAAGCCTGAACGCTGCACCGGCACTGGGCGGCAGCGGTGTGGGCAACGATCGCGGCGCAACGAACACCCCGGGCTGACGCTGTATCACCCGGACAGCGCGGCCGGTGCGCCTGGGCTGGAGCCGGCGCACGGTGCCTGTTTAAACGCCAGGAGCCGGAAACGTCAGCAGACGCTTCCGGCTCCCAAGCTGATGGGGCTACTTGCCGGCGGTCACCGGCGGCAGGGCCGACCAGGGGAAGGTGATCCACTTGTCGGTGCGGCGCCACTCGAAATCCGGTTCCTTGATGGTGCGCGGCTTGGTGTAGAGGCACACGGTCTTGACCTCGGAACCCCACTCGCCGACCAGGTCAACGACCTTGGCCAGGGTGCGCCCCGAGTCCGAGACGTCGTCCACCACCAGCACCTTCTTGTCGCGCAGGTGTCCCTCGTCCAGCAGCGGCGGCAGCACGACCGGCTCGGGCAGCACCGTGCCAATCCCGGTGTAGAACTCGACGTTCAGCGCGCCGCACGCCTTCACGCCCAGCGCGTAGGAAATCGAACCGGCCAGCAGCAGGCCGCCGCGGGCGATCGCCAGCACCACGTCCGGCACGAAACCGGTATTCACGATGGTCTGGGCTAGCTCACGTGAGGCCTGGCCAAACTGGTCCCAGGTCAACACTTCGCGTTCTGGCTCGGGCAGGACATCTGCTCCGGAATCATCAAGGGCTGTCATTCTTCCAATGCTAGCGGCCCGAGGAGGCTTTAGGCGGTGGATCCCGAAGTACTTTTCTGCACCTTCGCCCGTGACGTTCCCGACGCCCGTGACGTTCCCTACGGCCGCTTCGCCTCCGCCGTACCGAAGCGGAACACCGGCAGGCTGCTGAACAGGGGACAGGGCGCTACAGGACGTAGGAGGCGATCAGCTTGGACAGGGCCCGCACGTCGACCTTGCCCTTGAACTCCAGGCGGACCTTGCCCAGTCCGCTAAACCACAAATCCAGCTCGGCATCCAGGTCAAGGGTCCCGGCCGTCTCGACGGAGAACGCCTGAACCTTCGAATAGGGCAGTGAGGTGTAGTCCCGCTTCTTGCCGGTAATGCCCTGGACGTTAAGCGCGATCAGGCGCTTGTTCGTGAAGGCCACCGAATCGCGCACGCCCTTGAAGGTCGCGAGCAGTTCCTCACCCGGCACCAGCAGCGGCGTGAGTTCCGGGGCCAGATCGGCCATGTTGCTGGGGCTGAGCTTGAACACCGAGGAGTTGTTGAAATCGATCATGGCTTGACTCTAGCCGGAGCGCGGGACATTCAGCTCCCGGGCTGCAGGCAGCAAACGCTTCGCGGCCTCAGCGCTCCGGGAGGCTTCTTCGCCGCCGCTGTCCGTCGAAGGCCAGCGCCGTGAACGCGCCCAACGCGGCCGCGCCGCCGTGGATATCCCCGCTCACGAGCAACCCCATCACACACAGCAGCCCCAGCGAGCCCGAGGCGCGGGCCACCGGAATGCCGCTGCACGCGCCGCGCACCAGCAGGGAACCGGCCAGCCCGAACACGAGCACCGAAGAGCCCGCGCCCACCGGCTGCACCAGCCACCCCCACACCTGGGCGCCGATACCCGACACGAGGGCTATGAGAATCCAGCGGCGCCATCCCCATACCGCTTCGGCCAGCAGCCCGATCCAGAGCAGCGCCGCCAGGTTCCAGATCGCGCCGCTCAGCCAACCGTCCTGGACCAGCAGCGCGGTCACCAACCGGTAGGGCTGGTGCAGCCATGCGGAAAACCCGTTGCGTTGCCATTCCCCGAGCAGGAACGGTGCCACCGCGAGCTGCAGCGTGCAGGAGACGCCGATGAGCACGACGGCGCTGAGCGTGGCCACCGGGCGAGAGCGGGGCCGCTGCCTGCTCGTCCGGCTAAACTGCCAGCAGGCCGACGCGGCGCAAAGCACCACCAGGTAGGGGATCGTCGTGGTGACCCAGGACATGGATTCCTCCTTTCACCCCTGATCGGCGTGGGGATAACCGGGGTCCGGCTGCGCCGTGCTGCGGCCCGCAGGGCCGGCGCAACGGGCCGGGTGATCAGTCGGCCAGCTGCGAGGACGCCCGCCAACGGTATACCAGCAGGCCCTCCTGCGCCGGGCCGGCCACAAAACCGCGGCGGGTCAGCGCCCGAACCGATGCAACATTGGTGGTGTGCACCCGGGCGGTGAGCACTGGCGCCCCGAACACCCGCGGGATCAGTTCCTGGGCGGCGTGCACCATTGCCCCGCCGATTCCCTGCCCCCAAAACGCCGGAGCCACCCAATAGCCGATTTCCACCTCGTGCCCGCCCCGGGTGGCGACCAGCAGCCCCGCATCCTGCGGCGGCGAGGCGTGGTTCTGCTTCTGGGCAATGAACCAGCGGCTGGCCCCGGCCTCCTCGACGGCGGTGCCGGCCAAGGCCCGCCGCGCCCGCTCGGCAACGCGGGCTTCCTCCCAGGGCTGCCCGTCACCCACGAACCGGGTGACCTGCCGGTCGCGGGCCAGGGCGGAAAAGAAGGGCAGATCCGCAGCGGCAAAAGGGCGCAGGTTCAGCGGCGGGTTTTCGGGCATCGGCATGTCGCACTTCCTGTTGTCCGGTGTTGGTTGGTTGGTTCGGGGTGAAAACCCGATGGCCGCCGCCTTCCGGGCAGGAAAGCGGCGGCCATCGGCGGCGGGGTATCTGCCTGCCTACGGAATCAGCAGCACCTTGCCGGTGGTTTTGCGTCCCTCCAGGGCCCGGTGTGCCTCGGCCGCCTCGGCCAGTGGATATTCCTGCCCCACCCGCACATCGATCTTGCCCTCGGCGACCCAGCCGAACACGTCCCCGAAACGCCAGCCGCGTTCCTGCGGGGTGGTCAGGAAGTCCCCGAGCTTCGGGCGGGTGACGCTGAGCGACCCGCCGGCGTTCAGCCGCTGCAGGTCCAGCGGCGGCACCTGGCCGCTGGCCCCGCCGAACAGCACCAGGGTGCCGCGCCGGCGCAGCGCCGCCAGGGACATCTCGAAGGTGTCCTTGCCGATCCCGTCGTACACCGCGTGCACGCCCTGGCCCTCGGTAACCTCCTTGACGGTCTGCGGCACCTGGTCGTAGTCGACCACGTAGTCCGCCCCGGCGGCCTTGGCCAGGTCCTTCTTCTCCTGGGTGGAGGCGGTGGTGATCACGGTGGCGCCCTTGAGCTTGAGCATCTGGGTCAGCAGCAGCCCCACCCCGCCGGCCCCGGCGTAGGAAAGGATCACATCCCCCTCACGCACCATGTAGCTCGAATGCATCAGGTAGTGGGCGGTGCAGCCCTGCAGCGGCAGGGCGGCGGCCAGGCGCAGGTCCACCTTCTCGGGCACCTTGCCCAGCACCTGGGCATCGACCACCGCGTACTGCGCGTACCCGCCGGTGGCCTCGGAGGTCGCGACCCGGTCCCCGACCTTTAGGTTGCGCACCTCGGAGCCAACCTGTTCGATGGTCCCGGAAATCTCCGAGCCCAGCGCGAACGGGTACTGGACCTGGTAGACGCCCGAGCGCTGATAGGTTTCGATGAAGTTCACCCCGACCGCGGCGACCTTCACCAGCACTTGGCCCGGCCCGGGGGAGGGGATCGGTTCCTCCACCAGCTCCAGCACCTCGGGGCCCCCGGCCTTGGCGGCCACGATCTTCTGCTGCTTGCTCATGCGTGCATCATCCCCTTGGTCATTCGGTGCAATCCTGATTGTTCAACTTCGGCCCACCGCGCTCGCCGGGTCCGCGCCGGAGCGGGGCAGCGGGTGCGGGGCCGCTACTGCCAGTCTAGGACCGCCGCGGCCCGGGGGCGCGAAGAGATGACGACAAAGTTCAGCCCGCGCAATCTATGAATAAATATTAGGTTTCATGCATATCCAGCGGTAGAGTTGCCACATGACGTTTTCAGTAGCTGTCTCGGGCGCCAGCGGCTATGCCGGTGGCGAAGTACTTCGCCTGCTGGCCAACCACCCGCAGGTCACTATCGGAGCGGTCACCGCCCACTCCCAGGCCGGAAGCCGGCTGGGCTCCATCGCCCCGCACCTGCATGCGCTGGCGGAGAAGGTGCTGGTCCAGACCACCGTTGAGAACCTAGCCGGGCACGACGTGGTGTTCCTGGCCCTGCCGCACGGGGCCAGCGCCGAGATCGCCGCCCAGCTGCCCCAGGACACGCTGGTGATCGACGCCGGCGCCGACCACCGGCTGGCCTCCGCCGAGGCCTGGGCCAAGTTCTACGGGGAAGGCTATGCCGGACACTGGCCCTACGGGCTGCCCGAGCTGCCCGGACACCGCGAGGCGCTGCGCTCCGCCAAGCGCATCGCCGTGCCCGGCTGCTATCCCACCGGCGCCCAGCTGGCCCTGGCCCCGGGCTACTCGGCCGGGCTGCTCGAACCGCAGGACGTGGTGATCGTCTCGGCCTCCGGGGTCTCGGGGGCCGGCAAATCCGTCAAGCCGCACCTGCTGGGCAGCGAAACCATGGGCTCGATGAGCCCCTACGGCGTGGGCGGCGGGCACCGCCACACCCCGGAGATCGAACAGGGCCTGTCCCGGGTGGCCGGCGAGCCGGTCAGCGTCTCCTTCACCCCCACCCTGGCCCCGATGCCGCGCGGCATCCTGACCACCGCCACCGCCCGGGTCAAGCCCGGCACCAGCCAGGACCAGCTGCGCGCCGCCTGGCAGCGCGCCTACGCCGCCGAACCCTTCGTCACCCTGCTGCCCGAGGGCCAGTGGCCGGCCACCGGCAACGTGACCGGCAGCAACCAGGTGCACCTGCAGCTGGCGTTCGACGAGCACGCCGGGCGGGTGATCGTCTGCGCGGCGATCGACAACCTGACCAAGGGCACCGCCGGCGGCGCCGTGCAGTCGATGAACATCGCCCTGGGGCTGGCGGAAACCACCGGGCTGACCGGGCAGGGGATCGCCCCGTGAACCCGCAGCACGATCCAGCGAACCACCCACAGAGGAACGGTGCCACAATGAGCCAGACCCAGAACCCGGATAACCAGGACCCCGGACCCACCGGGATCACCGCCCCCCGGGGCTTTGCCGCCGCCGGGGTGCCGGCCGGGCTGAAGTCCACCGGCGCCAACGACGTGGTGGTGGTGCGCAACCTCGGCCCGAGCCGCGCCGCGGCCGCGGTGTTCACCTCCAACCGGGTGGCCGCCGCCCCGGTGCTCTACTCGCGCCAGGTGATCGGCGACGGGCGGGCCGACGCGGTCGTGCTGAACTCCGGCGGGGCCAACGCCTGCACCGGCGCCGAGGGCTTTGCCAACACCCACCGCACGGCCGAATACGCGGCCGGGCTGCTGGGGATCTCCGCGGCCGACGTGCTGGTGGCCTCCACCGGGCTGATCGGCATGCAGCTGCCGATGGACAAGCTGCTGCCCGGCGTGCAGCGCGCCGTCGACGCCCTGGACACCACCGCCGAGGCCGGGCTGGCCGCCGCCACCGGCATCATGACCACCGACACCGTGCCCAAGCAGGCGGTGCGCCGCGGCGCCGGGTACACGATCGGCGGGATCGCCAAGGGCGCGGGCATGCTCGCCCCGGGCCTGGCCACCATGCTGGTGGTGCTCACCACCGACGCCCAGCTGCCGGCCGCGCAGCTGGACGCGGCGCTGCGCGCGGCCACCGCCGCCAGCTTCGACCGGGCGGACTCCGATGGGTGCATGTCCACCAACGACACCGTCGCCCTGCTGGCCTCCGGCGCCTCGGGCGAAACCCCGGACACCGGCGAATTCACCGCGCTGCTCACCGAACTGTGCCAGGAGCTGGCCCGGGCGCTGATCGACGACGCGGAGGGCGCCGAGCACACCATCGAGGTGCGCACCGTCAACGCCGCCAGCGAGGCCGACGCGCTGGAGGTCTCCCGCGCCGTGTCCCGCTCAAACCTGGTCAAGACCGCGATCTTCGGCCGCGACCCGAACTGGGGCCGGGTGCTCTCCGAGGTCGGCACCACCGCCGCCGCCTTCAAACCCGATCAGCTGAACGTGTCGATCAACGGGGTCATGGTGTGCCGGGCCGGGTCGGTGGGCGAGGACCGCGACCTGGTGGACCTTGAGCAGCGCCAGGTGCTGATCGAGATCGACCTGAACGCCGGCACCGAGCAGGCCGCGATCCTGACCAACGACCTCACCCACGCCTACGTGCACGAGAACTCCGCCTACTCCAGCTAGGAACCGCCCACCCATGTCAAGCACCCAGCAACCCAGCCCCAGCAAAACCGGCGAGCAGCCGGGCACCGGCCGGCCGGCGTCCCCGCCCATGCCGGAGCCGACCGGCATGGACCTGGCCCAGCGCAAGGCCGAGGCGCTGATCGAGGCGCTGCCCTGGATCCAGCGCTTCGCCGGGACCACCATGGTCATCAAGTACGGCGGCAACGCCATGGTCAACGATGGCCTGCGCCGCGCGTTCGCCGAGGACATCGTGTTCCTGCGCCACGCCGGGATCAACCCGGTGGTGGTGCACGGCGGCGGCCCGCAGATCAACGCGATGCTGGACAAGCTGGGCATCGAATCCGAATTCCGCGGCGGACTGCGGGTGACCACCCCCCAGGCCATGGACGTGGTGCGCATGGTGCTCACCGGCCAGGTGCAGCGCGACCTGATCGGGCTGATCAACTCCCACGGGCCCTACGCGGTGGGCCTGTCCGGGGAGGACGGGGCCACCCTGCAGGCGGTGCGCGCCGGCACCACCGTGGACGGCATCGAGGTGGACCTGGGCCTGGTCGGTGAGGTCACCGCGGTGCGCACCGACCAGATCGACAACCTGCTGGCCGCGCAGATGATCCCGGTGCTCTCCACCGTCGCCCCGGAAGTGGGGGCCGACGGGGAGCCGACCGGGGCGGTGCTGAACGTGAACGCGGACACCGCCGCCGCGGCGCTGGCCGCCGCCCTGGGGGCCAGCAAGCTGGTGATCCTCACCGACGTTGAGGGCCTGTACGCGGCCTGGCCGGACAAGTCCTCGCTGATCTCCTCGCTGACCAACGATGAGCTGCGCCGGATGCTGCCGTCCCTGGTCTCCGGGATGATCCCGAAGATGCGCGCCTGCCTGGCCGCGGTGGACGCCGGGGTCTCCCGCGCCCACATCGTCGACGGGCGCCAACCCCATTCGATGTTGCTTGAAGTGTTCACCACCGCCGGGGTCGGAACCCAGGTGGTGCCCGGAAAGGACGAGAAATGACCTCCCACCCCCATCAACCCGACGCGCTGGCCGCCCTGGGCGCACTGACCTCCACCGCGCTGACCGAACGCTACTCCTCGGCCCTGCTGGGGGTGTTCGGCACCCCGCAGCGGGTGCTGGTGCGCGGCGCCGGCTGCCACGTCTGGGACGCCGACGGCCGCCAGTACCTGGACCTGCTGGGCGGGATCGCGGTCAACACGCTGGGCCACGCCCACCCGCTGCTGAACTCGGTGATCTCCTCCCAGCTGGCCACCCTGGGGCACATCTCCAACTTCTTCACCTCCCCGGCCCAGGTCGCGCTGGCCGAAAAGCTGCTGGAAATCTCCGGCGCCCCGGGCGGTTCGAAGGTGTTCTTCGCCAACTCCGGCACCGAGGCGAACGAGGCGGCCCTGAAACTGGCCCGGCGCAACGCCGGCACCGCCCAGGCGCCGCGCACCAAGGTGATCGCCCTGGAAAACGCGTTCCACGGCCGCAGCCTCGGCGCGCTGTCGCTGACCTGGAAGCAGGCGTACCGCGAACCGTTCGAACCGCTGCCGGGCAACGTGCAGTGGGTGCCGGCCGGGGACATCGAGGCGCTGCGCGCGGCGGTGGACGAAACCGTGCAGGCCGTGTTCATCGAGCCGATCCAGGGCGAGGCGGGGGTGCGCGAACTGGACCACGAGTACCTGCGCGCCGCCCGTGCCATCACCCACCAGGCCGGGGCGCTGCTGGTGTTCGACGAGGTGCAGTCCGGCATGGGCCGCACCGGCCAGTACTTCGCCTCCGCCCCGGTGCTGCCCGATGCGATGACCCTGGCCAAGGGGCTGGGCGGCGGGCTGCCGATCGGGGCGATGATCGCGTTCGGGCACAAGGCCGCGGACCTGCTGCGCCCGGGGGACCACGGCACCACGTTCGGCGGCAACCCGGTGGCCACCGCCGCGGCCCTGGCCACCATCCACGTGATCGACAAGGACGAGCTGCTGGGCCACGTGGCCGAAACCGGGGAATGGCTGCGCGCACAGCTGCAGGGCATCGGCGGGATCAGCGCCGTGCGCGGGCGCGGGCTGCTGCTGGCGTTCGACCTGGACAAGCCCATCGCCGCCGCGCTGGTGCCCGCCGCCCTGGACGCCGGGTTCATCATCAACACCACCGGGCCGGCCACCATCCGCCTGGCCCCGCCGCTGGTTATCACCCGCGACCAGCTGTCCACCTTCATCGCCAAGCTGCCGGCCCTGATCGGCCAGGCACTGCTGACCCACAAGGAGAACTAGCCCATGGCAACAACCCGCCACTTCCTGACCGACCTGGACCTCTCACCGGCCGAACAGCGCGAGGTGCTGGATTTGGCGCAGGCGATGAAGGCCGACCCCTACGGCTACACCCCGTACGCCGGCCCGCAAACCGTGGCGGTGTTCTTCGACAAGACCTCCACCCGCACCCGGGTCTCCTTCCACGCCGGCATCGCCGAACTGGGCGGCTCCCCGCTGATCATCAACTCCGCCGAATCCCAGCTGGGGCACAAGGAGTCCATCGCCGACTCGGCCAAGGTCCTGGAGCGCATGGTCTCCACCATCGTCTGGCGCACCTACGCCCAGGCCGGGCTTGAGCAGATGGCGCAGAACTGCGCGGTGCCGGTCATCAACGCCCTGTCCGACGACTACCACCCCTGCCAGCTGCTGGCCGACCTGCTCACCGTGCGCGAGCACAAGGGCGAGCTGGCCGGGCTGAGCCTGGCCTACCTGGGCGACGCGGCGAACAACATGGCCAACTCCTACCTGCTGGCCGGGGTCAACGCCGGCATGCACGTGCGCATCGCCGGGCCCGAGGGCTACCTGCCGGCCGAGCCGATCGTCGCCGCCGCCCGCCAGCGCGCGGAGGCCACCGGCGGCTCGGTCACCATCACCACCGACGCCGCCGCCGCCCTGGCCGGCGCCGACGTGGTCGCCACCGACACCTGGATCTCCATGGGCCAGGAGGATGAGAAGGAGGCGCGCCTGGGCCTGTTCCGCGATTATGCGCTGAGCACCGAGGCGATGGCCCACGCCAAGGACGACGCGATCGTGCTGCACTGCCTGCCGGCCTACCGCGGCTATGAGATCGCCGCGGAGGTCATCGACGGGCCGCAGTCCGTGGTGTTCGACGAGGCCGAGAACCGGGTCCACGCCCAAAAGGCCATTATGGCCTGGCTGCTGCACGCCTCCGGGCTGGCCGCCAGCGTGCGGGAAGCGAAGTAGCATGGCTGCCCAACCCAGCACCAAGACCGCCCGCCAGGCGCGCATCCGCACCTTCCTGGGCAACCACTCGGTCAAGTCCCAGGCCGAACTGCTCGCCCTGCTCAAGGACGACGGGCTGGAAGTCACCCAGGCCACCCTCTCCCGGGACCTGGTGGAAATCGGCGCCGTGCGCATCCGGGACACCTCCGGGCAGCTGATCTACGCGGTGCGCCAGGAAGGCGGGGACCGCTCCCCGCAATCCGCGCTCACCCAGGAGGTGCTCGACGCCCGGCTGTCCAAGATCTGCCAGGAGCAGCTGGTCACCGCGGAAGCCAGCGGCAACATCGTCGTGCTGCGCACCCCGCCGGGGGCCGCGAACCTGCTGGCACTGGCCATCGACCACTCGCAGATCCCCGCGATCCTGGGCTGCATCGCCGGCGATGACACCATCATGGTGATCACCCGTTCGCCCGATGGCGGCGCCGAGGTCGCCAGCCGCTTCCTGCAGCTGGCCGACACCAACTGATACAGGGACGGAGGACTCATGAATGAGTAGGCTATGCGATGTTCGTACCCGGGCGCGCTTGCAAGTGACCCTCGGATTTGCCCGTGGGGCAGGGGTGGAAGAGATAGGTCCAGATTGCCCAGATTCCGGGCAGAGGTTCCTGCCGCCTCGGTAAGTGGACTGCTGTTACTGAATAGAAGCCGCAGCCTGTATTCACCGCCAGCTTCTGCGCGCGTCAGTGTCGGGCGCTGGTCAGCCTTGGGCGGGATTAGTCCGGAAACGCCGGTAACTGTAGATTATCAATGCCAGCGCTATCAGGCCTGAAGCTATCAATGTTGAGCCAGGGCCCCACCCGCCAGGCAACCACCAGGTTTCGGGCCATTTCCACCAACTCGGAGCGGGCGGCCTGACACCCCAGACAATACCGATGGCGCATAGGATGACTGCTCCAAGAACGCTGCTGATGATGCGTCCGGAGGCCTGGACACTGCGGGCGGCGAGGTCGAGCGCCTTTTTCCTGATTGGAATCAAAAGGCGCTTGGCCCATGCATAGCGCAGCGAAAGTACGATGAGGCCGACAGCAAGAGTGAGTAGCCCTGGGCCAGGCAACACTAGTGCCGCCAGACCGAGGACGATCAGGAGCCACCCGAGTACTTCGATCCCCACTCTTCGTATCCAAGGGGGGAAAGAGGAGGTGCGTGACATGAAAATTCTTCTCTCGAAGGGGAAATATAGAACCTAGGATATGACCTCGGGATCTGGCTGTCTCCCTTGACGTGTTTACACCCAGGCATCATGCTGGCGGTACAGGTTACCCAACTGTCAGCTGAAGGACACGGATCGAGGAAAATCATGTCACACCCTTCCCACACACCGGACGAACGGCCTCGTTCAGACATCCCTCCCGGGCCAGGCGCGAGTAATGTCGATCAACCCACCGGGTCAGCTGCTACGACTCCCCACCGGAGAATGAAGGACGAAATCCCAGTTGACAAAGACCGCGGAACGCCATCCAAATCTAGCGTCACTCGGATAGGAATGATTTGGGTGGCAACCGTTGTTGGATTGATACTGCTGGTTCTATTGATCGTTTTCATCGCTCAGAACCAAGACCAGGTCACCTTGCATTACTTCGGATTCACCGGGCAAGTTAATCTTGGATTGGCGCTTTTCATTGCATCCGTCGCCGGCGGCCTAGTAACCGCTGTCGCCGCTGCATCCCGGATTGTGCAATTACGGGCCAAATCTAACAAGCAACGGAAGGCACGTACCCGGCAGTAGTGTGTGTAACGAAGTCCCCGGCATCTTGCCGCCCCGTTCCTGACGCGATTAGCTGATGACGCGCAGAGAGTTTGGTACTGAATCGACAACGACCTTTGAGCCGAAGGAAATCTGCATTAATTCCCCATCGGCTTGCACAGGGGTGGTTTGCTGGAGCCAAAACGCATAGCTGCTGACACTTGGTTGTTCTCCTAGCCCGATGGTGACGGCTCGCAACGTCATTAACACGATTCGCCACTTACTGGCGTGGGGTAACATGACAACTTCGAACTTGCCATCGACTAGACCAGAAGACTCACTGATTTTTCCGTACTTGGCCATGCCTGAAATGTTAGCCAGCACAAGGCTGTCCATAGTAGCCCGGGCGCCGTCTGACCTGACTATTGTAAATGGCCGCAAACCGCGAATGGTGCGGGCTACGGAAATAAGCTCGTGCAGGGCCCCTTTGCGCCCTGCTTCAATGCCGATGGCCATTAACGGGGTTAAACCGAATCCGATATAGGAGTGCGCTAAGCGCGACCAATCCTCTGATCCATTGCTGACGGTGAGCCGGAGCAGATCAATATTCTTGATAGGGGCGTGCAGAATCGCTTCTACTAGCGGCCTACTGTTCGTGTTCCGGTGGTGATCATTGGCATTGCCACCGGGCATTACAGCGCAAACAGCATTGCTGGTGGGGATATCCAAGACGCCATTGACTACCTCGTTAAATCCTCCATCGCCGCTGATGGAGACGAGCAACGGGTCCCCGAATTGCGCTTCCTCGCGTGCTATTTTCCTGGCATGGCCCGCGTATTGGGTGGGACGATCGAGCACGGGTACTGCCGGAAGGCGTTTCGACAAAGTCTCGTGCAGTTCTTGAGCAAGATACATCGGGATTTTGGCTGGGCTCGGGTTGTAGATGAGGACGATACGGTCGAACCGTGAACGATACTTATCAACCATTACTAAAGCATAAGCAAACATGGCTGGGGCATTGCCCTGCGGAGCAAGATCATCGCAAACCTCCAGGTTCAGACGCGGGCGCTGCCTGACCGTGACGAAGATCGACTCAGTCGGATTTGTCGTGGGTAGGTGAACTCGGTGCTCGAGGGGGAAGTTGCAGAACTCCCGCAGCACGTCGAGAGCATGCATGCTCGTCGCCGCAGCTTTGTGCCACGCGGCGTCGTATTCGACAGCGAATGCCTTGGCTACACCGGTGGTATCGCTCGTGTCCTTGGCATTCCGATTCGCAGCCAAGGCTGATTTTTGGCCCGGTTGCGCCGAGTTTGGCAAGTAGTTGAGGTCATTCGCTGCGTTGCGAAACAAGTTTCACGGCCCAGCAGCGTCAGGTAAGACCTCACGCGTCAGTGCCCAGAACCCCGAGGCGCTGCCGCCCACGGCCAACACTCGGCAGGTTGTAGCACGGTGCTTGCAGGAGCGGAGTAGATCCACCCACGACCCGGTGGACTCGCGGTGGCCATCGTCGGGAGCAATCATTTCCTTCGTGCAGTAGGGGCGGACCCTTTCATAACGGGCAAGCACACCTTCTCCTGCTTAAGGCAAACCTTGCGGTGGATTCCGTCGTCCACATGAATTACGTAGGCGGTGTTGGCAGGTGAGCCTTGGTTGAAGCCTGTGGTTTCACTTTGCCATACATTCGGGTGATCGTGGTCGGGGATAACCCGGCCGTGGAGCCGAGGAACTGCGCTGCCGGCGCGAAGTTATCCGAGGACAGGCCGGGGAGGTAAAGCAGCGGCAGTTCTTCGGACACCTGCGGGGACTTTCTGGCCCACGCTGGCAGGATCGCTGAGACGAACCGGCGAGGTTTTCCCGTGGTGTCGTCCGTGCGTTTGTCGACACTCCGTGGCTGGTGCACTGAGACGGCGCCGGCGACGGTAGTGACTTGAAGCGGTTCGTGATGGTGGATGCGGACCACGAACTGGCGACCGTACTGGCCTACCTCGCCACTATGGGCGTCGCCGTAGGCGTAGCATTCCAGCTGCAAACTGACGCCCAGAATCTGCTGGGCGCCGACGCGGACGGCAACGGCCAGCAACGACTCGCCGGCGGTGTTCTCGTCTACTATTTTGGTATCGTGAACTACCTTTAGCATGGGTCTACCTTCCCGAACCAGCGCTCTTTCAACGCCGGCCCTGTGCCCAGGCTATCTTCGTGCTTCAGATCGTTCCTGGGAAGGTACGACACCTGCATATCGCCCCACCGAAGACCATCCATAGGTTCTGATCATCGGTCGTTCACCCGCAGGAGACTGCCCCGTGAGCTACCGATTGATTAAGAACATGCCGTCTTGCCGTGAGCCTACTATCGTTTCGTCAGACCTGGGCGTCGAAGAAGTACCTAACTACCGTGGCGCTTATTGTCCTTCAGACATCCGGGACGGTATGGAGTGATCGTCAATCTGAATCGTCCCTGAAGGGCAAAGGTACTCTGCGCGACGAGCGGCCAGGGCATCGGCACCATGCGGCTGATCTTGGAGGAGCTCAACAAATCCACCGTTTTCTGTGGGGTTTTGGAAGACACCAGGTGCTACAAGACCACAGTTGCCTGAAGCGACGCACATAGCAGAATGAATTCTGACTTTCATTTGATTGGGTCCTTTCGGAAGAAGCAGAAGTCAACCACGGAACCGCTGTACCAGTGGACAGACATAGGGATCGCGGTTCTTCAAACCGACTTGGTTGAGATACGCCACCACGGTTGTGCCGGCATTGGTCAGGGTGCGCTCGGTATACGGGATATCTAATTGCGAACAATATTCTCGGACCATCTTTTGCACCTGCGGGAGATTCGGCCGGGGAACTATAGGAAAGAGGTGATGTTCGATTTGATACTGCAGGCCGCCCATTAAGAATCTCACTAAGGGGCCGTCGGTGATGTTTCGAGACATGGCGACTTGACGTCGCAAAAAATCAAGGTTTATGTCCGCCGGCACTATCGGCATTCCGATATGGTTAAGGGCAAACGCCCCGCCGAGATTGATCCCAAATACAGCTACTTGAACGCCAAGAAAAGCCACAGCTTTGCCAGGGGATAGAACCGCGAAAACGAGGACGAGGAGCCCCACATGGCGGATGGTGATCATGCTCAGTTCTGTGAAGCGGTGCCGCACGCCTGGGACGCTGAGAAGCATCCTCACCGACGATACGTGAAGATTTAGTCCTTCCAGTGAAAGCAAGGGGATAAAAAACCATCCTTGGTATCGGGAGGTTTTTGCGGCAAGGCCATTCCGCTGGGCCATTGCATCCGGAGTGAGGGCCAGCACGTTAGACTTCACATCGGGGTCTGCTTCTTCTTTGTTCGGATTAGCATGGTGGGAATTATGTTTGGCCATCCACCAGCTGTAGCTGAGACCTAGAAGAAGCGCAGATATGAGGCGGGAAGCCCATTCGTTCCACGCGCGTGAAGCGAATATTTCCCTATGGGCTGCTTCATGCGACAAGAATCCGAATTGGACAGCCGCGATTCCAAGGAGGGCCGCTATAATCAGCTGGAACCATGAGTCGCCGAGGACGAAAACGCCCGCGAGCAGCAGGACCAGAGTCGTTAGCCAACCTATGAGCATTGCCCAATAAAATCTGTATCGGCGACGCACCAACCCTGCTTCATGTACGGCCGCACTCAAATCCCGGTAGGCCTCATTAAATTGTTCAGCCTTCATGCCCACTCCTCGCCCGTGCTCCGACATGTCGTCCTCAACCCGATGACTTGCTGGCCTATCCGCACGGTCTGATCTTCATATAGCGATCTTAAGAAGCCAGTTTTCATTCCTGTAGGTTTCACAGAAGAATCTAAGGGTGGAAGCACTCAAGCTTTCGAACACGCCTGTGGTTGACCAGTACCGACGGTTGGCTCATGTTTTGTTGCGGACAGCGCTGCCCGTGACTGGCAGGAGGACACATGAAGCTTTGGGCGGTTCCTTCTGGAATAGGCTGCGTTGGCGTATCACCTGTTAGGTTGCGCGTCGCCGACAGGTGGCCATCTCGCGTCGATTATTTGGGCCAGGTCTGGGCGGGCCGCCCAGGAGGCTGAGAACTTCCGATTCCCTGACAACTATTCACTCTTGAGATTAGTTGGCGTCTTCAGCCAGCGGCAGGAACACTTGGTACCCCTTGAACCCGCTATGGGAACCGATCTGCGGCGCCCCGCACGCGAGCAGGGCCGGGGTTAATATGTGCACAGGTGTTCTATAGCCCGACCCGTCAGGAGCGCTGAAACGCGTACTCTCGGGTTTATCCGTGGGTGGTGATTCCGGCCTCTCGTATGGCCGCGCCGCTTCCAGCCGATGCATGTACTAACCGATCAGAAGACTGCAGGACCAGAAGAATTTCCGGTCGGTTTTGCCGGTTTGGGTTGCAGCCATTTTCCTAAACAGGGAAATTCCACGGTCAGTGCTCAGACGCTGCCTGATAGCAAGGCGCAGAGTAGGAGTTTCAAGCAGTTGGCTTCAGCCACGAAGACGACAGCAACGACGCTTTCCAGACAGAAAGTTCCCGGTATGGTTGTGACTGCATCACCACGGGCGCCAGCGACGCCCGTGGTCGGCGGGTTACCCCAAGGGGAGCTGTTCTACGTGTCTTGGGGTACCTACGCCTACGTTAAACGTTTTTATGCAGCCAGCTCCTCGACAGACTCCATACCAAAAGCATTCTCGAATGCCTTCTGCACCTGATCCGTGTGGGAAACCAGAATGATTCGGTGAATGGAAGTAACGTGCTTGTTGGTCTCAACCCAGTCGCCGATGGCCTTGGCAGCAATTTCGGCGACCTGCTGTGCTGGCCAGCCAAAGGCTCCCGCGCCGATGGCGGGAAATGCGACGGAATGAGCATCATGCCG
Source organism: Glutamicibacter sp. V16R2B1 (assembly GCF_005774635.1). Classification (NCBI taxonomy): domain Bacteria; kingdom Bacillati; phylum Actinomycetota; class Actinomycetes; order Micrococcales; family Micrococcaceae; genus Glutamicibacter; species Glutamicibacter sp. V16R2B1. The sequence continues at coordinate 51,816 of NZ_VATX01000006.1, forward strand.
AGTAGCCACGTACAGCGAGTTGGTGAAGCAATCCGAGAGGATCTTCGGGTTCGCCTTGCCTAGATTCAGGTTGGGCGCTGCTGTGTGAATGACCCACCGCGCATCCAGCTTTCCTGCCTTGGTCGCAACAGCAATGCCTGAAGGGATGCCATCGGGGTACTGGTTCTTGCGCACTGCCCGGCACGCGGCCAAGAGTTCAGGGCCAGCGGCCTCGTGGATGGCACCATCAACACCGCCGCCGCCGAGCAGTGACGGGTTGGCGGCGTTCACCACTGCCTCAGCCCCGACTCGCGTGATATCCCCGCGTACGAGTTGGATTTCCATGGGTCGAACCTCCAAGAATCTCCGTATTCCTCTATGTGTAAGATCACCTTACGCGGCGGCCATGGGCAGTGGAAGGGTTTTGCAGGTAACTGCAGGCAAAAGTATGCCCCCACCACAGTAAATCTGTGTCGGGGGCGAGCTTTCGGGAAGCCTGGCAGGGCGCAGGAGGGTCTATAGGTACTCTTCGATGATGGCGCGGAACCGTGGAAGATCGAACATCTCGGTCACCGCCAAGGCGTTCTGTGGCCCGAGCTTCGGGTCAGCACCGGCCTCCAACAGCATCCGGGTGGACTCCTCGTCCTGCTTGAAGACCGCGCAGGTAAGCGCACTTTGCCCGCGTGCGTTGAGCTGGTCCAGCTCCGCACCGCGCTCAATCAGTGCCTTCACGACTTCGGGCTGCGAATTGTAGGCGGCCAAGATCAGCAGAGAGTCGCCCTTGCCGTCGGTCAGATTTGCCGGAATCCCCTGGTCAATTACTGAGCTGAGCATCTGAACCTTGCCCTGGCGGGCCATGTCCAGAACCTTGTTCAGGAATTCTATTTGCTCGTCGGAGAGTTCCGGCTGTCGTGGGGTATCAGTCATGGTTTTAGTCTAACGAGCCACGGCACACGCGACGAGGATGTGTCGGAGGGCCTTTGACACTGGATCCCAATAGCCTGGGACGGGCTGTGTTGAATATTTATGAGCCTCGATGCATAAACTTTGTTAGAGTGTTTACCAATGAATATAAAGCTTGCGGTCCACCACGTGGTGTCTGCTGAAAGGAACTAGGCATGAGCTCTTCAACCAACGAAGGTTCGCTATGGGGCGGCCGCTTCTCCGGTGGCCCAGCACAAGCCATGGCGGCACTGAGCAAGTCCACGCACTTCGACTGGCGACTGGCCAGCTACGATATCGCCGGTTCACGCGCCCACGCCAAGGTCCTGCATCGTTCAAACCTGCTCACCGACGACGAACTTTCCGGGATGCTGGCTGCACTGGACCAGCTGGAGGAGGACGTCAAGACCGAGCGCTACGTGGCCGCCGAGTCCGATGAAGACGTCCACGGTTCGCTGGAGCGCGGCCTGCTCGAGCGGGCGGGCGCCGGACTGGGCGGGAAGCTGCGCGCCGGCCGTTCCCGCAACGACCAGATCGCCACCCTGGGTCGGATGTTCCTGCGCGATCATGCGCGCATCATCGCCAAGGGCCTGATCGAGACGATGGACGCGCTCGTCGCCCAAGCCAAGGCCCACCCCTACGCGCCCATGCCGGGGCGCACCCACCTGCAGCACGCCCAGCCGATCCTGCTCTCGCATCTGCTGCTGGCCTACGCCTGGCCGATGCTGCGCGACGTGCAGCGGTTTGTGGACTGGGACAAGCGCGCCGCGGTTTCACCGTATGGCTCCGGTGCCCTGGCCGGCCAGACCCTGGGGCTGGATCCGAACTTCGTCGCCGCCGAACTCGGCTTTGATTCGGCCGTGCACAACTCGATCGACGGAACCGCGGCACGTGACGTCTTCGCCGAGTTCGCCTGGATTACGGCCATGATCGGCGTGGATCTTTCGCGCATCAGCGAGGAAGTGATCTTGTGGGCCACCAAGGAGTTCTCGTTCGTGACCCTGCACGATGCGTTCTCCACCGGCTCCTCGATCATGCCGCAGAAGAAGAACCCGGACATCGCCGAGCTGGCCCGCGGCAAGGCCGGGCGCCTGATCGGGGACCTGACCGGGCTGCTGGCCACCCTGAAGGCCCTGCCATTGGCGTACAACCGTGACCTGCAGGAGGACAAGGAGCCGGTGTTCGATGCCGCCGACACCCTGGAGCTGCTGCTGCCCGCGGTGGCCGGGATGATCGCCACCTTGAGCTTCAACACCGAGCGGATGGCCGAACTGGCCCCGCAGGGGTTCGCGCTGGCCACCGACATCGCCGAATGGTTGGTGCGCCAGGGCGTGCCGTTCCGCGACGCCCATGAGCTATCCGGGGCGGCAGTGAAGCTGGCCGAGTCGCGCGGCGTGGAGCTGTGGGATCTGAGCGATGAGGACTATGCCTCGATCTCCGAGCACCTGACTCCGGCGGTGCGTGAGGTGCTCTCCACCGCGGGTTCGCTGAACGCGCGCAACGGACAGGGCGGGACCGCTCCGAGCGCCGTGCAGGCCCAACTGGAGGAGTTCGAACGCCAGTTGCAGGACGTGCGCACCTGGGCCGGGAGCTGATCGCGCACCTGCCGCATCCCGCAGTGCTTTGAGCACAGCCCGCCGCGCCCCTCCACGGGTGCCGGCGGGCTGTGGTCCTTGTGGCCTCGCAGGTGGTGCTGGTGGTTTTCCCGGTGCAGCCGATACAGTGTGGAGCATGACACAGCATTTGTCGCCCGAGGAACTGATCACTGAGGTCACCCGGGCATTGGATGAGCTCCAAGCCCAGTTGCGCGCACTTCCCGATGAGGATTTCGCCAAGCCCAGTTCGCTGCCGGACTGGACGGTGTCCCAGCTGGTCGCGCACTTGCATTCCTTCGCCCGCGCCGCGATCCGCCAGTTCGCGAACGCCGGCAGTGCCAACCCGCCGGAGATGTACGACGGGGGCATGGCCGGGCGCGTGGAGGCGATCAACATGGCCGCGCTGATGCGCCCGGACTCGCTGCGCCCGCTGGCCCTGGATTCGCTCGACGAGCTGCGCGCCGTGCTGCCCGGCACCGTGCAGAAGTGGGAGGAAAACGTCGGGTACCGCCCCGGGGCGACGGTGGCCGACATGATGCACGCCACCTGGCGGGAAATGCTGATCCACGCAACCGACCTGAACGAGTTCAAGCGTCCGGCCGCCAGTTGGCCGCGCAGCTTTAGTGAGCACCTGATCCGTGCGCTGCAGCCGCGCGTGGCCGAGACCGACCGGATCGTGCTGCAGCCCCACGGCAAGGAGCCGATCGTGCTGGGGGAGGGGGCGCACTCCTACGTGCTGACCGGAACCGACTTCGACCTGGCCGCCTGGCTGGCCGGACGACCGCCGCAGGGCGTGGTGCAGGCCTCCTCCGACGCCGAGCTCTCCGACTTCCCGACGCTGCTGCCCTGGCCCTCGGGACAGCTGCTGCCACGCTGAGACCGGCTGATTCACGTTGATCGGCGCTGATTCACGGCCTCACCGAACCACCTCCCGCCCCGTGTTTTCCGCCCCTGCAGGGGCCGGAAACGCGGGCGTTGTGCTGCACCGGTACCCGCCCCGGGCGGGCGGGGTGCCGCGGGAACTGCCGGGACGGCCTAAAATTGACGGGTGACGAATAACGAAAGCATCAGTGACCTGTTGGACCGCCTCTGCGCGATCGTGCCCGATTACCCGCAACCGGGGGTGTCCTTCAAGGACCTGACCCCGGTGTTCGCTGACCCGCATGGGCTGCGCCGGATCGTCGACGAGTTGACCTCCCGCTTCGCCGGGCAGTTCGACATCGTCGCTGGGCTGGAGGCCCGCGGGTTCGTGCTGGCCGCGGCCGCCGCCTACGCCACCGGCACCGGCATGCTCACCATCCGCAAGGCCGGCAAGCTGCCCCGGCCCACCTACCGCGACGACTACACCCTGGAGTACGGGTCGGGGTCCCTGGAGATCCACCGCGACGAAGTCCGCCCCGGCACCCGCGTGCTGATCCTGGACGACGTGCTGGCCACCGGCGGCACCGTGGGTTCCGCGGCCCGGCTGATCGAACGCACCGGTGCGACGGTGGCCGGGATCGGCGTGGTGCTGGAACTGGACGAGCTGAAGGGCCGCCAGCAGCTGACCGGATACAACGTGCACAGCCTGCAGCTGGTCTGATCCGCGCGCCCGAATCCGCCGCCGGTGAACGTGTCGCCGGTTGCGTCACATCATTGCCCGTTGCCGGGGTGCGGCGGCGTAGAATGGTCTGTCTTGATTTTGCAGTGTGAGGGGAGCACCAGTGGCCGGGACGATCGATAAGGATCTGATCGACGAATCGCAGTACGTGGCACGGCTGTATGCGCGGCTCGATGAGCTGCGGGCGGAGAAGATCGAACAGCTGGAGCGCACCCGGGCCACCGGGGCGGTGGGCAGCTTCCAGAACCAGTCCGAACGCGACTCCTTCGCCACCCTCTACGAGGACCGGATCGCCCAGCTGGAGGCCGTGGAGGACCGGCTGGTCTTTGGCCGGCTGGACATGGACGGGCGGATCGCCGCGGACCCCGAATCGGCCGGCAGCCCGCGCTACATCGGACGCATCGGCATCACCGACGAGGACCTGAACCGGCTGATGGTGGACTGGCGGGCCGCGGAGGCCGCCCCGTTCTACCAGGCCACCGCGCTGCAGCCGCTGGGGGTGCGCCGCCGCCGCCACCTGATCCTCAAGGGCCGCACCGTGGCCGGGGTGGAGGATGACGTGCTGGACCCGTCCTGGCTGGACGAGGGGCATTCGCACCGCGGCGAGGGGGCGCTGATGGCGGCGCTGCGCGAGAAGCGCACCGGGCGGATGGGTGACATCGTGGGCACCATCCAGGCCGAGCAGGATGCGATCATCCGCTCCGAGCTGGCCGGGGCGATCGTGGTGCAGGGGGGCCCGGGCACCGGCAAGACCGCTGTGGCGCTGCACCGCGCCGCCTACCTGCTCTACGAGTACCGGGAGCGGCTGAAGAACGCCGGGGTGCTGATCGTGGGCCCCTCCACCTCCTTCATGCGCTACATCGAACGCGTGCTGCCCTCCCTGGGGGAGACCGGCGTGGTGATGGCCAGCGTCGGGGAACTGTACGCCGGGGTGCCCACGGTGCCGGAGCTGAACCGCACCACCGCCCGGGTCAAGGGCGAGCTGTCGATGGCCAGGGTGATCGCCCAGGCGGTGCGCAACCGCCAGCGGCTGCTGCCCGAGGACCGCACCGTGGTGGTCGAGGGCACCCGGCTGACCCTGACCCGCAAGATGGTGCGCAACGCCCGGGACCGGGCCCGGCATTCGCGCCGGCCGCACAACCAGGCCCGCGAGACCTTTGTGAAGGTCCTCGTCGAGGAGCTGGCCGAACAGATGAAGCGGGTGCTGGAGGAGTCGGCCGGGCAGATCAGCGCGGCGGACCGCAGCTACCTGCCGCAGGAGGTGCGCGACTCGCACGACGTGCGCGTGGCGCTGAACCTGTGCTGGATGCCGATGACCCCGCAGCGCCTGCTCTCCGAGCTGTTCGCCAAGCCCTACCTGTTGGAGGCCGCCGCCCCGCACCTGGATGCCGCCGAGCGCGCCGCGCTCTACCGTCCGGCCGGTTCGCCGTTCACCGAGGCCGACGTGCCGCTGCTGGATGAGGCCGCGGAACTGCTCGGGGAGTTCACCGACCCGCGCGACACCCCCGACGCCGCCCAGTTCGACCGGGACGTGGAGAACGCGAAGGCCGCCTTGGCGAACATGGACGTGATGCTCAAGAACGCGGGGATCGACGGGATTGTCACCGCCGAACAGGTTGCCGGGCTGAACCAGGAGACCGGGGCGCGGATGACCGCCGCCGAACGCGCGGTCGCGGACCGCACCTGGGCGTACGGGCACATCGTGGTCGACGAGGCCCAGGAGCTCTCCCCGATGCAGTGGCGCCTGCTGATGCGCCGCTGCCCGATGAAGTCCTTCACGATCGTGGGGGACATCGCCCAGACCTCGGCGGCCTCCGGCGCGCTGAGCTGGGGGGAGGCGCTGGAGCCGTTCTTGGGGCAGCGCTTCCGGCTGGAGGAGCTGACGGTGAACTACCGCACCCCGGCGCAGATCGCGGACGCGGCCACCGCCGTCGCCCAGGCTGCCGGGCTGCGCATCACCACCCCGCAGGCGGTGCGCGAGGGGGACTGGCCACCGCTGTTCACCCACACCAATGCCGAAAACCTGCTGCCGCAGCTGCTGCGCATCCTGCCAGGGGAGCTGGAGTACTCCCAGGGCGGGCTGCAGGCGGTCATCGTCCCGCAGGAGAAGGTCGCCCAGTACCGTGCGGCGCTGGCCGAGGTGTACGGCCAGCGGGTCGGCTCCGGTTCCGGGGGCATGGTGCAGAACATCGTGGTGATTTCCGCCCGTGAATCCAAGGGCCTGGAGTTCGACGGGGTGCTGATCGTGGAACCGGCCGCGCTGATCAGCGAGGTCGACGGCGGGGTGGGGGACCTGTATGTGGCCATGACCCGCACCACCCAGCGCCTGCACGTGCTCTACAGCCAGGAGTTGCCCGCCGGGCTGGACACCGCCGCCGCCGCGGCCGTGAACTGACCCGCGCTTCGGCATGGGGATGCGCAGCGGGAGCACGTTGCGCATCCCACGTCCGGGTTCCGGCGCAATCTGGGCGGATCAACTGAGCACCACGCCCGGATTTTGCTAACGTTGGGGTTGTGTCTGAAATGAAGCAGAATCCCGCCCTCGCGGGACAACGTATTGATCCGTCGTTCGATAACATCTGGCAGGAACTGAAGTGGCGCGGGCTGGTCCACGTCTCCACCGATGACGCCGCGCTGGAAGAAGCGCTTGCCAACGAGACGGTCACATACTATTGCGGCTTCGACCCGACCGCGGCGTCCCTGCACCTGGGCCACCTGGTGCAGCTGCTGAACATGCGCCGCCTGCAGCTGGCCGGCCACAAGCCGCTGGCGCTGGTGGGCGGTTCAACCGGGTTGATCGGCGATCCCCGCCAGAGCGCCGAACGCGTACTGAACACCCGGGAGACCGTGGCCGAATGGGTTGCCAGCCTGCAGTCCCAGGTCTCGCGCTACCTCTCCTTCGAGGGGGAGAACGCGGTGCGACTGGTCAACAACCTGGACTGGACGCAGAACGTCAGCGCCCTGGACTTCCTGCGCGACATCGGCAAGTACTTCCGGGTGGGCACCATGATCAAGAAGGAAATCGTCGCCGCCCGCCTGAACTCCGATGAGGGCATCAGCTACACCGAGTTCAGCTACCAGGTCCTGCAGGGCTTCGACTTCCTGGAGCTGCACCGCCAGTACGGCTGCACCCTGCAGACCGGCGGCTCGGACCAGTGGGGCAACCTGACCAGTGGCACCGAGCTGATCCGCAAGGTCGAGGGCAAGCACGTCCACGCCTTCGGCACCCCGCTGATCACCAACTCCGACGGCACGAAGTTCGGCAAGTCCGAGGGCAATGCCATCTGGTTGGATCCGGAAATGTGCAGCCCGTACACCTTCTACCAGTTCTGGCTGAACACCGCGGACGCCGATGTGATCGACCGGCTGAAGGTCTTCACCTTCCTCACGCGTGCCGAGATTGAGGAAATGGCGACCGAGGTGGCCGAGCGCCCGCACCAGCGCAAGGCACAGCGCACCCTGGCCTGGCTGGTCACCAGCCTGGTCCACGGGGAGGACGCGACCGAGAAGGTCATCGACGCCTCGGCCGCGGTCTTCGGCAACGGCGAATTGGGCGAGATCGATCTGCCGACGCTGCAGGCGGTCATCGCCGAGCTGCCCTCGGCCAAGATCAAGGCCGATGAGCTGGGCATCCTCAACGTGCTGCAGACCAGCGGGCTGAGCAAGAGCCAGTCCGAGGCCCGCCGCACCGTTGGGGAAGGCGGCGCCTACGTGAACAACCACAAGGTCCAGGGGATCGACTCGGAACTTAGCGTTGATGACTTCCTGCACCAGCGCTACGCGATCATCCGCCGAGGCAAGAAGAACATGGCAGTCCTGGAGCTGGAGGGCTAACCACCCGCCCCGCAGGAGCATTTCAGGGAAACCGTCGAGAAAGTCTGTGAAGCACAGCACTTTTTCGGCGGTTTTCTGCGTCTACGCCCCCAGAGCGCCTGATTTTCCCCGGTATTCCGGGGTTTTTGTTGTACAAGCCCTCGATTTGCGTGGGTGGTGGAACCTGCGTATAGTTTTTATCTGTTGCCAGCGGGAAACACACACCGGAAACGGGATGTTTACCTGGCAGCGAGAATCCCTTCCTTTGCAGGTCACCGGATGTTCGGGTCATTTTGACTCGGGCCGGGGATGTGGTAAGGTTGGAAAGTTGCTCCGGAGCGAAGCGGCCAGCCAGATGATGGTGGTTCGTGGTGTCGGAAGCGCTTGTTGTTTGAGAACTCAATAGTGTGCCAAGTTTGTTGATACCAAATTATTTTTGTTTGGTGAATACGAAACATTTATTTGCTTGATCGCCCGCACCCCCGTGTGTGGTGGTTGAGTGTTTTTTATTCGCCGGGATTGCATCATTGACTGCCGTGTGGTGGTTGGTGGTGTGCTTTTCTTGTTTTTTATGGAGAGTTTGATCCTGGCTCAGGATGAACGCTGGCGGCGTGCTTAACACATGCAAGTCGAACGATGATGCTGGTGCTTGCACTGGTGGATTAGTGGCGAACGGGTGAGTAACACGTGAGTAACCTGCCCCTGACTTC
>NZ_VATX01000065.1:0-1289 GCF_005774635.1 Glutamicibacter sp. V16R2B1
CTACCTCCTCGGAGCCAAGGGCGCCGAGGAGGGTGAGGAGGCGTCGAAGGCGGTCACCGGCGTCTCCGAGGACGCGTCCTCCAAGCACGCGGTGCACCACGTGCCCGAGTCCGGCTTCGGCCGGGTGCCCGAGCCCGGTCAGCCCCAGGCCGACCGGCCGCTCGTCGGGACGGAGGAGGAGGGCGGGGTCATCGACCCCGACGTCCTGTGGTCGTGCACCAACTGCGGGGCCTGCGTGGAGCAGTGCCCGGTGGACATCGAGCATGTCGACAACATCGTCGACATGCGCCGCTACCAGGTGATGATCGAGTCGGCGTTCCCGTCCGAGGCCGGCGTCATGCTGCGCAACCTGGAGAACAACGGCAACCCGTGGGGTGTCTCGCCGCGGTCGCGTACCGAGTGGACCGAGGGCCTGCCGTTCGAGGTCCGCATCCTCGACGAGGGCGAGCAGATCCCGGACGAGGTCGAGTACCTCTACTGGGTCGGCTGCGCCGGCGCCATCGAGGACCGGGCCAAGAAGGTCGCCCGCTCGTTCGCCGAGCTGCTGCACACCGCCGGCGTCGAGTTCGCCGTTCTCGGCAGCCAGGAGTCCTGCACCGGCGACCCGGCCCGCCGCCTCGGTAACGAGTACCTCTACCAGGAGATGGCCAAGGCCAACATCGAGCTGCTGAACGAGACCGGCGTCAAGAAGATCGTCGCGACCTGCCCGCACTGCTTCAACAGCCTCGCGCGGGAGTACTCGGCACTCGGCGGCACCTATGAGGTCGTCCACCACACGCAGCTGCTCGGCAAGCTGGTGGAGGAGCGCAAGCTCGTCCCGATCACCCCGATCGACTCCTCGGTGACCTACCACGACCCGTGCTTCCTCGGTCGGCACAACAAGGTCTACACCCCGCCGCGGGAGATCCTCGAGGCCATCCCGGGCATCCGCGCCCAGGAGATGCACCGCTGCAAGGACCGCGGCTTCTGCTGCGGCGCCGGCGGCGCGCGGATGTGGATGGAGGAGAAGATCGGCAAGCGGGTCAACGTCGACCGCATGGAGGAGGCCCTCGGCCTCGACCCCGATGTGGTCTCGACGGCCTGCCCGTTCTGCATCGTGATGCTCTCCGACGCCGTCACCGAGAAGAAGCTCGCGGGCGAGGCCAAGGAGAGCGTCGAGGTGCTCGACGTCTCGCAGCTGCTCGCCCGGTCGCTGGTCGCGCCGCCCGCGGCGGAGGGGACGCCGGCGATCGCCGGGTCCCCGGCGGACGGAGTGTGAACCGGGTCCGGAGTTCAGACCCTCCGGTCCC
>NZ_VATX01000066.1:0-1960 GCF_005774635.1 Glutamicibacter sp. V16R2B1
CGAAGGAGAAGGTGAAGGTGAGTGCGGGCACGAGGACGAGGACGCCGATGACGACGATGAACGTCAGGCGTTCGGCCGGATCTTTGGTGCTGCGGGGGGCAGCCGCGTTGGCGGTCATCGGCGGGTTCTCTTTCCGCGCGGTGGGGGCAGGAGAACGGCTGCGATCACGACCGCTTCGAGGAGGACCGTGACCGCGAAAGCGGCGAACTGGTTCATCGCCGCCGGCCGAGGAGGTCGAGAAGCATGCCGCCCACGACGACCGCGGCGAGGGTGCCGAGGCCGAGGATGGCGAAGCGGATCAGAATCTCGGCGATCACGGGGTGCTCCCTGAGGGGGTTGGGGTGGTGGGCTGGGTGGGCTGGTGGTGCAGTTCGTGCCACTTGTCGCCGAACTGCTGCTTCCATGACTGCCAGTAGTCGCCGACCGGGCCGACGTTGAACACGGCAAGGGCGACGAAGACAGTGGCGATGAGGACGGCATGTCGAAGCGGCTGCATGTCAGCCGGCCAGGTGGAGGGCGACGGCGACGGTGATGACGGCGACGGCGACCCGCACCCAGTGGGCGTTGACCCACATCAAGCCGTGGAGGAGCAGCCAGATACCGAGGGTGAGCGTCCAGTAGATGGACGAGGCGACCCCGGCGGCGATGAAGAACACGCCGTTGGTCAGGAACGCGGGGATGTCGCCGGACCACTCCGGCTTGGCGACGATCAGCGGGAACTGTGGGGGCAGGGCGTTGAGCGTGGCCTTGTCGTAGATGGTCTGCACGGCCGGGTGTAGCGGCCTCTCCTCGTGGAGGACCGGGTTCCCGCCTCCCATGCGCTGGGTGGGGACGTTTGGCTTGGTGGTCGTGGTGGTCGCAGACATGGGGATCTCCTCGAAGCGTTTCGGGGATGGCTGATGCCGGGCTGGGTCCGCGGCGAAGATGGGCGCAGAAGCCAGCCCGGCAGGTGCCAGGAGGGTGCGGGTGTGGCGGAGTTCAGCAGGCTGTGACGGTGACCGTCGGCTCCTGGCCGGACGCCGGGTCGAAGCTGACCTCGTACACCTGATCCCGCCAAGGGCCAGGTGAGATAGCTACTCCCAGGTAGGTGCCGGTGGTCCGGGCCAGTTCGATGCGGGCTGCCAGGTAGAGGCGGACCCGTGCCTCAGGGTCCGTCAGGCCGATGGAGGTCATTTCGTTCAGCGCCATCTGCACCCGGTTCCGGTCTTTGTCCACCTCGGTGACGAGGCCGACCAGAGCCCGAAAGTCCCATCCGGCGGCGGCGAGGGCCTCCATGTCTGCCCCGGTGGCAGGCGTAGGGGTGTTCACGCGGCTACCTGCCCGGGGTTGTGGACGGGCAGGGCGCTGATCGCCACGGTTTCGGCGCCATCGAGATGGCGGGCGAGGAGTTCGACGGTGGCGAGCTGCCCGACGCGGGCGGTGTAGGCATCCGTGTAGGCGTCCCACGCCGGGTCGACCTCAGGGCCGCCGGACTGGGCGGCCTGCAGGTAGACGGTGTGCGCTTCCTGCTCCTGGCTGATCAGTTCCAGCAGGTGGTAGCCGGCGGCCCACAGGGCGCCGTTCGCAGCAAGAGCCTTCTCATGGGTGCTGCTGGTCATCGCCGGTCCTCCAGCCCACGCGGAAGCTGGCAGCTGCTGCTCTCATGTCCGATGGACCCGCAGTGGTCGCAGCAGAGATCCTTCTTCTTCCTCACGCCGCCACCGCCTGACGGGAAACGCTGGTCAGGTGCTCCAGCCGGGCCACGAGACGCTTACGGGCAGAGCGGATCTGCCGGGCGGTCGTCCCACCCCACACACCGTGGTCCTCTCCGGCGACGACCGCGTACATGACGCAGCGGCGGGTGACCGGGCAGACGGCGCACACCTCGGCGGCTTCCCGCCCGTCGGTGAGAAGCCGCGCCCGCTCTGTGGCGGTGGCGTGGCGGGTGGGGCCGGGCGGGGAGAAGATGTCCGGCTTGGCG
>NZ_VATX01000067.1:0-1228 GCF_005774635.1 Glutamicibacter sp. V16R2B1
CGGAGGTGTTCGACGGTGTCGACATCGCCGTCTTCGACGTCCCGGACGAGGTGTCCGCGCAGTGGGCTCCGGTCGCCGCCGCGCGGGGCGCGGTCGCGGTGGACAACTCCGGCGCCTTCCGCATGGACCCGGACGTGCCCCTCGTCGTCCCGGAAGTGAACGCCGACGCGGTCGCGGACCGGCCGCGTGGCATCATCGCGAACCCGAACTGCACGACGCTGTCGATGATCGTCGCGGTCGGCGCGCTGCACCGGGCCTTCGGCCTGGAGTCGCTCGTCGCCACGTCCTACCAGGCGGCGAGCGGCGCCGGGCAGTCCGGCATCGACACTCTCTACGCCCAGCTGGAGCTGGTCGGCGGCACCCGGGAGCTGGGGCAGACCGCCGGCGACGTGCGCAAGGCCGGCGGGGAGGAAGGCCTCGGGCCGTTCCCGGCCCCGTTGGCGCTGAACGTGGTGCCGTGGGCCGGCTCGCTGAAGGACGGCGGCTGGTCCTCCGAGGAGCTCAAGATCCGCAACGAGTCCCGGAAGATCCTCGGGCTGCCCGGGCTGCGGGTCTCCGCGACCTGCGTGCGGGTTCCGGTGGTCACCACACACGCGGTGGCGGTGCACGCGCGGTTCAGCCAGCCGGTCACCGCCGGGCAGGCGCGGGACGTGCTGGCGTCGGCGCCGGGCGTGGCGGTGCTGGATGATCCGTCCGCGGGCGAGTTCCCGACCCCGGCGGATGTGGTGGGCACGGACCCGACCTGGGTCGGGCGTATCCGGCAGTCGCCGGACGATCCGTACGAGGTCGCTCTGTTCGTCTGCGGGGACAACCTGCGCAAGGGCGCGGCCCTCAACACCCTGCAGATCGCCGAGTTTCTCGCCGGCGGCTGAGTCCGGGGTGGGGCAGGCGCAGGGACAGGGCAGCTGGCTGCCCTGTCCCGCACGACGCGGTCCCGACGGTCACGGCGCCGGCCTCGGTACGAGGCGAACCAGAGCGCGTGATTGCCGCCGGCCAGCCAGGCGATAGCCAGCCACTAACCGGACTATGAACAGCCGTTAACCACATGCGGCACAGGCGCAGCCGGGCCACGGTGTTGGCCGGGCCGACCGTGCAGGGTCACTCTCCGGGCGCACGCGCCGATGCCACCGACCGCGCGGACCCGGCCGTGCTTCTGCCGCGGAACACGACCTGACACAGCACGGAACACAGCCGGCGCGACATGAGCGGCGCGGTATTTCCGCCCGGA
>NZ_VATX01000068.1:0-1381 GCF_005774635.1 Glutamicibacter sp. V16R2B1
TCGTACGCCACGCAGATGGTGCTGCGGGGTGGGGGGATTCCGGTGTGTGTGGTGTCCTCGGCGGAGAAGGCGGCGATCTGCCGGGCGATGGGCGCGGAGCTGGTGATCGACCGGGCGGCGGAGGGGTACCGGTTCTGGTCGGACGAGCGGACGCAGGACCCGCGGGAGTGGAAGCGCCTCGGGCGGCGGATCCGGGAGCTGACCGGGGGTGAGGATCCGGACATCGTGTTCGAGCATCCGGGGCGGGAGACGTTCGGGGCGTCGGTGTTCGTGGCGCGGCGTGGGGGGACGGTGGTGACGTGTGCGTCGACGAGTGGGTTTCTGCATGAGTACGACAATCGGTATCTGTGGATGAATCTGAAGAGGATTATCGGGACGCATTTTGCGAACTATCGGGAGGCGTGGGAGGCGAACCGGTTGGTGGCGCGGGGGTTGATCCATCCGACGTTGTCGCGGGTGTATCCGTTGGAGGAGACGGGGCAGGCGGCGTTCGATGTGCACCGCAACGCTCACCAGGGGAAGGTCGGTGTGCTGTGTCTGGCGCCGGAGGAGGGGTTGGGGGTGCGGGACGAGCAGACCCGGGCTCGTCACCTCACCGCCATCAACCGCTTCCGCGGCGTATAGATCACGCAACCCGAACCGGCCGACGCCCCAGCTCCTGTCACCCAACGATTGCCGGTCTGGGATGCTGGGTGCCTATGACAGAGCACAGCGATCTCATCCCGATGGCCGGCGAGGGTGAAGGCGCCCCCGGCTTCGATCTGGTCCGCCGCGGCTACGACCCGCAGCAGGTGAACGCGCACGTCAACTGGCTTGTCGAGCAGCTCCGCGAGGCCGAGTCGCACGGGGCCGCCGCCGAGGCCGCCGCCTCCGAGGCGGCCACCGAGGCGGCCCGGGTGCGCGATGATCTGGCGGCGAACCGGCCGGCGGGGGAGGAGTTCGGCGGGCGCATCACCCAGATCCTCCAGCTCGCCGAGGAGGAAGCGGCCACGGGCCGCGCCGAGCGGACCCGTGACGCCGAGGCCCAGCTGGAAGAGGCCCGCCGGATCGTCGCCGAAGCCGAGTACACCCGCGAGCGCACCGTGCTGGACGCCGAGGAGCAGGCGCAGAACATCGTGGCCTCGGCCCGCGCCGAGGCGCAGCGGGTCGTCGAAACGGCACGGGCCACCGCAGCCGCGACCGAGGGCGAGTCCGCCCTGCGCCTCGCCGACCTCGAGAACCAGCGCGACCAGGTCACCGCCCAGCTCGGCGCGCTGCATGACCAGGTGACCGCTCAGCTCGGCGCCCTGCGCGACCGGCGCACCGCCGCGACGGCACCCCTGCAGGCCGGATCAGCACCCCCGCGGGCCCTGACCGCGGGCGACAGCACCGCCGCCGCACC
>NZ_VATX01000069.1:0-1848 GCF_005774635.1 Glutamicibacter sp. V16R2B1
GCAGAACCCGTGTACCAGACTGCCCGCCACAAGACGCCGGTATCGAGGTGCAGAGAACGCGCCAGTTCCTCCACACGTGCACGATTGCCGCTGCGCCACGTCGGATCCGGCCACGCGGGCCCCAGCGCTTCGATCACCATCCGATCTTTCGCGACTTCAGGAGAGCGGGCAGGAACCTCGAACCGGAAGGATCCGTCGGCATCTGCCACGAGGCGACCGCCCAGAGCCGCATGATGCGCGGCGACCCGGTTCAGCACGCGCAACAATGTGTCGCGCGTCATTCCGACTGGCACCACGAAAGTAGCCGCCTGCACCAACGTCGAAAATCCGGGCAAATCCACTTCCTTGTTGGCGATCGGCCACAACCTGGAGGATCGCAGATCCTCCAGGGGGGCGGTGTGCTCCGTTGCCAACTCCGCCTGGCGTGCATCAGAAAGACGAGCCAGCCCGGCCACCGTCCGCGTCGAGAACACGTCCGCGGCCGAGATGACGACACCCATACGCCGCATTCGGGATACCAACTGGATCGACAGAATGCTGTCCCCGCCCAGCTGGAAGAAGTCGTCCTCAACCGACAAACCCGCTCCGTCACTCAAACCCAGAAGATCGCGGACGGCGGCCAGGATATCCCGCTCCGTCGGCAGTCGCAGGTGCACGCCCGTCGGTGCCGGTGATCTCACTGAGATCGGGGACGGGCAATGCCTTCCGGTCGAGCTTTCCGTTGACCGTCGTTGCGAAGGAGTCAATTCGGGTGATCGTCGTGGGGATCATGTAGTCGGGGAGGTGCTGTGCGGCGTGGTCGCGGAGTGACCGGCGGAGTGCGTCGTCGCTGGTATCGATGCGGGCGGTGGTGACGTAGGCAGCGAGGAACTTCCCGCCGGAGGGATGGTCGGCCGCGATGACCTCGGCACGCACGACCTGCGGGTGCGCCTCCAGCACGTCACGAATCTCCCCGGGCTCGATCCGGTACCCGCGGATCTTGGTCTGCTCGTCGGCACGACCGAGGTAATCGATGCGCCCCTCGTCGTTCCACCGGGCCAGGTCGCCCGTGCGATACATCCGCACCCCCGGCTCCCACGGGCACGCCACGAACCGCTCGGCGGCGAGGGCGGACTGCTCCCAGTAGCCGCGCGCATTGCCCACGCCCGCGAGATACAGCTCACCTGGAACACCGGGCAGGGCAAACTGCAGGTTCTGATCCAGGATGTACGCCCGGGTGTTGAAGATCGGCGTGCCCACGCTCGGGTTCGGGCTGTCGGCGAGATCCGCGCCGAGCGCATTGATCGTGTACTCGGTCGGCCCGTACAGGTTGTACGACTCCACGCCCGGGGCATCTCGCAGCTGCTGCCACAGCCGCTCGGGCACCGCCTCACCGCCGAGCGACACGAACACCACGCCCGTCGCGTCTGCCGACACCGATCGACCCGCCGGCCGGTCACGCTCCAGCAAACCCTCGTCAACAAGCACCTGCCCGTACGAGGGAGTCACGTCGAAGCCATCGATGCGCTGATCGTCGTAGTACGCGAGCAGCTGCTGCGGATCCCGGCGCATCTCCTCGTTGATCACATACACCGAGTGGCCGTTGAGCAGCCAGAACAGCTGCTCCCACGACGCATCGAACGAGAACGACGTCGTATGCGCGATCCGCATCCGCCGCCCGCCCTGATGCGCCACCACACGGTCGAAGATCTTCTCCACATGGTTGGCATACATGTTCGTCAGGCCCCGGTAACCGCACCACGACACCCTTCGGACGGCCCGTCGAGCCCGACGTGAAGATGATGTACGCAAGATGATCCAGCGACACCTCCCCGCCGCGCTCGGCCACGGTGACCGGCCCATCCGCCA
>NZ_VATX01000070.1:0-1966 GCF_005774635.1 Glutamicibacter sp. V16R2B1
CCGGCGGGGCGGGTCAGGGAGGCAGCCGGGCAGACGGTGGCGCATCTGGCGGTGGTCCCGATGGCGGTGACCTGGCACAAGCACCGGTTCTGGTGCGACAACGAGCGCTGTGACCAGGTTGTTTTCACCGAGGGCGGACCGCTGGCCGCCCGTGGCGGGACGGTGTCGGCTGCGGCGAAGGAGACGATGGGCCACCTGGTCGGGGACTGGGTCGTCGCGGTGGACCTGGTCGCGCGGGCGGCCGGGGTCAGCTGGCACACCGCGCACCGTGGCTTCGTCGCGGTGGCCGAGGAGGCGGGGATCGTGGTCACCGCCCCGGCCGGGCGGACCGGGGCCGACGAGCCGGTCGGAGACGAGGAGACGGGCGTCGACGGCGAGGCGGGCCGCGGGCCCGGCGCAGGCCGGCCGGCGCGGTCGGTGTCCGGGCCGTTGCCGGGCGTCGAGGTACTCGGGATCGACGACCACCGCCGGGGCCGTCCCCGCTACCACCGGGACCCGATCTCCGGCGGCTGGGTCGCCGACGCAGACCGCTGGCAGACCGGGCTGTTCGACTCCGCCGGCGGCCACGGCCTGCTCGGGGCCGTCGAGGGCAGGACGGCGGCGGCCACGGCCGGCTGGATCGAGGCCCGGCCCGCCGCCTGGCGCGCGGGCATCCGGGCCGTCACGATCGACATGTCCACCATCTACAAGGCTGCCGCCCGCGCCGCGCTCCCGCACGCGATGATCGCGGTCGACCCGTTCCACGTCGCCCAGCTCGCGAACAAGGCGGTCGGGGATGTCCGCCGCCGGGTCACCCACCAGCTACGCGACCGCCGCGGCCGGGCCACCGACCCCGAATACACGATCCGCAACCTGCTGGTGCGCGGCCCCGGCACACTCTCCGACAACGGCCGCGCGAAGATCCTCACGACCCTGGCCGACCTCGGCGGCGAGGAGGGCTTCGCGATCGGCGCCGCCTGGCGCGCGAAGAACCACCTACTCGGCCTGCTCGCGCTCTCCCCGACCCGCACCGGCCGGGCCACCACCCGCACCGACGTCGACAGGGCCCTCACCAGGTTCTTCGACTACTGCGCCACGACCGGCGCGACCGTCCCCGAGATCGTCACCCTCGCCGAAACGGTCTCGGACTGGCGCGTCGAGATCACAGGCGCCGTCCTGCACGGCCTGTCCAACGCCGCGGCCGAGGGAGTCAACCGGCTGATCAAACTTGTCTACCGGACCGCCTTCGGCCTGACCAACGTCGCCAACCAGCAACGCCGCGCCCGTTACGTCGCGTCCCGTTCCACCCGCCCCGTCTGGCTACAACCCGTCACCACCTATGCAACGGCCGCGTGATCGACTGATCACACATTCCAGCTCAGTGCGGAGAGCCGGATATGCCCCGACTACAGCGTTCTGAGGTGGTTTTCCCCCAGCACGCGTTGCCGGCGGGCAAGCGTATCTTGCCCGAGTTCCCAGGCTGCTCTCCATTCGCCGAGGTTGTCGAGATGCGCGCCGAGATTACTGGCTGACTCCAGTGTGTCAGGATGGTCCCCGCCAAGTACCCGCCGCCGACGGTTTAGGACGTCCTCGGTGATTCGTCGAGCCGCCTGCTCATCGCCGGCCAGCGCGGCGACGACAGCGAGGTTCGCCGCTGTGCCGAGCGTTAACATGTGATCTGCTCCGAGTGCTCGCCCACGGCCCGCATGTGTACTTTCGAATACTTTCCGTGCGGCACCGTAATCGCCGAGACGCACCAGTGCGTTCCCGTACCGGTGAGCGGCGGTCAGCGTGTCAGGGTGGTCTCCACCAAGCGTCTTGGACCAACGCTGATACGCCGCCAGAGACATCTCCAACGCGTCTCGCGACCGGCCTGACTGCTCAAGATAACGGACGACATCAAGCAGGAGAACACGAAAATCCTGGCTTTCAGGCACCCCCAGGCTGCATGAGTGCGCGACGAGGGACTGTACATGAGGGGTCAGAA
>NZ_VATX01000071.1:0-2475 GCF_005774635.1 Glutamicibacter sp. V16R2B1
CGTTGCGGTGGGGGGGAGGGGGTCAGGCGGCGGAGCCGAAACTGATGGGGGTCTCCGGGGTAGACGCCCGGAGCTCGAACAGGTCCCGGTGCTCGGCGCGCAGGATCCACGCGACGCCCCGAAAGTGGTCTGCCGCCCAGCCCATGGATTCCACGGCCCGACGCAGCTCCGCGACGACTGCGGGGTGGAACGCCCGACGTGAGATTTCGTCTGCAGCCCAGTCGGATCCATCGGCCAGGCTGGTCGCGAGGTTGTCGAGGTAGACGGCGAGGGCAACGATCGTCGGCCCGTCCGACCAGTTGATGTGGGGCAGCTGGGCGGCGAAGTTCAGCGCGTGGGCTGCGGACGACGGCAAGTACTCAAGCGGGTTGATCTGGATCGGGGCCCTCTTGCGGAGCGCGAACCGGCTCATGACCTTTCCTCCTTGCGGTGCGGTGCGGACGGGTTGCGGGGCGGGGCGGATGAGAGTTGCGGTGGCGGCCCCTCCCCTGGGTTGCGGTGCGGTGCCTGCGGGGGCGGTTGCGGTGCCCGATTGCGGTGCGGTGGTTGCGGTGGTTGCGGTGCGGTGTTGCGGTGCTTGCGGTGGTTGGCTTGCGGTGCCAGTTGCGGTGCTTGCGGTGCCGGCTGCGGTGGGCGCCGCAGATTGCGGTGCGGTGTTGCGGTGCGGCCACCGCAACCGGGGCCACCGCAACCGCAAGTGCGGCCACCGCAACGACCACCGCATTGCGGTGCGGCCTTGCGGTGCGGTGCGGTCACGGCCCCCACCCCTTGCGGTAGGGGAGGGTGCGGTGCGAGGCCGTTGCGGTGGGGTCCACCCCTGCGGCATGCGGCGCGGATTGCGGTGCGTCGCCCACCGCGGCCCGCCGGCGGCGGTGCGGTGCGGTGCGGACGACACCAGCCGGGTCGGCTGGTATGCGGTGCCGCGCCGCATCTGCCGCGCCGCATACACCTGCCGCACCACACCGCGTGTGGCAGCTGCGGTAGCCGCACGGGCCACATACCTTGCGGTGGGCCCGCCAGCGGGACGCGGCGGCCGGGCCGACGCCCGGCGCACCGCGGACCGCAGGTGCGGTGCGAACCGGCGCAGCACCGCCGCCGCAAGGCCGACGACGAGCAGGCCCACCGCAATGTCATGGGCCAACTCGACCGGGTTCGAGGGCGGCGGCGGCAAGGTGACTGCGGCCACGACCTGGTCGACGGTCTCCTCCACGATCCGCTGCGGCAGCGGCGGCGGTGGAAGCTCCTGCGGGTGCAGTTCGATCCGCCCGGACACCCCGGACGCGGCCTGGATGCTCCGCACATAGTTCTGCGTCTCGCGGTACGGCGGGATCCCGTTGTACTTCTGGACGGCTCCCTGCCCGGCGTTGTAACCGGCCAGGGCCCTGCCGACATCGCCGTCGTTTGCGCGGATAAGCGCCGCCATGTGCTTGGCCATTGCGGGGATCGCGTCGACCGGGTCCCAAATGTCCTTGTCGCCGTCACCGTCACCGTCGACACCGCTGCTCGCCCATGTGCCGGGCATGAACTGGGCGATTCCCTGCGCTCCGGCTGCCGAGCCGGCGCGGGGGTTGTAACCGGATTCCTGGTTGATCTGCGCATCGAGGAGCGCCCGGGGTAGGCCTTCTTTCGCTGCCGCTTCGGTGATCAGCTCGCCGATGGTGTGTTCCCGGTTGGGGCGGACAATCGCGAGGATGTTCGTCCACTTGTCGAGGGGGGTTTCAACAACCCCGTATTTGGTTCCCTTCGCTTCGATGATGGTGTTGTTGCCTACGTACATGCCGACGTGGCCGGGCTGCGGCGGGGGGCCTTCGGTGAAAAGGAGGTCGCCGGGCTGCAGATCCTTCCGGTCAATTCGCTGGCCGGCGTTGACCTGCTGGGTGGTGATCCTGGGGATGGTCGCGCCGATGGTGCGGTAGGCGGCCTGCACGAGGGACGAGCAGTCCCAGGCGTCTGGACCGTTCGCGGCCCACACGTAGGGCTTGCCGAGCTGGTCGTGCATGAACTGGAGGACGGGGGCGAGCGGGTTCTGACCGTCGGCTCGTGCGGCGCCTGGGAGGAGGAGCCCGACCGCCGCGGCGACGGCGAGGATGACCGCGGCGGCACGGGCGGTGAGGCGGCTCATCCCGCACCGCTGGCGGCGCGGGTGGTGTTCTTCTGCTGCTTGTACTCCTTCTTCCAGCCCTCGACGGAGCGGAGGCTGACGCCGTGCTTGTCGGCGACGGCCTGGTTGAAGCCGGGTTCGGAGAGGTCACGGCCGTTCTTCTCCAACGCCTCCCACTCGGCGAACACCGTCGCCTTCTTGGTGCCTGCGATGGTTTTGGTGCCGATGGGCACCACCTTCCCGTCCGTCCTGGGGGCGGCGGGGAGCGCCGCCGCAGCCTTCGCGCCGGCCGGCTCGACTGCGGGCCGCGGTGCGGGTGCTGGGCGGGGCGCGGGGATCGACTTCGGGGGTACGGGCCGTCCGGTGACGACGAT
>NZ_VATX01000072.1:0-1402 GCF_005774635.1 Glutamicibacter sp. V16R2B1
CAGCACGTCCCGCCCCTCGATGGAACGGTCGAGGTCCTTGAGGATGCGGACCACACCGGAGGACGACGTCGTCGACCCGTAGGACGAGACGGCCATGAACTCCATCGTGATCGGCACGGTCAGCGCGCGGGACAGGTCCGCCATCACCATCACCGCGCCCTTGAGGACACCGACCAGCAGGATTTCGCGACCGGCGTAGTCCGCGTCCACCCGCGCCGCCAGTTCCGCGATCTTCGTCGCGATCTCCTGCTCGCTGACGAGGACGTCGCCGATGTCGGGATGGACCCGAGCCGGGGACACCTCCGCAGCGGGGATCGAGGTGCCGTCGTTGTCGGCCTTCGCCGTCGCCGCCTGGCTCACCAGCCTGTCCTCCTGGTCGGGTGCTGGGTGGACCGGCCCGGCGACGCCCGGTCCCGCGGGTTCGGCGGGAATCGGTGCGTCTGGACCGGCGATGGCGATCCTGCCACCAGTCCGGCGTGCCAGCACGCCTGACGGGAGCGGGACCGGCTTCTGCCCGCGCCAGCGGGTCACAAGTTCCTCGACCGCCCAGATGTGCGAGGCACGCAGCGCGGAGGCTGACGAGCCCGCTGTCAGCGCGGCTCGGCGCAGCACCCGGCCCCGTACCGCCCGGGAAAGCGGGGCGAGCGCCTGGACGTCGAGCTCCACCCGCGCCGGACGGAGGGCCGTCTGCGCCGGGTCGAGCTCTGCCGGGGCCTGAGCCACGGCAGTGGCGGTGAGGTCGAGATACGCGTCGTCGGCCAGCGCCTCCAGCGCGTCAGCGTCCGCCCGCAGCAGGTCCGCGGTGCGGGCCAGCGCCTCGGCGATACCGGGCCCCAGCTCCGCCTCCAGGACGGGCAGCACCGTCGCGCGGGTGCGAGCCCGGGCGAACGCCGGGTCGGCGTTGGTGGGGTCCTCCCAGAAGGGGAGGTCAAGGAACTGACAGGCCTCGCGGGTATGGGCCCGCCGCAGGCCGAGCAGGGGCCGGCGGATCAGGCCGTCGGCGGCGGGCATGCCGCTCAGCGAGCGTGCCCCGGAGCCGCGCGCGAGCCGCAGCAGCACGGTCTCGGCCTGGTCGTCGAGGGTGTGGCCAAGCAGCACTGCGTGTGCCTGCAGACGCCCGGCGGCCGCGAGCAGGGCGGCCCGGCGGGCGTCCCGCGCGGCGCCCTCGGAACGGGGCGCGTGTGCCGCCAGGATCTCGACGGGGGACAACCCCAGGCTCTCGCCCTGCTCTGCCACCTCGGCCGCGCGGGCGGACGACGTGTCGTCCCAGGCGTGGTCCACCGTCAGCAGGCCGGCGCGCAGCGCGCGGCGGGGCGCGACGAACGCCAGCGCGGCGGCGAGCGCCAACGAGTCGGAGCCACCCGAGCAGGCGACGAGAACGAGCCCGCCGGGCGGAATGTCG
>NZ_VATX01000073.1:0-1563 GCF_005774635.1 Glutamicibacter sp. V16R2B1
CGGCTCAGCAAAGGGCCTGGGCAGCGAACTTCCAGAGCTACCTGCGAACGAAGGCAAACCCGCGGCAGCCCGACGCGGTGATTGACCCATCGTGGCCTGTCCGCCCCCTGCCCGCGCAGAACGAGGTGTCCGCATGACCGCCCCGACGATGGAACTGCCGGAGATCCCCTCGCCGCAGGAGATCGCCCGGATGTTCGTCTGGCTGAACCAGCAGCTCCGCGCCGCCGCCGCGACCGCCCGGGACGCCGACGAGAAGGCCGCGAAGGCCCGGGTGGCTTTCATCAAGGCGAAGGCCAGCGCGTTCATCCACGCCTCGGGTGCGATGGACCTCCGCAAGGCCATCGCCGACGAGGAATCAGCCGATGTGCTGCTGACCGCCGAACTCGCCGATGTGGAGGCCCGCGCCGCCCGTGAGCGCATCAAGGTTCTACGCGACCAGCTGGAGTCAACCCGCTCGTTGAACGCGGTGCTCCGCGCGGAGATGGGCCTCGCCGGGGTGATGGGCCCGTGACCGCCCCGTCGACCGGCCTTGAGCTTCTCCGCCTGGCGCTGACCGAGATGGAAGCCGCGGACCCGCGGGCCCTGCAGGTGGAGACCGGGGCGTCGCAGGCGATCGGGTGCAGGGCCGAGAGCCTGTTCCGCCTGCTGGGTGTCCCGGAGTCCGACAGCCGGCTGCGTCTGGACGCGCTGATCGGGAAGGCCGCCCACGCCTACGCCGAGGAGGCGTTGAAGAAGGTCGCTGACCGGTTTGAGCTGCTGGTGGAGCATCGGGCGTCCTACCGGGGGGTGCCGTGCACGATCGACCTTGGCTGGGTCGGCGCCGCAAAGTTGATCGACTGGAAGTTCCCCCGCAAGTCGAAGATCAGCTGGATGCAGAAGAACGGTATCGGGAACGGCTACCGGGGACAGATCCATCTCGGTGGTGCCGCGCTCCGCGCCGAGGGCTACGACATTCAAACCGTCGGCCTCGCCTGCCTGGCCCGTGACGGCGAGTTCGACGAAGCCGTCGAGTTCGTCGAGCCGTTCGACCAGCAGATCGCCGACGCGGCGGCCGACAGGGTGGCGGAGGAGCGGGCCCGTGCCACCGAGATGGAAGGGATCCTCGACCGGCTGGCCGTGGACGAGGCAGGCAAGGCCGTCGAGGTCCGCCACGCCATCGACATGTGGCAGCTCCGCGACGAAGACCTGTTCTTCTGCAGGAGCTTCTGCCTGGCGGGCGAGACTGAGATCGTGACCCGGCAGGGTCTGAGGCCGATTTCCGATCTGGCTGGTTCGAAACCTGAGCTACTTATCCCCGTTGCTCACAGAGGCGGGATAGGAAGTCGCACCGTTTGGAAGAACTGCGAGGTCAGATCGTTCGGACACCAGCCATTGATGCGCATTAAACTTAGACGCATACGTGCAACAAAAATCGTCTTCGCGACACCGGAGCATAGATGGCTGACTCGCGACGGAAGCAAGGTGATAACGTCCGATTTGAAGGACGGAATGAAGCTGCGGTCTATTCGACGTGGAGATATTGATCACTTGGTTCAAGTTGCCCCAGGAGTGGCGCAAGGCGTC
>NZ_VATX01000074.1:0-1781 GCF_005774635.1 Glutamicibacter sp. V16R2B1
GGAGAAAAACGGGCGGGACCCGGGATCGCTTTCGTTTGGCGCCTTTGTTCCGTTCTATCCACATCACGACCAGAATGTCGCACGTGATCTCGCGCGGGGTACGGCCGCATCGATGAGCCGGCTCTCTGCGATGCATAAGAAGGTGAACGAGGCCAGCCCGATCTTGGACAGAGATCGGGAGAACATGGAACGCATCGCAAAAAATTATAACATGAACAAGCACGGCGCTCGTGCAAGTAGTCACTCGCATCTCCTTGACCCCGAATTCATTGACAGCTTCGGCCTCGTAGGCGACCCCCAGCGATGCCTCGAGAAGATGATGGCAATTGAAGATCTCGGCATCGATCGGCTCATCCTCTGGACCGGCGAACTGACCGGTCACGCGGGTGAGAGTTATCGAATCGGGGTGGATGAGTTGCTTCCCGCGATGGTCGGTCGTGGTTAGGGTCGCGTGGCGTAGTTGGTTTGTAGCCGAGGTTGCACTTCGCAGGGAAGCAAGGGGAGCCCACGTCGATGGTGCAGTCGTCATCTGGGCACAGTTGCATCGGCAAAGTCTGCCACTACGCGGCTGCTGTCGGTGGCCGCGGGATCCTGCCCGATGACGGCCGTGTGGGTGCCCGCCGGTGGCCAGTTGAACTGCCCACCGGCGGTCCCGTGATCTGCCCGAGGTGATCGTCGTGTCCCGGCCTGTCGTGGCAGGTCCGGGTTGTCCCCTTCCCGGTGTGCTGAGCGGTACCAACCGCTACCCAGCACGGTCCCGGGAAGGGGACGAGATTGAAGTCTGCCGAGGAGATCATGGAAATTCTTGAGGCGTACGACCTGACGGGGTCGTTGCGTGACGCGGGCGAGCTCGCGGGCTGCTCGCACCACACCGTCGGCCGGTATGTGTGGCTCTAACCTCGATCTTTCGTGTGTCCAGCAGGCCGGAGGTGACGCCGTGTAGCGGCTGATCCCCCGTTCGTAAGCTCGTCGTCGCTTGCCGGTGAGAGTCCGGTCCGGGTAGCTGCCAGGAGGCCCGGTAGCAGGCTGGCTGCTGGGCACACGGAAAAGGCTCACTGCTCACGACGTAGGGCGTGGATGTGCCGTTTCCACCCGATTGCGTCCATGGCGCTTTGCTCGGTATAGCGCTGCGTCGGCGAGCTCTACGAGCCTGTCTGGGGGGTCGTCGGCGGTGGGTGTGACCGCCGCGACGCCGATGCTGACGGTGACGATGTTTTCTCTGACCGTCGGGTGTGGTTCGGCCAGCTCCGCCACGGCGGACAAGAGCCGCTCGGCCATGCCGGCAAGCGACGTCGGTGTCGGCGCCCGGCATCACGACCGCGAACTCCTCACCGCCGTAGCGGGCGGCCAGGTCGGTGGCGCCGACGTTCTCGCGTAGGCATGCGGCGACCTGGGGGAGGCAGCGGTCGCCGGCGGTGTGTCCGAAGTGGTCGTTGTACCGCTTGAAGTGGTCAATGTCGATCATCGCTAATGCGACGGGGACGTGGCGGTGCCGGGCTGTGTGCCATTCCGCGTCGAGGGTCTCGTTGAGGCGTCGTCGGTTGGCCAGCCCGGTCAGGGGGTCGGTGATCGAGAGCTGTTCCAGCTGTTGGTTGGCGGCGGCGAGCTGCCTGGTTCGTTCGGCGACCTTGTCTTCCAATGAGGCGTAGACCATGGCGTTGTCGAGCGAGACCGCGAGCTGCCCGGCGATAATCATGATTCCGTCGAGGCGCTCGGTGGAGAACGCGCCACTGATCATCCGGTTCTCCAGCAGCAGCATGGCCCGTGGTTCGCCGCGGATG
>NZ_VATX01000007.1:0-203172 GCF_005774635.1 Glutamicibacter sp. V16R2B1
GCGACACGCGCCTGCGTCCATTTCTCGTTGATGACCAGCAGGACCATTTTCAGTCGGCCCTGCGGTGTCAGCGAAGCGCGGGCATGAGTAATGTAAGACATGAGGACCTTCGTGTGATTCGAGATGAGTGTGGTTACCCATATCGATACCGGAGGTCCTCACCTCTTCTCACACAACGCGCCGTTGCCCACAACCTCCGTGGGAAGAACAGCTAGCTCCGTGCCTGCTGGCCGCGGTGCTCCGAGCACTAGCATGTCGACTTGCTCATCGCTCAGTGTCTTATTGTGCTTACTACGCATGAGGAAGAACAGAACTCCGAGCAGCGTCCACACAGCCAGCGCGATCATCGATTCCTTTCCGAGCACTCCAGGCGACCCAGGAATCAATAGCAACGCCATAAACGTCAGCGAGGTGATCGCCCCAAGCAGGCTGAGAACCTTCTTTGAAGTCGAGTTGACGTCTCCTAGAGAGCTGATTCCCTGTTTGGAATTTGTCGTGCGGAAAAGCTTGAAAGCGCACAAACACGTGTACAGGTAAGCGACCGTTACACCGACAGCCGACATGTCTACTACCCAGGTAAGCGCAGCGCGGCCAAACCACGGGCTGATCAAGCAAACTGCTGCCACAAAGAGAACTCCGTAGTGGGGGGTCTTGTACTTGGGGTGAAGCCGGGCAAACACTGCCGGAATCATCTGCGCGCGCCCCATGCCCAGCAGGATGCGACTGGCCGATACGTAGAAACCGTTCAGCCCCGTGCTGACGCCCATGGTGATGCCGATGGTCAGCAACAGCATTCCTACACCGCCCATGACCGCGGTCAAAGCATCGGCGCTACCCCAGGCCGAAGTCCCATTTGCCAAGGCCTCCCAAGGTGCACTGAAAGCAACTGCCGCAATCATTGCACAGTACAGCAATGCAGCAGCCAACAGAGCCAGCACGATCAGTCGCATGGCTTTGGCCGGAGGAAAATCGAACTCTTCGGCCGCCTGAGGCACATTATCAAATCCGATAAATGCCCAAGGCGCGATGGCGACGATCGCGGCAATAGCGGCAACTGGATTCACTTCAGCGGGAAACGCGGGGGTAGCGTTGCTCAGTACTGCCTGTGGACTGGCCAGGACGCCGACCAGGATGCACGCCACCGCTATCAGCATGATGACGCAGGCGATGAATTGAATTCTGCCCGACAGCGCTGTGCCTCGAATGTTGAGCAGGGCGAAGACGATCAGCACAGTCAACGAGATGGCTACCTCGACGATGTACACATCCCATCCGGCCACGGTGTAGAGGTATCCCTGCTGCACTACGTCCGGCATGAGCTTGCGGAAAAGCAAGGCCATGGCTGAAGCGTTCAGGGCCACAATACAGGTATACCCCAGGGTCAGGTACCAGCCGCAGAAGAACGCGTGTGTACGTCCGAAACCGACAAGCGCGAATGCTAGCTCACCACCGGAAACCGGGAAGGACTTGATCAGGAAGCCATAGCTGACGGCGATAAGAATCATCAGCGCTCCACCGATCATGAAGCCGCTCAAAGCTCCGACGGGTCCGCCGATCGCGAGCCAGTCAGTGGGCAAAATAAACGCGCCCCATCCGACGGCAGATCCCAGAGCAATTGCCCAGACCCACCGGGCCTTAAGTGTTTTGGCTAGGCGTTCGGGCTGTTCTCCCCCTGACGCGGATTCCATAGCGATTCCGGAAGGTCTCGCCGGTTGGCTGGTGTTGCTTGTAGTAGTCGCCTTCATTTTTACCTCGATCTCAAGTGGTGCTGCACTTCTTTGGACTGACTCTTACTCCTTCACGCCTCGGCGGGCGGTGAAGGCAGAGACTGCACCAAGCTGATAAGGGAGACATTTACGATGTCTGAGACGCTCGCCCCACGGGACAAGTCATTGACCGGCGCGGCCAGGCCCTGAAGGATCGGCCCATAGGCCTGCGCTTCGGCTAACCGCTGAGTGATTTTATATCCGATGTTCCCGGCCGCCAGGTTCGGGAATATAAACACGTTGGCTCTTCCGGCTACTTCAGATTGCGGTGCTTTAGCGGCTGCGACAGCGGAATCCGCTGCCGCATCAAACTGAAGTTCACCATCTACGCATAGGCTGGGGCGCCATTGGCGTACCAATTTCGTGGCTTCACGTACCGTCCTAATACTCGGATGCTCGGCGCTTCCGGCTGTGGAGAAAGAAAGCATTGCAACCCGAGGTGTTGTGCCTGTTATTGCTTGAAACGTACCGGCAGTATCGATGGCGATCCGAGCCAGTTGTTCGACCTCGGGGTCGGGTACCACCGCGCAATCGCCGTAGGCAAGATACTGTCCAGACGTCAAGCGCATCAGAAAGCAGGACGATACGGTCGCCCCTTTTTCTGCCGGTCCGACGACACGAAATGCGGAACGCATGATGTCTGCCGTGGGCAGGGTTGCCCCCGCCACAACAGCTTCTCCTTCTCCACATGCGACTTTCGCCATGGCCAGCGCCACCGGGTCTTGCAAGGCCTGGTCCACCGCTTCTGCACCGCGTGGTTCCAGCGAGGAACGCAGGTGCTCCTCAACCGATGAGGTGCGCAGTTCGCGTATCGAACAGTTCCCGACCGCTGCGGCGGGCGCCTGAAGCAAGACTGGTTGGGCACCCAGTCCGCTCAAGATATCCGCAGCGCGCTGTATCCGTTCATCTTGTCCTTCCGGCAAGATGATGCGATGCATGTTCCGGTAGGCAAGAGCTTGTTCGAAACGCTGTAGAAGCATCTGGTCAATGCCGGCGAGATCCACAATGGTGCTGGCCATGGAATGGTCCTTCCTGCGGTCCCGCGCTTAGACGCCTGCCAGCGATTGCACGCTAGTGCGCAAGTACTGATCGGCTGCGCTCATCACATGATCCACCTTGCCCAGCAAGTCATCCAGAACGTCCTGGTCGGCGACCAGCGGCGGGGAGAGCACCAGCATGGTGGCGCCCCGGTTGTCCGGGCGAGTAATGAGATTGACTTCCCGCATCGCCTTCGGCATCACCTGGGTCAGCAAGTGCTTGGATTCTTCCTCAGTCAGTTCTCGTCCAGTGTTCCGGTCACCCATCAGTTCGATTGCATAGAAGAATCCCGCACCTCGGTATTCTCGGATGCTCGAATGGACATCGACCAGCTGGTTCAGTCCATTCTGGAAGTAAGGCTCGAGGCTACGAACGTTGCCTGTAATGTTCTCTTCCTTCAGAGCATCCAGGTTGGCCACGGCCACGGCAGTCGACACGGGGTGGCCGCCCCAGGTGGCGCCATGTGTGAAGATCCCCGCCTGCGGACTGGCGAGCATGCCATCGGCCAGCGGCTTGCGAATGATCACTCCCCCGAGTGGCGCATAGCCACTTGTGGACCCCTTTGCAAAGGTAATCATGTCAGGGACCACATCAAACTTGATGCTGCCGAACCACTCGCCCAGTCGACCGAAGCCCGTAATGACTTCGTCCGCGACCAGCAGGATTCCATGCTCATCACAGATCTTTCGCAGTTCCTGCCAGTAGCCGGCCGGGGGCACCAAGGCGCCGCGCGAGTTCTGAACTGGTTCGGCGAACAAGGCCGCGATCGTGTGACCGCCCTGCTCCTCAATGACCTGCCGAATCGCTTGAACCGAGGGCAGGTCTGCGGCGCTTCCGCCTTCTGGAATCGTTTCTCCCAGAGTATTTGGAACATGGAACACACCGGGCATCAAGTTGCCGAAAGGTTCCTTGTAGGCCGGGATTCCCGTTACTGCCAGCGCACCGAGGGTGGTGCCGTGGTAGGCCATGTTGCGAGCAATGATCTTGGTTCGCTCGGGCTGCCCCTGGCTGCGGTGGTACTGGCGCGCGAACTTGATCGCCGATTCCACGGCCTCAGAGCCGGAGTTGACGAAGAACGTTACATCCAGGTCACCCGGAGCCAAGTTGGCAATACGAGTCGCTGCCTCCACCGCTGCAGGGTGAGCTGAACCCCAGTTCGTCCAGTAGGCCAGTTCGGACATCTGCTCATAGGCGGCCTTCGGAATATCCTGTCGACCATGACCGATGTTCGCGCAGAAAAGCCCTGCCAAGCCATCGAGGTAGCGTTCCCCGGACTCGTCGAATAAGTAGCTTCCTTCGCCCTTGACGATAATCGGCAGATTCTTGTCATTCCACACCTGGCCGGCAGTGAAGTGCGGGTAGAGGTGCTGCTGGGCACGATTGCGGATGTCTGAAGCGGTCATTGCTTTCCTCCTTGATGAAGATCTGATCCTGCCAGCGTTAGATTCACTAACAACTACCAAGATTTGATGTGGTGAATATCACTCTGCCTTGTCGCTGGGTCCTTTCCCAGAGCCACAATGGAGCCAGTTTTTAGGTACCAGATGTTGAATCTCGATAGTTTCGTGGGACTCTTGCGCCAATGCCCGTGAGGATCTCATAGGGTATGGTTCCTGCGGCTTCCGCCCAATGCTCAACTGTTGGTTCGCCATCTTGTGCAGAACCGAAGAGAACGGCTTCGTCTCCCGCCTGGATCGCGTAGTCGCCCACGTCGACCACGAACTGGTCCATGCAAATGCGCCCTATAACGCGGAAGTGCTCGTCCCCGATGCGCACAGGTCCCCTTGAACTGGCACTCCGAACCACACCATCTGCGTACCCAAGAGGCACGACAGCCAGCCGCGTGGCTCGAGCGGTTTTCTCGGTCGCCCCGTAGCTGACAGGTGCTCCAGCAGGCGCTGGCTTCACGTTCACGATCTTCGCGCTCAATCTCATGGCGGGCTGTAGTTGCATCCGTGAAGTTCGGGCTTCACGGGGCAATGGGTTGATGCCATAGACGGCTAGGCCGGTGCGCACCATGTCGAAATGGGCATCGGGGCGGGAGAGGGTTGCGGCAGAATTTGCAATATGGCAAAGCTCTGGTCTGAGCCCCAGATCTCGTGCGACGGCTATTGCTCGACGAAAGTTGGAAAGCTGAGCGTCGATGGAAGGATGCCCGGGTTCATCGGCACAAGCCAGATGGGACCATACCCCGACGATGCGGACAACACCGTTAGCTTCTGCACGGCGGGCGGCTGCGCATAATTGAGGCCATGTCGCTGCGTCGGCGCCACCCCGCCACATGCCGGTGTCGATTTTCAGGTGAATACGGGCAGTGGCTCCGGCTTCTCGGGAGGCTTTGATGATTTCTGCTAGCTGTTCGATGTTGTAAGCCGCTACATCGATCTGCTTGGAGAGTGCGGTGACAAAATCTGCGCCTGGTGCCGCCAGCCATGCGAAAACCGGCGCCTCGATACCCGCGTCTCGCAGGGCGAACGCCTCCTCCAGAACGGCAGTCCCCAGGAAATCCGCGCCACCCCGCAACGCAGCCTCGGCCGAGGGAATCAACCCATGACCATAGGCATCGGCTTTTAGCACGGCCATCACCTTGGATTGCGCGGCAAACTGGCTCAGAAGAGAAACGTTTTTGCTGATGGCAGCCAAATCGATATCGGCATTTCGCTGTCCACGCCCATATTGGGCCTCGGGTTTAGCCGCAAACGCGGCTTCTTGTTGGGCGGTCATAGCGTGCTCCTTTACACACTCGGGTACCTTCCCAACTACTGTCGCCGAAGCAGACTCGCGGCCCTAGACCCAGATCGCACTGGTTTTCCAAGAACCAGCGGTAAGAAGGTCTATAGGCCGAGGCCGTGAACGATTTTCGCCAGTCGTCTTATCCCCGGTTCTATGGCCGCTGCGTCGATTGCGGCAAACCCGAGTCTGAAAAAATTCCGGTGAGTAGACGGATCGTCAAAGAACACGTCACCGCGTTCGATGACGACTCCTTCCCTCAGGCACGCCGCTTGAAGTTCGATGCAATCCAATTCCTGCGGCCCCCTAATCCACACGCTGACTCCTCCGGGTGGAGCCGACACGTCCCAGGGGAGGTACTTTTCAAGTGCTTCGACAAGCAAGCGCCATTTCCGCTGGAGTTGCGTGCGCCGCCGCGAAATTGTTCGATGGTACTGCCCAGAGTCAATCAGCATCGCCATGGCGCGCTGGGGATGCCCGGCGATATGGCGGATGCGGTATCGCCGTTGGCTTCTCAACTCAGCAATGATCACGGGGTCACCAACTATGTACCCCATGCGAAGCCCCGGAGCGAGAAACTTGGTGAAGGATCCCAGATAAACGACGTGCGCCGAATTAGGTAGAGCTTTCAACGCCGGAGTGGGTTTTCCCCGATACCGAAACTCGCTGTCGTAGTCGTCCTCGATTACCAAGGTTCCGCTTGCAAGTGTCGCATCCAAAATAGTTCTGCGGCGACTAACGCTGAGTGTCACATTCGTTGGACTGTGGTGGCTTGGGGTCAAGTAGAGTGCGTCCAAACCAGCAAATGACTCTGGCGGGATCAGCCCATGTTCATCTACGGCCAGAGGGCGCAGTTCAGCTCCAGTACGCGCGAAAGTATGACGAGCGTCCACGTAGCCAGGATCCTCCACGGCAACTGTTGAGCGGCTATCCATGATCGTCTGGGCCAGAAGATCTAGTCCTTGTTGCGAACCCGCGGTTATAAGTACGTTCTTGGGCTCGGCAACAATCCCGCGGGACGGTAGCACTCTGCGGCACAGAACATCAATCAGGTAAGGGTCATCCTCATCGACAGAGTCGCGTAAGGAGTAATGCAAGTGTGGTGGATCCAGCGCTTCCCGCAATGCCCGAGCCCACGCCAAACGCGGGAAATCGCGTTCGTCAACCTGCCCGGCGACAAACGGATAGCGGTGTTCTCGCCAATTGCTTACCTTGGTGATTTCGGGCCTGTCTGCGCCTACGCGCGGACGAATATGCTGACTCCAGTCGATGGCCGTGGGGCCAACAACCGCGTTGTGGGGCAAAGGCGCAGAGGCGTCTAAGATCTGAGCATTGATGAAATAGCCGCGTCGAGCGTGGGATTCTATGATTCCAGAGGCCAGCAACTCCTGGAAGGCCGCATTTACTGTGTTTCGTGACAACCCGAGCTCGCGTGAAAGCTCCCTGGAAGAAGGCAGAGGAGCGTCTGGAGCAAAGCCGCCCACGCGGATCTGATGCTCTAGAGCTCGACGCAACTGCCGGTAAAGCGGCTCTCCGACCTCGGAACTGATCGAGATTGGGGCAAGAATCTGCTCATACACTTCAGGAGCAGGTTTCTGAGAGTTATTCGTCATGTCAGCGTCACTCAGAGCTGGATTGAGTGCGTGGAATTTCTGCTCAGGTGGTACCGGGGAACTACCACCATGGGCACAGGAAGAGCCCGGAGCATTTTGTTGGCGGTTGTTCCCATGAAAATCGTGCTCCGCTCGGCCAGACGGCTGGAACCGATGAGAACAATTTCGGATTCGTCCCATTCCAACTGCTCAATAGCCGCCTCAATCGTCTTTCCCTGAGCCACTTCGGCAGTTACGAGAGTTCGATGGGCTACGGCCGCCACGGCCTGATTGAGCATTCGTGTGGCATGCGCCTGCGCTCGTTGTTGCAAATTGCCAACTTTACGCGCGGCGCTGAGATCCAAGGCAACCAACGACACGAGACGCAACGGAACATGGCGTAATGCTGCGGCTTCAACGGCTACGTCTAAGACGGCATCAGATCCGGAACGCAGTCCCACACCGCAGGTAAAACGTGTGAGGTGACGCGGCGGAAGATACCCTGTTGGTGCCAAAGCCACCGGAACCGGTGATGAATGCAGAAGGGCATTGGCAACACTTCCGACAGTAAAACGCCGCAGTGGGCCATGACTCGCTGCGCCAATAACGACCAGGTCAGCGTTAAAACTGGAAACACTCTCCAACAGCCCTTGAGCCATCGAGTCTGCGAAACGGACCCGGGCCTGAGCGTTTATCGACGAAGGTACCAGGTCCAAGGACCTCTTCATCCATGTTTGCGCAGTTTCAAGCTGGTACTGCTGAAACACCTTCTCGCTCTGGGTAGACGCATCTTCCGGGGAGACACCGTGAATGATGTGCACAAGTTCCAGCTCCACCTGATCAAGCTCAGCCAGGGAACGGGCCAAGGTCAAAGCCAGCGAAATCGCGGCTCGTCCCCGTTCATCATCGGTACAACCGATTACATACTTCAAGCTTCACTTCCTTCTAACGAGATATCTGACGGTGCTAGGTCACTTGATTTGCGCATGATGATGGAGGAAGGCGTAAACCTCTGTTTCGTCAACACCGGGGAATGCGCCCTGCGGCATCGCTGCCAAAAGATGAGTCTGAGCTCGGGCGCTTGGCCATGCCTGCCCTGCCCACTCTTGTTGCAGATCGTGAGGGGGCCTACGACAACAGGAAGGGTCTGGGCAGGTTGAAGTTGATCGCTCAGTTGTATCGCGGCCGCGAAACCATTTGACATGGACATATGGAACCCCGATACTCAGCGAGAATCGGCCGCTGGTCGAACGCTCGGTACGCGCCGTGCACCAGAACGTTCCTGCAATCGTATCCGTGTATTGGTTAAATGCACTGAACTGGTCTGGAACGTTAAAGACTTCTCGGCTGGTCCAGTACCGGCACACCGACTGCCCTTCGATCGCGCCAATGTGATCCTGCGGAAAATTCACGCCGTCATTCTCATACGCCTTGTGAATGATGCCTGACTCGTGCACCTTCTGGAAATGCACCGGAATTCCCAGATGTTCTGTCGCAAGATTGGTGAAACGGTGAGCTGCCGTCTCGTAGGAAACAGCAAAAGCGTCCCGGATATCTTCCACTGCGATTTCGCGGGCTTCCTTTGCGCGTTGCAGAAAATCGACAGTAGCTTTTTCGGGCATCATCAGCGCTGCAGCAAAGTAATTGGTAGAAACTCGTTGTCTCAGAAATTCGGCGTAGTCCTTCGGCGTTTGATGCCCAAGTACCTGATGTCCGAAAGCCTGCAGAAGGACCGAACGTGTGCTGAACTCCGATCGAGACGACTGTGTCAAGTAAATGCGCTTGTTTTTCAGGTCGGTTACGGATCGTGTCGAGTGAGGGAGGTCAGACACATTGTGGAGTGTAAAGCCCAGGTGACTCGCGATATCGGTAATCTGATGTGTTGACAGCGGTCCCTCGGTTTGGCCGATTGCTTTCAGCAACGAGCTGGCTTCTTCCTCTAAGGACGGGAAGTAGTTGTTTCGTTGCCGCATCTCTTCACGAAGTTTGGTGTTCGCCCGCCGCGCCTCCTCCGGTGTCGCTGCTTGTTCATTAAGTCGTCGTTCCAGTTCTCGTTGCAGCCCCACCAAGGATTCCAGCACATCCATGGATAGCGTGCTGCTAACGCGGACCGTCGGCAGGCCCAACGATTGATATAAGGGCCCTCGCTGAGCCCGCTCCAGTTCGATTTCGAGTGCTGCCCTTCTGGAGGGCGGCTCAGTACCAAGAAGGTCATCGATACCGACTTCTAGGGCTCGGGCCAAAGTTCTGAGAAGTGAAAGCTTCGGTTCCCGTTTGCCGTTTTCAATGAGCGACAGCTGGCTGGGTGCTGTATCCACGAGTCCGGAAACATCATCGAGGGTGAAGCCCTTTTGCTTCCGAAGGTGCCGAATCCTTCGTCCAAGCGCGATGGAATCTAGCTCTGCGCGTTCGGAATCGTCTGATTCACCGGGAACCTGCCCGCTCCATGTGGTAGTCGTCACACGCACAGTCTAGGAAAGAACTGAGATACTTTCCAGCCTTTGGTAATTTCGTTGCCGTCCTTGAATACCTGTGGTGCGTACGCCGTCAAAGAATCCCTGAAATTACAAGATGACTCATGGCAGGAGCTCCAGGTCCTGGAAAACCGGAACACGCTTATAGTCTTCGCCTCGTGAGTCCTTTAGGACCGAGTCCGCATCGAGTAGGCCGGAAACCTAAGGTGCCGGAGATCTCTGCGTGTGCGCTTCTTTGTCGTTCACCGCCGGTACCCCGACTCAAACTACGACCCTTAGACTCGTACCATGAGCGAAAACGTCTCGTCATACACGCCCGGTTCAATCATTCCACTTGCCACCAGCACGAAGCGGTCGTGGGAGTTGGGGGACATGCGACAAATAGCCACTGGAACAGTCTCCCAGAAGGGACTACTAGTGCCATCATCGAATGACGAGACATCATGGTTTCTTTCGGTTCGGTCCGTAGAACGCGCTGGTATTTTTGAGACGTCAATGCTCCGACAGACTGTGACTATTATCG
Organism: Glutamicibacter sp. V16R2B1; assembly: GCF_005774635.1. NCBI lineage: Bacteria > Bacillati > Actinomycetota > Actinomycetes > Micrococcales > Micrococcaceae > Glutamicibacter > Glutamicibacter sp. V16R2B1. The sequence goes on from NZ_VATX01000007.1 coordinate 10,124, forward strand.
AAGGCGAGTTCCTCCAGCTAAAGGTTGAGGGAAAGAGTCAAGGCCTCGAATTATTTCGACCTCTTACTCTTGCCGATAGGTCATCAATCGAAGCCGCCCGCCCCATGGAACAACTGCTGATTCTTCATCTGGCGCATGACACATCCAAGGTAAGCGGTGTCGTCCGCCTGGTCGAACTGTCCAAAAACCGCGAGCAATATCTATTTGACGGGCAACTCGGCGTCCTCATCCAAGGACAGGCCATCGTGAATACCGCCGATAACGAGTCCCGCATGATGTTGCGTGACACGGTCATCGGTAGCGAGTCAGAAGGCGTTAGATTACACGGGCGGGGGACGCTCGCCGTCGTTTCTCTGGACCGAAACGGGTAAACAGCACCTCGCTACCCCTGCGAACCCGCACTCAGAGTTAAGCCCGCGCCTGGGAATAAGGGCCGTCTATGCTCGGAATTGCCCACCCATCCCACTGCATGGCCATGCATTCGCTATACCTCGGTTGTATAGCCGGGAGGCTTTTTGGAGTTCCGACACATTGCAAACTTCCGGGCGGCTTCTTGCGCGCAGTTCTGTACCACCACTGCAAGCGGTTCCCTCTTATCCACGAATCGCACCACGTTGCGCTTGCAAAAAACCCTGAAATCTATAATTTGACGATTCTTCTGGGTTGAATCCTCAAAAATCGCACGTTCTTCATGATCCACCTCATAGATAAGCGAAAAAAACTAGTTCTTCTCACGCCATCAATAATCGGAGATCTTTCCTTGGATAACCTCTAGCAACACTCTTGCCCCTGGGGAAAAGTAGTTGTCACGAGGAAGTCCACCGGCAAGATCCGGCAAGACCGGAGCATCACCGGTAGAGGACGACAGCTGACGAAGGAGCAGGACATGACCGATCAGAACACCACCGAGAACCGGATTGCAACCCTTGAGAATGACTGGGCAAACAACCCGCGCTGGGCGGGGACCACCCGTGATTACTCGGCAGCCGAGGTCGTCAAGCTCCAGGGCCGAGTCCAAGAGGAGCATACACTGGCCAAACGCGGTTCGGAAAAGCTGTGGAAGCAGCTGACTGAAGAAACCCCGACCGGCGGCTACACGAACGCACTGGGCGCCCTGACCGGCAACCAGGCGGTCCAGCAGGTCAAGGCCGGCCTGCGTGCCATCTACCTTTCCGGCTGGCAGGTCGCCGCGGATGCCAACCTTTCGGGCCACACCTACCCGGACCAATCGCTGTACCCAGCCAACTCGGTGCCGCAGGTTGTGCGTCGCATCAACAATGCCCTGTTGCGCGCCGACCAGATCGAATTTTCCGAAGACATCAAGACCGTCGAGGACTGGCTGGTTCCGATCGTCGCCGACGCCGAAGCCGGCTTCGGAGGGCCGCTGAACGCCTACGAACTGATGAAGTCGATGATTACGGCTGGCGCCTCAGGCGTGCACTGGGAAGACCAGCTGGCCAGCGAGAAGAAGTGCGGCCACCTGGGCGGCAAGGTCCTGATCCCCACCCAGCAGCACATCCGCACCCTGAACGCCGCCCGCCTGGCAGCGGACGTCGCCGGCACCCCGAGCGTGGTCATCGCCCGTACCGATGCAGAGGCCGCCACCCTGATCACCTCGGACGTGGATGAACGCGATCAGCAGTTCATTACCGGCGAACGCACCGCGGAAGGCTTCTACAAGGTGCAGAATGGCATCGAGCCGTGCATCGCCCGGGCCAAGGCCTACGCGCCCTACTCGGACCTGATCTGGATGGAAACCGGCACCCCCGACCTGGAAGTGGCCCGTCGGTTCGCCGAAGCTGTCAAGTCCGAGTTCCCGGATCAGATGCTGGCCTACAACTGCTCACCGTCGTTCAACTGGAAGAAGCACCTGGACGACGCGACCATCGCCAAGTTCCAGCGCGAGCTGGGCGCCATGGGCTTCAGCTTCCAGTTCATCACCCTGGCCGGCTTCCACGCCCTGAACTACTCGATGTTCGACCTGGCCCACGGCTACGCCCGGGACGGCATGAAGTCCTACGTCGACCTGCAGGAGCGCGAGTTCGCCGCCGAGGACCGCGGTTACACCGCCACCCGGCACCAGCGTGAGGTCGGCACCGGCTACTTCGATGACATCTCGACCACCCTGAACCCGAACGCTTCGACCCTGGCCCTGGTGGGATCCACCGAAGAAGGCCAATTCCACTAAACCGGCTCACTTTTCGAGCCTTGGTGGGGTCTGAAACGCCCCGGCAGCCGACAAACTCAACACCAGTCGTCAGCGGTTGCCGGGGCCCACGGGCCCCACCAGCCATTAAGTCTTTAAGGATATGCAGCCATGAACTCCCCAATCACTTTGAACACCGTGTCCATCACCGCTTCCCCGGTGCGCTACCAGGAACAGATCCTGACCGCCGACGCACTGGATTTCATCGCCAAGCTGCACCAGGCATTCGAATCCCGCCGGGTGGAACTGATGCAGCGCCGCCAGCTGAACCGGGCCCGCATCGCCAACGGCCACGACCCGAAGTTCCTGGATTCCACCCGCCATATCCGCGAAGACAACAGCTGGCAAGTCGCCCCGGCCGCGCCGGGCCTGGAGGACCGCCGCGTGGAGATCGCCGGCCCCATCGACCGCAAGTCCACCATCAGGGCACTGAACTCCGGTGCCAAGGTGTGGATGGCCGACATGGAGGACCAGTGCTCCCCCACCTGGGCGAACGTCATCAAGAACCAGGTGAACCTGCGCCGGGTGCTGGACGGGACCATTGACTACACCACCGTGGAGGGCACCGTGCTCACCCCGCACAGCACCGAGCTGCGCGAGCTGCCCACCATCGTGGTTCGCCCCCGTGGGCTGCACCTGCCGGAGAAGAACATGCTCATCGACGGCAAGCCGATCGCTGGCGCGTTCGTGGACTTCGGACTGCACTTCTTCCACAACGCCCAGCGCCTGATCGCCGCCGGGCGCGGCCCGTACTTCTCCCTGCCGAAGCTGGAGAACCACGCCGAGGCGCGGCTGTGGAACGACGTGTTCATCCTGGCCCAGGACCTGCTGGGCATCGAGCAGGGCACCATCCGCGCCACCGTGCTGATCGAGACGATCACCGCCGCGTTTGAGATGGAGGAGATCCTCTACGAGCTGCGCGACCACTCGGCCGGCCTGGTGGCCGGACGCTGGGACTACATCTTCTCGATCATCAAGAACTTCCGTTCCCGCGGCGCCCGGTTCGTGATGCCCGACCGCGACTCGGTGACCATGACCAGCCCGTTCATGCGGGCCTACACCGAACAGCTGGTGCGCGCCTGCCACCGCCGCGGGGCGCTGGCGATTGGCGGGATGAGCGCGTTCGTGCCCAACCGCAAGGATCCGCGCATCAACGAGCAGGGCTTCGCCGAGGTCAACGCGGACAAGTCCCGTGAGGCGGCCGAGGGCTTTGACGGCTCCTGGGTGGCGCACCCGGACCTGGTGCCGGTGGCGATGAAGGCCTACGACAACGTGCTGGGCGAGAATCCGAACCAGGTCTCCAGGCTGCGTGAGGATGTGCAGCCCTCGGCCTCCGAGCTGCTGAACGTTTCCGGGCTGGGTGGGCGCATCACCGAAACCGGGATCCGGGACAATGTGGAGATCGGCATCCGCTACATCGAGTCCTGGCTGCGCGGCAACGGCGCGGTGACCATCCGCAACCTGGTGGAGGACGCCTCCACCGCGGAGATCTCCCGTTCCCAGCTGTGGCAATGGATCCACCAGTCGGCGATCACCGACGAGGGCGAAGTGGTCACCCGGCATTGGGTGAGCGAACTGGCCGAGGAAACCATGGAGAAGATTGAGCGTTTCGAAGGTGACCGCTTTGAGGAGGCCATGGAGATCTTCGAGGCCTGCTCGCTGCGCGATGACTTCCCGACGTTCCTGACCTCCAACGCCTACCTGCGCTACCTGGACAAGCCGGCCCGCCAGTACGCGATGGCCAGCTAATCCCGCAAGGACCTGCGGCACCCGCCAGCGTTCCACCAGGTTTCGGCCCCCAAGTTCCCGGTTCCGGCACTGTTGCCCGAACCGGGGGCGAGGCGGGCCGGGGCCCCAGGAATCCGCGGCGGGTGCCGCTGTGCTGTGCCCGGGCGCTGCAGCTGTGCGCCGGGACCGGGGGCGGAGGGACCGGTGGCGGCCAGCGCCTATGCTGGAGGCATGGCAGCAGAATGGGACCGGCAAGGGCAGGGATGGACCGCTGACGTGCTCGGCGAGGACTTTGAGTGCCGGGTGCTGCCGTTGCCCGACGCTGAGCAGGCCACCCTCATCCGGCACCGTCCGGCCCGCTGGCGCCGCGCCGTGGGCGGGGTGCTGCGCGGGCACTCGGTGCTCTACCTGCACGGCTGGTCCGACTACTTCTTCCAGCGCGAGCTGGCCGAGTTCTTCAGCGCCGCCGGGGCGGACTTCTACGCGGTGGACCTGCGCAACTACGGGCGCAACCTCACCGCGCAAAGCACACCGGGGTACATCACGGACCTGCAGGAGTATTTCGCCGAACTGGATGCCGCCCACCGGATCATGAGCGCCGAGCACCCGCAGAACCGGGTGGTGCTGCTGGGGCATTCCACCGGCGGGCTGACCGCGTCCCTGTACGCGGCGCAGAACCCGCAAAAGGTGGATGCGCTGGTGCTCAACAGCCCCTGGCTGGAATTCCAGGCCACCGAGTTCGGGCGCACCGCAATCTCCGCGCTGTTCGCCGCCGGCTCGCGGCTGAACCCGCTGCGGGAACTGCCGCGGGTGGACCCCGGGTTCTATACCCGCAGCGTCTCCAGCGCCTACGACGGGGAATGGGACTACAACCTGCAGTGGCGTCCCCCGCAGGGCTTTCGGATCACCACCGGGTTCGTCAACGCCGTGTTCCGCGCCCAGGCCACCGTGGCCAAGGGCCTGGAGCTGCAGCAGCCGGTGCTGGTGCTGCTCTCCGCCCGCGACTACCTGCTGCCGCGCTGGACCCCGGACGCCACCCGCGCGGATGTGGCCCTGAACGTTCAGGTGGTGGCCCGGCGCAGCGTGGACCTGGGCGCCAACCTGTCCCTGCTGCGCCTGGACGGGGCGCTGCACGACATCTTCCTCTCCGTGCCCCAGGTGCGCCAGCGCGCCTACCTGGCCGTTGGCTCCTGGCTGGATGCCCAGCGCCACCGGATGGCCGGGTCCCGGCTGCAGGCGCTGGCCCGCAGGGTCACCGAGGACACCGCCGCCCGGCGCAGCGCCGCGGCCACGCCAGCGGATGGGGCCGGGCAGCAGCCGGTCGCAAGGTAGCGCTCGGCTGCGGCTAGGTGCGCAGGGCTCGCTGCCGCCGCTCATGGTTCAGCCCCAGGGTGGCCCACAGCAGCATCGCCGCGGCCGCGATCCACAGCACCGCCAGCCCGAACGCCAGGTAGCTGATCGCCCCCAGAAGCGAGCCCAGGGTGATCATCGCCCACAGCACCGCGTAGGGCGCCCACATCCCCCGGTTCCCGCCGCTGAGCGCCGCCGCCAGCTGCTGGCCGAGCTTGACCAGCGTGCCGGTCATGTAGGTCAGCCCCATCGACACCTCCCCGGAGCGGGTGTAGCTCACGTTCACCGCCCCCATCGCACTGGCCAGCACGCAGGCGGTGAGCACCTGCCCGCGCTCGCCGAGCAGCGCCGCTACCACCAGCAGGGCCCCGGAAATGTACATCACGATCGGCCGGCGGTGCACCCGGGCCCGGGCGCCGACCAGCGTGGCCAGGATGACCCCGAGCACGAAGCAGGAGACAAACGCCATCGCCAGCCACCACCCGGTCACATCCCCGCCGGCCAGCGCCGCCGAGGAGCGGGTGGAGTTGCCGGACATGAACGACAGGAAGTACCCGGAGTAGTGGATGAACCCTACCCCGTCCACGAATCCGGCGATCGCCGTGATCGCGCCGGCGAAGAACACTCCCCGCCACGACAGGTTTCTGGCCACCACTTCCCCCTTTACCCAGGCCCCGGCGCGTGCCTGCGGTCAACCTCATATTGACTTGCGCCACATCAGTACCCAAAAGGGCGCGGCAGCGCGTATGATTTTCACGGTTCGACGTCCACCGCCGCGCAGGTGCCGGCGCAAGGCCGGCAGAGCGGTGCGCGGTAGGCGCGTCACCGACTCCAATCTAGCCAACCAGGAACCGAGTTCGCACCGTGAGTGAAACCCAGCAGGCCCTCGCCCGGGGCCTGAATGCCCGACACATCCGCTTCATGGCCCTGGGATCGGCCATCGGCACCGGGCTGTTCTACGGCTCCTCGGCCGCCATCCAGGCCGCCGGACCGGCGGTGCTCTTCGCGTACATGATCGGTGGCGCCGCGGTGTTCGTGGTGATGCGCGCCATGGGCGAGATGGCGGTCAAGCACCCGGTCTCCGGCTCCTTCGCGCACTACGCCGCGCGCTACCTGGGGCGTTTTTCCGGATTCGTCACCGGCTGGACATTCACCTTTGAGATGGCGATCGTGGCGATCGCCGACGTCACCGCGTTCGGCATCTACATGGGCTTCTGGTTTCCGCAGGTCCCGCGCTGGATCTGGGTGGCGGCGGTGGTGCTGCTGATCCTGGTGATCAACCTGATGAAGGTCAAGGTGTTCGGGGAAACCGAATTCTGGCTGGCGGTGATCAAGGTCAGCGCGATCGTGGCGATGATTGTGGCCGGCGCCGCGCTGATCGTCTTCGGGTTCCACGCCCCCGGGCAGGACACCGCCCCGGGCCTGGACACGCTGCTGGCCGCCGGCACCCTGTTCCCCAACGGCTTTACCGGCCTGCTGCTCTCCTTCGCCGTGGTGATGTTCGCCTTTGGCGGCATCGAGACCATCGGCATCACCGCCGGGGAGGCCGATGACCCGGCCCGGGCGGTGCCCGCCGCGATCAACACGGTGCCGTGGCGGATCCTGCTGTTCTACGTCGGTTCGCTGGCCGTGATCATGATGCTCTTCGACTGGCGCCAGATCGACGGGACCACCTCCCCGTTCGTGCAGATCTTCGACGCACTGGGCATCCCGGCCGCCGCCCACGTACTGAACTTCGTGGTGATCACCGCGGCGATCTCCGCGATCAACGCGGACACCTTCGGCGCCGGGCGGATGCTCTACGCACTGTCCCTGAAGGGCCTGGCCCCGCGCTCCTTCACCCGGGTCTCGGCCAACGGGGTGCCGTGGATGACCGTGCTGGTGATGGTGCTGGTGCTGGTGATCGGGGTGGTGCTCAACGTGCTGCTGCCCGAGCAGCTGTTCCTGATGATCGCCTCGCTGGCCACCTTCGCCACCGTCTGGGTGTGGGTGATGATTCTGGCCTCCTACCTGTCGATGCGCCGGGAAATGGGACGCACCGGCGGCAAGCGCAACGCGTTCGAGGTGCCCGGCGGCAGCCTGAGCGCCTGGGCGGCGCTGGCGTTCATGGGCTTTGTGGTGGTGCTGCTGGCGTTGAGCGCCGAAACCCGGGTCGCGCTCTACGTGGGCGCCGGCTGGCTGGTGCTGTTGGGCATCAGCTACAAGCTGCTGGTCAAGGCCCCGGCCGCGCAGGCGGTGGACGCCCCCTCGGGCAGCGGCCGGGAATAAGCCCGCCCGGCCCCGGGTTGGCACCGACATGAGTGAACAACGTCTTCGCGTGGACATCTGGTCCGACATCGCCTGCCCGTGGTGCTTCATCGGCAAGCGCCGCTTCGAGTCCGCGCTACAGCAGCTGGACTTTGCCGACCAGGTCGACGTGCACTGGCACGCCTTCCAGCTGGACCCGAGCCTGCCCGAGCATTATGCGGGCACTGAACTTCAGTACCTCAGCGAGGTCAAGGGAATGCCGGCCGAGCAGGTGCAGGGCATGCTGGAGCACGTCACTGCCCAGGCCGCCGGTGAGGGGCTGTCCTACGACTTTGAGAAACTGCGTCCGGCCAATTCTTTCAACGCGCTGCGGCTGCTTCAGTTCGCCAAGCAGCAGGGGCAGGGCTCGGCGATGAAGGAGGCGCTGCTCTCGGCGCACTTCGAGCGCGGCCTGGACACCGGCGACCGGGAAACCCTGGCCGACCTGGCCGCCGCGGTGGGCCTGGATCGTTCGCAGGCGCTGGACGTGCTGGAAACCGATGCCCACGCCGATGAGGTGCGAGCCGACATCGACCAGGCCCGCCAGCTGGGCATCAGCGGGGTGCCGTTCTTCGTGCTGGAGGGCAAGTACGGGATCTCCGGGGCGCAGCCAGCCGAGAACTTTGTCCAGGCGCTGCGTCAGGTGCGCGCCGAGCAGGGCTAGCGGCAGGAGACCGCCGGCAGCCCTGCCGTCCGGCTTCTTCTACTTCTTCGCCGCCGACGCGGCACACTGCAGGGGACCCGGCGTCTTGTCCAGGCGCCGGGTCTTGGTCATTTCGGCGAACTTCGCACCGATTTCAAAGTCCACCTGCGCCCCGCGCTTGTCCTTGTCGAACACGTACACGGCCCCATCCAAGTGCCGCTGCAGGGTCAGCGCCTGCGCATAGCCCTGCGGGCCGGAAACCACCGCGCCCACCGTGTCCGCGTAGTCGCTGACCGCGCTGGTGATCAGCGCAATCTGAAAACCGCGCTGGGACAGCTTCTGTGCGGTGCTGCCGCCCAGGCCGTTCTGCCCGCCCGCGTTCAGCACCCGCACCTCGACCTCGCTCGGATCCAGGTAGGTGAAGTCGCGCTGCGGGCATTCGGGGTTGGCAATCGGCTGCTGCTGGTCGGCGGCGGCCGGGGTCTGCCGCTGCCCGGATAGCTGGATCTTCTGCGTGAACACCAGCAGCGCCACGACCAGCACGACGGCCACCAGTGCGCTGAGCGCGCCGAACACGGCGTTCTGCCGCCGGCGGCGGCGCCGTTTGGCCTGGGCGTCGGACTGGAAGGACAGCTCATCCTCCCCCACAATCCGCTGCCCATGCCAGGTGTTCGCGTCCTGGGGTTCCTGCTCGCCGCTCATGGCCCACCTTTCCGGGCCCGCGCGCCGCGCTCCGTAGTGGCCGGCCCGGCCGGGGCGACGTCGATGCCCTGTGTGACCTGTAGCTTACCGGCTACTCGTCCAGGTTCAACACCCTGGCGTGCATTATCGAACGGTGGTGCAAGGCGGTGCGCACGGCGCGGTGCAGCCCGTCCTCCAGATACAGGTTGCCCTGCCAGCGCACCACGTGCGGGAACAGATCCCCGAAGAACGTCGAGTCCTCGGCCAACAGGGCTTCCAGGTCCAGGGTCCGCTTTGTGGTGGTCAGCTCCTCCAGGCGCACCTGCTGCGGGGGAATCGCGCTCCAGTCCCGGGTGCTGCGCATCTGATGCTCTGGATAGGGGCGCTGCTCTCCTACTGCTTTAAAAATCACCCCTCCAGCATAGAAAACCGCTGTCGGCCCAGACCCGCAACGCAACGGATGCGGCCAACCGCCCCCGCGTGGGTTATCATGTCCCCGGCGGAGCGGCTCGTTGTCCTCTACACAGCGCCCCCGGGTGCCGTCGCCGGGCAGTATGCCCCAGTAATCACGCAGAAAACAAGGATTTCGACGCATTCATTAACCTGCCGGAACCGTGCGTAACCTACGCTGGTAACAATCGCTGCGGCGGGTGCAACATTGTGGGCATGAACAACGCAGTCACCGAGATCCCAGTGCTCGATATCTCCACCGCCCGCAACGCCGACGGCTCCTTCAATCAGCAGTTCGTCCAGAAGCTGCGCCACGCGGCGCACCGCGTCGGCTTCTTCCAGATCGTCGGCTACGCCAAGACCGAGAACCAGGACCAGCAGCTGCTGGAAACCATCGCCGAGTTCTTCGCCAAGCCGGTGGAGCAGAAGCTGAAGCTGGATAACCGCAACAGCGCCCAGTTCCGCGGCTACACCCGGATGGGCACCGAGATCACCCGGGGACGGGCCGATGCGCGTGAACAGATCGACTACGGCCCACAGCGCCCTGCCCTCGACGCCGTTCCCGCGGACGCCCCCTACCTGAATCTGCAGGGCCCGAACCAGTTCCCCCAGGATTTCCCACAGCTGGAGGAACGCGCGATGGCGTGGGCCGAGCTGATGCACCAGACCGGACATGAGCTGCTTTCGGCGCTGGCCGTGGGCCTGGGGCTGGATGAGGACCACTTTGATGAGCCGTTTGCCAACACCCCGGCCTGGATGGGCAAGCTGGTGCACTACGTCTCCGGTGACGTGGTCCCGGACGCCGGCAACCAGGGCGTGGGGCTGCACGCCGACTACGGCTTCATCACCCTGCTGCTGCAGGACAGCGTGGGCGGGCTGCAGGTGCAGCCGTACGGGCAGGAAGAGTGGATTGAAGTGCCACCCACTCCCGGCGCGCTGGTGGTGAACCTGGGTGAGATGCTCGAGGTGGCAACCGACGGGTACCTGATGGCCACCATTCACCGGGTGATCGCCCCGCCGGCGGGCGTGGACCGCTACTCGGTGCCCTTCTTCTACTCCCCGCGCCTGGACGCGGTGATCGACAAGGTCCAGCTGCCAGCCGAACTGGCAGCCGAAGCCCGGGGCGTCTCCGATGATCCGCAGAACCCGATGCTGGCCTCCTACGGCGCCAATGTGCTCAAGGGTTGGCTACGCGCCCACCCACAGACCGCGGCAATCCATTACCCAGAACTGGTGCAGAGCAAGGCCAGCGCTTAAGTTCGCAAGGCCGGGCGCAACGGACGCCGCGAGCGCGGGAGCCTTACGGTGCTGTTGCTGTTAACAGTGCGAGTGTTCATGACGTCAACTGGTCCCCCAATTACCAGTCAGGCCGTCATCTGAGAAGCACTCCCGGTATACACCGTGCCCCCATTCTTACCCGTGTGACTCAAACTACTGATAGGTTCATCTAAAGATTTCATCAATTCATCTGAATGCGCCTGTCAGACCGCTAGTTTCTGTTCCGTAATCATTCGGTAGCCAACGCCGCGAACGGTCTCAATCCATTTTGGTTCCCGCGCCGAGTCACCCAACTTGCGGCGCAGGTTTGCGATATGCACCTCGATGCTGCGTTGATCGGCGGAGGAAATGTAGCTGTCACCGCCGTTCTCGTAGCCATTGAGATGGCGCACCATCTCCTGCTTGCTGCGCACACGCCCCGGATTCATCAGCAACATGTGCAGCAGCGAGAACTCCGTGGCGGTGACCGGAATGGAGGTTCCGTCAATCGTCACATCCCACGTGCTGGTGTTCAGAATCAGATCCCGGTGGCGCAATTCCTCGCCGCCGTCTGGATCGATTCCGTTCAGCAGCTGCCGCATTCGCTCGCGTTGCCGCATGATCGCATTGATCCGGGCGCGAAGCTCCCGCATGCGTCCGGTTCCGGCCATGTATTGATCGGCCCCGGCTTCCAGCGCCAGCACGACTTCTATCTCGTCGTCGCTGGGCAACATCGCAATGATGTGCGCTTTGGTTATCGGGCGGATTCGCTGAATGGTTTCATTCATGTCGATATCCGGCAGCCCGGGGAAGACCAGGACAATGTCCGTTTCGGCCCTCTCAACCTGCTGCACCCCTAAGCGGCCCGAGTCCGCACGGTCAACAGAGAACCCGGCGTTATGCAGCACCAAATCAAAATCTGGTCCCGCCGCCGCGTCTCCACAAATAAGCACAACTCTGCGCTTCTCATTCACCATATCTATGCCCCAAACATCGATGAACGATCCAATTTTTCCCAAGTACAGCAGATACTACAGCAGAACATGCGGCTGACGGGGAAAGAGATGACGGGTAAAGAGCGCAGGTTACTTGGGAAGCCGCAAATCCAATGCAATCCAGGAACAACGACGCCACACCCACAACCGTCGACGTGGCGGGCCTATCGATCAGATAGGACGCAGAATTCATTGCCCTCGGGGTCGGCCATGACCACCCATTCTTGAATGCCCTGACCAATGTCGATGGGACGGGCCCCAAGGATAATTAGACGCCGCACTTCCTCCTCCTGGGAAACACCATGCGGGGTGAGGTCCAGGTGCAGCCGGTTCTTGACGCCCTTGCCCTCGGGAACTCGAGCAAAGGTCAGGATCGGGGTTCCGGACCCCTCACCCGCACTCCTCATAAGCCCACCTTCACCACGTAGTGCGGGCGAACCTATGGACACGAATTCGGCGGTGCGTTCGATAACGGCAAAGCCCAGTGCGGCACACCAGAAATCCGCCAAGGCTTCGGGTCGATGACAGTCGATTCCGATCTCGGTGATCCAACTAGTCATTCTCGGCTCCCCTCAGGGATCAAGTCCGCAGGATCCCAGAGGTTAAATGATAATGTCCCGGTGAACCGAAGTTACGGTCCACCGGGACATCCATCTGGCGGAGGATGGGGGATTTGAACCCCCGAGGGCGTGAACCCAACACGCGTTCCAGGCGTGCGCCATAGGCCGCTAGGCGAATCCTCCATAGCGCTCTGTAGAGCAGGCTCCAGCATATCGAAATTTTTCCTGATTCACGAATCGGGTTCCGGGCCAGCCTCAAAAGTATCCCAGTCGCTCAAGATCCCCGGAAGTTCGGGGATTCCGGACGCTTATCCCCATCGAGCAGACCCCGAGATCAAAGTGTCGGGGTGCCGCGAGACAATGAATACATGGGAAAAAGAGATGTATTTCATAACGACGGTGATCCTCACCGTTTGCACATCCTCCCATCTGGTCATCGTGAGTTTTGTGGATCAGATGGAGACTGGTCCGCGCAGGTGGAACGGGAAGTTGTCTTCAGCTCGTTGGCAGATAACGTCACCACACTGTCGGCGCTCGGTGTTGCCACCACTGCAAAGCAGGCCCTGACCCAGCTTGAGCAAATCGCCAGAATTCGCTCACAACTGGATAGCGCGGAAGCGCTCCTGCTGGCTGATGCCTTGGAACTGGCCAATCGGGAGGCGGAACAGAACGCCGAGCAACAGGTCCTCTTCCAGGACGCACTCCAGGAACGCAGCGCTGAGTACTACGGAGTCGACCCTCGAAACCCGGACATCATCCGCTCTTCGCTGGTCAGTGAAGTTTCCATCGCCATGCGCGAACCCGAGCGGGTAGTGCGAGGCAAACTGATCACCGCAGAAGGCCTGCGCCATTTGTGCCCAAGGACGCTCAGCGAGCTCAGCCAAGGAAGCATCACCACCAAGAGCGCGGTGGAAATCGTGAAAAACTCGCAGGATCTTGAACCGGAGGAAGCCCACCATCTGGAAGAGGTGCTGCTGCCCATTGCCCGCACCAGCCCCGACCACACCGTCAAGAAACAGGCGCAGAAGATGCGCGGACGCCTTCATCCACAAAGCCCGGAGGAACGCCACAAGGTGAAGCAGGCCGAACGCGGCGTCATTTGCTGGAACGAAGATGGCGGGATGGCCAAGATTCTGATCACCCTGGAAGCCCAGGACGCACTCGCGATCATGAATACGCTGAACTGGCACATCGCGGGACACCGCGACCCGGACGACGATCGCGGCGACGCGCAGATTCGCGCGGACATCTTCCGGGATGTGTTGTTGGATGGCTGGCCGGAGCGCAAGGGAGCCGACGTCAAGGCTCGTATTGCAATCACCATCCCGGCCCTGGAAATGCTTGCAAACCCACAGCGGACGGTAGCGGAACTAGAAGGCTACGGGCCGGTCCCACTGGGAGTGGCGCTGCAGCTGGCCAAGAACGCGCCTTCGTTGATTCCGGTGCTAACCGACCCCTGGACCGGAGCGGTAATCGACATTGGTCGAACCCGCTACCGGCCACCCAACGTGCTAAGGGAATTCCTTCGCTGGCGGGACGAGCACTGTTGCTTCCCCGGATGTCGTCGGTTGCCCGATGCCAGCGAAATCGACCACATCGATGACTGGGCGAAGGGCGGCGGAACGACACGGCGGAACACGAGACTGCTGTGCAAGCGGCACCAGATGTTCAAGCACGCGCTCGGGTGGCAATCCACATACCGCCCGGATGGCTCGGTTGAATGGCGCACCCCCAACGGGATGATTCAAACTCACCTGCCGGGCAGCATCCGCAGCGCCCAATCGTTCGAACCCGAGATGGCGACAAATCCAATGTTGCCCACAGTCGAGGTGAACGATGAAGTGCTCCGGGTTCTGGGCTGGCGTGACCCTCCCCAACAGAATGCCGGGTAAGCGGCAAGGATCTTAACACCCTCGTTGAGAGCAAGGGCACGTCTCCTCGATTTCATCCACGGGCACGTCTCCGGTAGTATTTTCGGTGACCCCTCGTGTGGTGTCATCCTGTTGAACTCCCCCAGGACCGGAAGGTAGCAAGGGTAGATGGGCTCTGGCAGGTGCATGAGGGGTCTTTACTTTTCCACGATGCGTGAATGGAGTCTAGGTGGGCGCTGGTCGTTACGCCCCAAGTCCTTCGGGGCCGCTTCACCTTGGCAATTTACGCACTGCGATTCTGGCCTGGCTATTTGCCCGCTCAACCTCGCGGCAGTTCCTCTTGCGCATTGAAGACCTGGACCGTGTGCGTTCCGGCGCCGAAGAAATGCAACTCAAGGAATTGGCGGCGCTGGGCTTGGATTTTGATGGCCCCCTGGTCCGCCAGCACGAGCGGCTGGACACTTATCAGCAGATCATCGCGTCTCTGGCTGAACGCGGAATGGTTTACGAATGCTTCTGCTCACGCAAGGACATCGCCGAAGCTGCGTCCGCGCCGCACGCCGCACCCGGCGCCTACCCGGGCACCTGTCGAAACCTGACGGACGTGCAGCGGGCCGAGCGAGCCAAGGTTCGGCCTGCCGCTTTGCGGCTCCGCGCCGAAACCGCCTCCTTCACCGTCCATGACGAATTGGCTGGCGAATACCGCGGACTGGTCGACGACTTTGTGCTGTTACGCAACGACGGCGCACCGTCGTACAACCTCGCCGTGGTGGTTGATGACGGGCACTTCGGCATCGACCAGGTCGTGCGCGGGGACGACCTGCTCTCTTCGGCGCCCCGGCAGGCCTATTTGGCGTCGCTGCTGTCACTGCCCGTCCCCGAATATGCCCATGTGCCGTTGGCGGTCAACGACAAGGGGCAACGGCTGGCCAAACGCGACGGGTCAGTGACCCTCGAAGACCTTTTCGAGAAAGGCATTGATGCCGACCAAGTGCGCGGGATCTTGCTAGAGTCATTGGGCCTGCCTACCAGCTCGCTCGACGCCGCGTTGCGGGCCTTTGACCCGGCCCGGCTGCCCCGGGAGCCTTGGGTGGTACGGCCAGATGAAATTGTTCACCAGCTGATGCCTGATGCATCGAAGAACAGATAGGGTATCGGTGTGAGTACAGCGCTTTACCGTAGATATCGTCCCGACACCTTCGCCGACGTTATCGGGCAAGAGCACGTGACCACCCCCCTGATGACTGCCCTGTCGAAGAACCGGGTCAATCACGCCTACCTCTTTTCCGGGCCCCGCGGCTGCGGCAAGACCACCAGCGCCCGCATCCTGGCACGCTGCCTGAACTGTGCCGAAGGCCCGACGCCGACCCCGTGCGGCAAATGCGACAGCTGCATTGAACTGGCCAGCGGCGGCCCGGGCTCCCTTGACGTCATCGAGATCGACGCGGCCAGCCACGGCGGCGTCGAAGACGCCCGCGACCTTCGCGAGCGTGCAACTTTTGCCCCGACCCGCGACCGGTACAAGGTCTTCATCATCGATGAGGCCCATATGGTTACCCCGGCAGGATTCAACGCCCTGCTGAAAATCGTTGAAGAGCCGCCGGCCCACATCAAGTTCATCTTCGCGACCACCGAACCGGACAAGGTCATCGGCACGATTCGCTCGCGTACCCACCACTACCCGTTCCGCCTGGTTCCTCCCGAGGCCCTGCTGCAGTACCTGCAGACCCTCTGCGAACGTGAGAACGTCCAGGTGGCCGAGGGCGTGCTGCCGCTGGTGATCCGCGCCGGCGGAGGATCGGTGCGTGACACCCTCTCCGTACTGGACCAGCTGATGGCCGGGGCCTCGGAGGCCGGGGTCGACTACGAAACCGCGGTCGCCCTGCTGGGCTACACGCACGCCACGTTGCTGGATGAGGTGTCCCTGGCGCTGCATGAGGCCGACGGGGCCAGCCTGTTCGACGCGATCGACCGGATCGTGCAGACCGGCCTGGATCCGCGCCGCTTCGTCGAGGACCTGTTGGAGCGTTTCCGTGACCTGATCATCGCCAAGGCGGTGCCTGAGGGGCTGGAAAAGATCCTGCGCGGCATGCCCGGCGACCAGTTGCAGAGCCTGGCCGATCAATCCACCCTGTTCGGACAGGCCGAGCTGAGCCGTTGGGCCGATGTAACCAACCAGGCCCTGACCGACATGACCGGGGCCACCTCACCGCGCCTGCACCTGGAGCTGCTGGCCGCGCGCTTGCTGCTGCCTTCGGCCGATGCCGGGGCCAGCGCCGTTGCCGCCCGCCTGGATCGGCTCGAACGCCATGCCATGACCGGCGGCGCGCTGCCCGAGCTGGCGCAGGATGGCTCCAGCGATGCACCGATGTCCAGCGCTCCCATGGCATCTCCGGAAAGCACCCGCCAGGGCGCCGCCGCAGTACGTGAGGCACTGGCGGCTGCCCGCGCCCGCAAGCAGGGAACAGCCCCCGCCGAGACTGCCTCCCCGCAATCCCAGGAGCCTGAAACCCCCGCCGCTCAGCAGCCCGAACAGGTTCCAGCCGACGCTCAGACCGCTCACTCACAGACTCCGGCTTCCGATCACCGGCAGCCGCAGGAGCCGAGCGCGCAGCAGATCCCGGATGCCGAAGACGGACCCTTGGATCCGGGCGGCTCACTCAACACCGGGGCCGACGCCGACTGGGGCGGCACCTGGGGTCCGATCAGTGATGCGCCGAGCAATCCGGTAACCACCCCGGTGGATCCTTCCCCGAGTGTCCCGGCCCAGCGTCCGGAAGGCGTCTCCCCGTTCAGCCTGGTTCCGGATCCGGCCAGCGGCGAAGACCTCTCCTTTGGCACCGGAGTGCCTATCGACGACGTGAAGCAGAACGCGGCCATGGCCGAATTCGCCAAGCGCGCGGCGGCGCAGCGCGAACAGTCCCAGCCGCAGGGCCCAGCCGCACCACAGCAAACTGCTCAGCAGCAGCCCGCCTCGCCACAACCCGCACAGGATTCCCCTGCCCATCCAGCCCAGTTCGAACAGCACCGAGGGGCCGACGAGCAGGATCAGCACGCGGAACAGCAGCGCGCCGAAGTGCAGCGCCAGGCTGAGGAAAACGCGCGCCGCGAACAGGCCCAGCGCGAACAAGCTCAGCGCGAGCAGGCCGAACGCGAACAAGCCCAACGCGCCGAAGCGCAGCGCCAGGCCGAAGAAAACGCACGCCGCGAACAAGCCCAACGCGAACAAGCTCAGCGCGAACAGGCCGAACGCGAACAAGCCCAACGCGCCGAAGCGCAGCGCCAGGCCGAAGAAAACGCACGCCGTGAACAGGCCCAACGCGAGCAGGCACAGCGCGCCGAACAGCAGCGCCAGATGCAGCAGGAGCAGCAGCGGCCGCAGCAGCAGCAGGCACCACATGGTCAGCCTTCCCCGCAGCGCCAACAGCCACAGCAGCAGTCTCAAGCGGCTGCCGCCTCGGGCGGGTCCGGCGGTGCAGTCCAGGCGTTCCAGCAGGCCTGGCCCACGATCCTGGAGCAGCTGCAGTCCCACTCGCGGGTTCTGCACTCGATGGTTGCGAACTATGCGAACATCGGAGGTTTCGACGGTCGCACCCTGACACTGGCCTTCTCAAACTCCGGGCCGCTGGTGAACTTGCGCAACCGGCCGGACATGATGGGGCTGCTGACCAATACGGTCAGCCAGGTCATGCGGCAACAGGTCGAGGTGGTCCTCACCGAGGGAGGCTCGGGTCCCACCGGTGGTGGTTCCCCAAAAGGTGACCGCCGGCCCCAGCCGGCGTCCGCACCAGTAGCTGAACGTCAGTCGAACGCAGCGGCGGACGCCCCGGCGCCCACGCCCCACTCACCGCAGGCAGCGTCGGTCGCCCAGCCCTCCCGGCAGGAACCTGCCGGGCAGCGCGCCGGTGAGGGCTCCGCACCGGCGGGGATCTCCGCCCCGCCCTACGACGAACCGCCCTACGATGAGGAACCGCCGTACGATCCGTACGAGGACTCCTACCCTCCAGAGGACAGCTACTACTCCCCCGAGCCGTCGCGCCCCCAGCCAGCCGCACGCCCGGCTGCTGCCGACGTACCAGCTACGCCTGCGCGGCAGGCCCCGTCCGGTCCCGTGGCGCCCTCCGGGCAGACGGCTGCCCCCGGGGCTCCGCGTACCTTTGACGGGCCACCGGTGGCACCCAAGCCGCGGATGACCGCCGGCATGAGTGCCCGGCAGGCCGAGCAGGGCGGGCCGGCGGCACCTGCCGCGGCGGCCGGCGGCTACTCCCGGCCGGTCAGCGACGTTCCGCTGCGCCCGGGCAGCACCACCGATTCCTTCCCGGCACCTACCGGTCCGGTGGACGTGCCTTCCGAGCCGGCACCGCCGGCCCCGGGCAACGAGCCACAGCGTCGGCAACCGGAACCACCCCAGGCCCACCGCGAAGCCCCGATCCCGGCCAGGCCGGAGCCGGCCGGCCTGCCGCAGGCCCAACCGTCACAGCCATCGCAGCCGCACCAGCAGCGCCCACCCATGGACCAGGAATCGGCCCCCGTCGCCCCGGCTCCTGGCGCCGGGCATGCCTCGGCGGCGGACAATGCGTGGGGGCAGCCCGCAGCGCCGCGCGCACAGTCGGGCGCACCCGCAGCCCCCGCACCCGCGGCCCCCGCTGCTCCTGCAGCCCAGGGCGGCCAGCGGCTGAGCCGCTACCAGCAGCTGATGAACCAGGCGCGCAGCTCCTCGTCCCCGATGGATTCGGCCGCCGGTTCCTGGGGCCAGCCGCAGCGTTCGGCACCGCAGCGCCCCACACCGCAGCCGGAACCGGAGCCGGATGAGTTCGTGCCCAGCGATGATGACATCGCGGTGGAGGATTCGAACCTGATCGGGGTGCCGGCCATCGAACGGCTGCTGGGCGGCGTGGTGATCGAACAGCGCGACACCAACGGCAATCCGGTGGAACTTCGCCGCAGCCTCTAGCTGCGCCGCCCGCCACGGGTAAGTGTCGGTGTGAGACGCTAATCTAGTACGCGAACCCCGGCCAGCCAGCACGGGTTCGCCCAGCAAGGAAAGAGAGCAGCAGTGTACGAGGGAGCAGTTCAGGAACTGATCGACGAGCTCGGTCGGCTTCCGGGCATCGGTCCGAAGTCCGCACAGCGCATCGCTTTCCATATCCTCGATGCCGATCCGGGTGATATGACCCGGCTGGCGGCCGCCATCCAGACGGTGAAGGAGAAGGTGAAGTTCTGCCAGATCTGCTTCAACATCACCGAGCAGGAGATCTGCGCGATCTGCCGGGATGAACGCCGCGATGGCAGCAAGATCTGCATCGTCGAGGAGTCCAAGGACGTGTTGGCCATTGAGCGCACGCGCGCCTTCAACGGCAAGTACCACGTGCTGGGTGGCTCCATCAACCCGATCCAGGGCATCGGCCCGGAGCAGCTGCACATCCGCGAGCTGCTCGCCCGGTTGGGCGATGAGTCGATCACCGAGCTGATCGTGGCCACCGACCCGAACCTGGAGGGCGAGGCCACGGCCACCTACCTGATTCGTGCGCTGCGGCCGCTGGGCATCAGCATCACCCGGCTGGCCTCGGGCCTTCCGGTGGGCGGGGACCTGGAGTACGCCGATGAGGTCACCCTGGCCCGTGCGTTCGAGGGGCGGCGCGACACCGCGCCCGCGGCCCCCGCCACGCCCTCCGCTTCCCAGGACTCCTAGGGCTGCCCCCACGGCCATCGCCCTCCCCGGCACGCCACGGTTCGCCTCCCGTGGACGGGCACACGCGCCCGGTTTTTAGTTGTCAAAAGTCAATGAATGTGGAATCGCCCACTTTGGTTGATCGAACTCAACCATCGGTCTATAGTTGACGTAGTTCAACTAACAGACTTTGGAGCACTATGACCACTACACCCGCGGATCAGAACCCGCGTATGTCGCACCGGGAGGTTTTGCAATCTCTCACCGGGCTGCTGATGGGCATGTTCGTCTCGATCCTGGCCGGCACCGTTGTTGCCAGCTCGCTGCCGGTGATCGTTGCCGACCTGCACGGCAGCCAGACCGCCTACACCTGGGTGGTGACCGCCACGCTGCTGGCCACCACCGTCTCCACCCCGATCTGGGGCAAGTTCGCCGACCTGGGCAACCGCAAGCTGCTGCTGCAGATCGCGCTGATGATGTTCGTGCTGGCCTCCGCGGCCGCCGGCTTTGCGCAGGACACGAACTTCCTGATCGCGATGCGCATCATCCAGGGCCTGGCCGGCGGCGGCATGGGCGCCCTGAGCCAGATCGTGATGGCCGACATCCTCTCCCCGCGCGAACGCGGAAAGTACATGGGCCTGTTCGGCGCGGTCATGGCCGTGGGTACGGTCGGTGGACCGCTGATCGGCGGGTTCATCACCGACACCATCAACTGGCGCTGGAACTTCTTCGTCGCCCTGCCGGTGGCGATCGTCGCGGTCATCATGATCCAGCGGACCCTGCATTTGCCCGCCGTGACCAAGCGGTCGTTCAAGATCGACTACTGGGGCATGATCCTGCTCTCCGCCGGCGTGTCCTTACTGCTGATCTGGATGTCGCTGGGCGGCAGTGAATTCGAGTGGGCCTCCCTGACCAGCTACCTGATGGTCGCCGGCTCGGTGCTGCTGCTGGCCGCGTTCGTCCTGGTCGAGCTGCGCGCCGAGGAGCCGCTGCTGAACCTGACCCTGTTCCGCAACCGCACCTTCACCTTCGCCGTGATCGCCTCGCTGGCGGTGGGCGTGTCGATGTTCGGCACCTCGGTGTTCCTCAGCCAGTACATGATCATGGCCCGCGGCGCCAGCGCCATGCAGGCCGGGCTGATGACCTTCCCGATGATGGCGGGCCTGCTGGTGATCTCCACCGGCGCCGGCTGGCTGATCTCGCGCTACGGCAAGTGGAAGGCGCTGGTGGTCAGCGGGTCCATCCTGCAGGTGATCGGGCTGTTCCTGCTAGGCAGCATCCACTACGACACCCCGTTCGTGCTGGTGGCCACGTACATGTTCATCCTGGGCGCCGGCGTGGGCCTGGTGATGCAGAACATGGTGCTGGTCGTGCAGAACTCGGTGGCACAGCGTGAGCTGGGCGTGGCCTCCTCGGCCGTGAACTTCTTCCGCACCCTGGGCGGCACCGCCGGCACCGCCGGGCTGGGCGCACTGTTGGCGGTCAGCATCCCGAACATGCTCGAGGACCGCAAGAACGAGCTGATGCAGGCTCTGGCCTCGCTGGGCGACAAGGCCGCTGAGGTGGGCGCCGCCCTGAATTCGGGCTCGCTGCCGGAAATCTCCTCGCTGCCCGAACCGGTGCGCGTGATCCTGGAATCCACCTATGGCGATGCCGTGGCCCAGCTGTTCGCGGTCGCCGCACCGATCAGCATCATCACCGTGATCGCGGTGCTGCTGCTGCCGAACCAGTCGCTGAGCACCCAGACCCGCACCGAGCGCATGCGCGATGAGCAGGGCCTGGTTGAGGTTGACCCGGAGCACGGCCTGGCCGCCGCCGCGGTGACCACCGAGGCCGCACAGCCCACTGGGGATGCCGCCGATGCACCGCAGGCCCCGGAGCAGGGCAAGACACTGGGCTCGGGCTCCACCGCGCAGCAACGCCCGGGGAACCCGGCGGGAAAGTAATCCACGATGAACACGGATCTAGCGGCCGCGGCCGAACCGGCCCGGGAAGACCTGGGGCCGGCGGCCACCGGGGATGACTTCAGCCACCGCTTTGAGGCGCTGGAGCACCAGCTGGTGCAGCTGATGGTGAACAACACCCACGCCAAACGGAACCTCGCGGCCCGATTCGGGGATCAGCTGCCGCCGGCCGCGCTGCCGGTACTGGCGCTGGTGCTGAAGAACGACCATATCGCGCAGTCGGAGCTGTGCTCGCAGCTGATGATCGACAAGGCCAGCCTCTCCCGGCTGGTGACCCGGATGGAAGAGGTCGGGCTGCTGGCGCGCAGCCTGGATCCGGATGACCGCCGGGTCAGCCGGCTTAGTGCCACCGACGAAGCGCGCACACGCTGGCGCGCTCTGATGGGAGAGCACCGGTCGCGCTGGCGGTCCAAGGTAAGCGAGTGGCCCCGTGACGATGTGGACCGGCTGATCGGACTCCTGGACCGGCTGAACATCGATCTGCGGGAGAACTAAACAGCCGGACTCACCTCGTGCTCCGAGGCGGAGAACAAGGTGTATCACCGGATAGGACGCCGGGGGACTGCGAAAGTCCCCCGGCGTCCTGCTGTTTCTCCACCCCTGACACCGAGGCGCGGCTTCGGTAAGGTCGTGCCATGACCAGTAAGTCCAGCAACATCCCAGCCATCGAGCGCGCCACCGGGATTGGGTGGGAACAATGGGTTGAGCACCTGGGCGCGGCCCAGGCCCAGACGCTGGCCCACGCGCGCATCGCCGAGCTGGCCGAGCAGCGCATGCCGCACCGGGTGCAGAACTCCGGCTGGTGGGCCCAGAGCGTGGCGGTGGCCTATGAGCAGCACATCGGACGGCGGCTGCCGGGCCAGGCCAACGACGGCAGTTTCCAGTTCTCCGTCTCACGCACCATCGACGCCGACATGGACCAGGCCCTGCAGCGCTGGCAGGAGCTGGCCCAGGAACGCGGCGACTTCAACGGGGTGCCGATCCAGGAGCCCGGGCGCGCCAGCAGCACCCCGAAATGGCGATACTGGCGCATCGGGCTGCAGGACGGGGCGCGGATCGCGGTGAACATCAGCGCCAAGGGTGCCAAGTCCGCGGTGGTGGTGAACCACAGCGGGATCATGGACCCGGATCTGGTGGAGAACTGGAAGTCCTACTGGCGCTCGCTGCTCGCCCAGCTGCCCTCCTGAGACGGTCCGGCCCCGCGGATCCCGCCCTTTGACCGGTCGATCGGGCTTGCGGGAAACGATTTCAACAGCATGTTGCGAAGATGTTGGGCAATATGACTAATGTTAAGAACCGCAACTAGGTCAAGTGGGGCACCTGCTGTCACAATAGGACACTGATAGAAATACCGCGGCCGCGCCGGCCAAAATCGGCTGGCTGCCGCGCGTACATCATGGTTGTTGCCACGGGTGTGGTTCAACAACTCTCAGTGTTGGAGTGTGCTTGCCCATGAGCCTGATCGTCCAGAAATTCGGTGGTTCGTCCGTCTCGGATGCCGAAGGCATCAAGCGTGTTGCGCGCCGGATTATTGACACCAAGGCCGCCGGCAACGACGTGGTCGTTGTCGTCTCCGCCATGGGTGACACCACGGACGACCTGCTGGATCTGGCAGCCCAGCTCACCACCAACGCCCCGGCCCGGGAAATGGACATGCTGCTCTCGGCCGGGGAACGCATCTCCATGGCGCTGCTGGCCATGGCCATCGACGAGCTGGGCGAACAGGCCGCCTCCTTCACCGGCTCGCAGGCCGGGCTGATCACCGATGCCTCCCACGGCATGGCCCGCATCATGGAGGTCTCCCCGCAGCGGGTGCACCGGGCGATCGAGCGCGGGTACATCGCGATCGTGGCCGGCTTCCAGGGGATGAGCAAGGAAACGAAGAACATCACCACCATGGGCCGCGGCGGCTCGGACACCACCGCGGTGGCGTTGGCCGCGGCATTGGACGCCGATGTCTGCGAGATCTACACGGACGTGGACGGCATCTACACCGCCGACCCGCGGGTGGTCTCCTCGGCGCAGAAGATCGAGAAGATCTCCAGCGAGGAAATGCTGGAGATGGCCGCCAGCGGCTCGAAGATCCTGCACCTGCGCTGCGTGGAGTACGCCCGCCGCTTCGGCGTGCCGCTGCACGTGCGCTCCTCATTCAGCACCCATGAGGGTACCTGGGTCATCCCCGACCCGGACGACAAGATCACCATCCAAGAGGGAGAACCCATGGAACAGCCAATCATCTCCGGTGTCGCCCACGACCACTCCGAGGCGAAGGTCACCGTTATCGGCGTGCCCGACATCCCGGGCAAGGCCGCGCAGATCTTCGGGGTCATCGCCGCCGCGCAGGCCAACATCGACATGATCGTGCAGAACATCTCCACCCAGGGCTCGGGCAAGACCGACATCTCCTTCACCCTGCCGATGACCGAGGGCAAGCGGGTGCTCGATGCGCTGAACACCGCCAAGGGCGAGATCGGCTTTGAGGAGCTGGAGTACAACGAGGAGGTCGGCAAGCTCTCCCTGGTCGGCGCCGGGATGCGTTCGAACCCCGGGGTGTCCTTCACCTTCTTCGAGGCGCTGCACCAGGCCGGGATCAACGTGGACATGATCTCCACCTCGGAGATCCGCATCTCCGTGGTCACCGACGCGGACAAGCTCAACGACGCGGTGCGCGCGATCCACACCGCGTTCAATCTGGACGCCGAGGTCGAGGCCACCGTCTACGGCGGCACCGGGCGCTAGGCCCGCAGCGCGCGGCCGGCCAGCAACAGCACAAAAAGGGCCCGGGGTTCCTTCCCACAGCGGGAGGAAACCCGGGCCCTTTGGCGTCAGGGTGCCGGCGCGTTAGCGGCTGAGCTTGCCGGTGAGCCCGGCGATCGGGCGCAGGAAGATCGGGCGGGCCAGCAGCCAGCCGGCGACGACCACGACCACCGAGCCGATGAAGACCCACAGGCCCAGCCAGCCGGTGTCATCACGTGCCGCGTACATGTGGTTCAGGTTGCGCAGCGCCCCGGTGGAGAAGACCAGCACCACGTGAACGATGATGAACATGACGAAGAACAGCATGGTGGGCAGGTGGATCGCCCGGGCCAGCTCGATCGGGTACGCCTTGTTGATCCTGGCCTGCTTCGGCCACGCGTTGGACATCCGCAGCCCGGTGATGATGGCCAGCGGCGCAGCGACGAACACCACCAGGAAGTAGGTGATCATCTGCAGGGCGTTGTAGTTCGTCCAGCTGTTCTCCAGGGGCCAGTCGAAGGAGGCGTACTGCAGGGCGGAGGACAGGGCGTTGGGGAACACGTCCCAGTGGGTCGGCACGATGCGCACCCATTGGCCGGTGACGAACAGCAGGATGTAGAACACCAGCCCGTTGAGCACCCACAGGGCGTCCAGGCTCAGGTGGAACCACAGTTCCAGGCTGATCTTCTTCGGTGTGCCCTTCGTCTTGACCAGCCCCTTGTTGTTCCGCGTCCAGAAGGTGCGCGGGCGCCCGGTGCTGCGCACCTGCCAGCCGGAGCGGATGATCAGCACGATCAGGAACATGTTCAGGAAGTGCTGCCAGCCCATCCAGGCCGGGAAGCCGACCGGCGCGTTCTGCGGCAGCGTGGAATGCCCCGGGTAGCGGGTCAGGAAATCCTGCACCGGTTCCAGGGTGCGCAGCCAGCGCGCCAGCAGCACCACGAGGGCGGCGACGATCAATGCCGCTGCCACCGTGAGAACCGGGCGCAGCCACGGGGGTGGTGTGGCCTTCCCGGTGCGTGACGGTTTCTTGCCGATCGTAGACATATGTGTTTTTCCTTCGACACGAAGTGGTGATTGCACTTATCGTAGCGTTCCTACCGAGGTGAAGTCAGGTATCGGTGTTCAGGTCGGCCCCGGTTTCCGTAGCTCAGCTGCAGCTGCAGGGCCTCGCTGGCGACCAGCGCGGCCAGATACCGCTGCGCGGTGGCCCGGGCGATTCCCACGGCCTCGGCGACCTGGGCGACGCTCAAGGGTTCGCTGGCATCCTGCACGCAGGCCAGCACCGCCTGCTCGGTGGGGGCGGCGCCTCCGGACGGCGCGGCGGTCTCCTCCCCCGCCCACAACGCCTTGTACAGCCGGTCCACGGCACCCTGGTCCAGGTTCGTGCTCGCCGCCAGCTGCCGGCGGTAGCGGGCCCAGCCCTTGAGCTTGGCGGCCAGGGTGCGCGGTTCGAAGGGCTTGATGACAAAGGCCAGCACCCCGGCGCGCAGGGCCGCGGCGATGTTCTGCGGTTCGCTGGCGGCCGAGACCATGATGACATCCACGTCCAGCACCTTGGCCAGCTCCAGGCCGCTCACGTGCGGCAGGTACAAATCCAGCAGCACCAGGTCCGGCTGCTGCGCGGCCACCACCTTGGGCACCGTGCGCGAATCCTGCACGGGTTCCAGCGCCGTGAAACCCGGTATCTCATTGACCATGGAGGCGTGCAGTTCACCGACCCTGAAGTCGTCGTCGACGATCAGCACCCGGTAGTCCCCAGGGGTTGGCATGGTTCAGCCCTTCCTTTCCTCGCTTAGTACCGACGGCAGCCGGGCGGCAATGACCGCCCCGCCGTGCTCCCCGCCCCGGTCGGCCACCCACACGTCCCCGCCGCGGGCCCGGGCCAGCCGGCGGATCAGGGGCAGTCCCACCCCGTGTCCGTGCCCGGCACCGAGCTGGCTGCCGGTGGTGACCGCGGGATTGAAGATGTCTTGTGCGGTGGTGATGCCCGCCCCCGAATCGGCTACCGCCAGGTGCAGGGTGCTCCCCTCGGACAACAGGTCGACTTCCACCCACCGCGGCCCTTCAGCCCCTAGTGAAGCAGTAAATGCATTATCAAGCATATTTCCAAGGACCGCAGTGACGTCCTGGGCGTCGTGGGCGCTGGCGACCGGCGCGTAGAGCATTGAGTCCGGGGAGATGCGCAGCTCGATTCCCATTTCGTGGGCGCTGATCCCCTTGGCCGCAATGAACGCGGCCAGATAGGGGTCGCTGATGGTTTCCAGCCCCTGGACCGGGACAATGGCCGGCCCCGAGTCGGTGACCTCACGCAGGTAGTCGCGGGCCTGGTCGATCCTGCCCTGGTGCAGCAGTCCCAGCACCGCGTGCATCCGGTTGGCGAATTCGTGGCGCTGCGCGCGCAGCGCGTCGGCCATGTCCTGCACCGCATCCAGCTTGGTGCCCAACGCCTCAACCACCGTCACGTCGCGCAGCAGGATCACCTGGCCCAGGTCCACCCCGTCGCGCACCACGTCATTGATGCGCGCGATCAGCGAGGTCTGGCCAACCTCCAGGCGCACCGGGGTGCGTTCGCGCTGCCGGATGGCGGTGACCAGCCGCTCGTTCAGTCCGGCGGCCGCGTAGTGGCGGCCCACCACGTCGGCCAGCTCGGTGCGGTGCGGCAGCCCGAGCATCTGCCGGGCGGCCTTGTTGCGCACCGTGATCACCCCGTCGCTGCCCAGGCCCATCACCCCGTCGGTCACCCCGTAGAGCACGGCCTGCTGGTCGCGGACCAGTTGGGCGATTTCCGCCGGTTCCAGCCCCAGGGTCTCACGCTTGAGCCGGCGCACCGTCGCCCGGCCAACCAGGGTGGCCAGCACCGCGGCCAGCAGCGCGAAGAGGATGATCCAGGAAATGGAGACCAGCAGGGTGCGGGTCAGCGACTCGGTGGCCAGCCCGACCGAGACCTCCCCGACCACGGCGTCAGTGCCCGGGGCCCGGACCGGCACCTTGGCGCGCACCGAATCGCCCAGGGTGCCGTGCTCCCGCGAGACATCCTCCACCCCGCTTAGCGCAACCGGATCGGTGGAGACCCGCTGGCCGATCTGCCGCGGATTCGGGTGGGTCAGGCGCAGCCCGCGGTCCTCGGTGATCACCACGAACGCGGCCCCGGTGTCCCGCCGGACCGCCTCGGCCTGCGCCTGCAGCGGCCCACGGCGCAGCGAACCGGCGTCGAGCCGCTCACGTTCGGCCTGCTCGGCGGCCACCTGGCGCACCTGCGGATCGGCGGCCACGGTGCGGGCGATACCCAGGGCCGTGGCTTCGGCACGTTCAAAGACCTGGTCGTAGCGCACCGCGATGGTCGCGGCGGTCACCACCAGGATCAGCAGCCCAAGCACCGCGAACTGCAGGCGCATGATGCGCGAGGCGAAGTGCTTGCCGCTCAGGCGGCGGCTGGTGGCGGTGGTGGAGCGCATTTACCCAGCATACGGGCCGGGGAGATTTTAATGAGCAAAAAGCGGTCAAAAACTAAAAGCGATCAGAACCCGGCACAAGCCGCGGTCGTGACGCAGCCCACGTAGCGTCAATGGCGTACCCGCCCCACGGGTGCAATCATCAACGTTTTTCCGCCAAGGAGGTCGGTGCAATGTTAGTTGCCCTCGGATTCCTCATGGTCGCCACCTTCATGGTGCTGATCATGACCAAACGCATGACCCCGATGCTGGCACTGATCATTGTGCCCACCGTGTTCGGGCTGTTCGCCGGGGCCGGGCTGGGCCTGGGCGACATGGTGATGGACGCCGTGAAGTCGATGTCCGGCACTGCGGCCCTGCTCATGTTCGCCATCATGTACTTCGGCATCATGATCGACGTGGGCCTGTTCGACAAGCTGGTGGCCGCGATCCTGAAGCTGGTCGGCAACGACCCGGCCAAGGTCGTCATCGGCACCGCGCTGCTCACCGCCGTGATCTCGCTGGACGGCGACGGCTCCACCACGTTCATCGTGGTCACCGCCGCCCTGCTGCCGGTGTACCAGCGCTTGGGCATGAGCCCGGTGGTGCTCACCTGCGTGGCCGGCCTGACCAACGGCACCCTGAACGTCGTGCCCTGGGGCGGGCCCACCGCCCGCGCCGCGGCCGCCCTGGGCGTGGAGGCCACCGACATCTTCGTGCCGATGCTCCCCTCCCTGGGTGTCGCGCTGGTCGTGGTCGGCATCTTCGCCTGGCAGCTAGGCCTGTCCGAGCGCCGCCGGCTGCACCGCGAAATGCCCGAGGTGTGGGGCACCGAGCTGGGCGGCGGCGCGCTGAACCGCCCGAAGGCCCCGGCCGGCGGCCCGGGCTCCTCCCCGGTGGCCGTGCTGCAAGCGGTGGCCACCAAGGGCGATGGCAGCGAACGGCCCACCATGGACGGAACCGCGCTGGACCCGAACCGCGAGACGCTGCGCCCGAAGCTGTTCATCTTCAACCTGGTGCTCACCGTGGCGATCATGGTGCTGCTGATCATCGACGTTGTTCCGCTGTCCTACCTGTTCATGGTCGGCACCGGCATCGCCCTGGTGGTGAACTTCCCGAAGGTCAGCGACCAGATGAAGATGATCACCGCGCACTCCAGCGAAATCATCGCCGTGGTCTCCATGGTGCTGGCCGCCGCGGTGCTGACCGGCGTGCTCTCGGGCACCGGCATGGTCGATGCGATGAGCGCCTGGCTCGTGGACATCATCCCGGATTCCATGGGCCCCTACCTGGCCGTGCTCACCGGCCTGATCTCCGTCCCGGCGACGTTCTTCATGAGCAATGACGCGTTCTACTTCGGTGTCCTGCCGGTGCTGACCGAGGCCGGAGCCCACTTCGGCATCGACGCGGTGGACATGGCCCGCGCCTCGATCACCGGCCAGCCGGTGCACATGCAGTCTCCGCTGGTGCCCGCGATCCTGCTGCTGGTCTCCATGGCCAAGGTTGACCTGGGCGATCACCACAAGAAGGTGCTGTGGCGGGCCCTGGTGGTCTCGCTGGTGATGCTCGCCTCCGGCGTGCTCTTCGGCGTGATCCACATGGGCTAGACCCACTTCCCACGCCGCTGGCCGCTGGCCGCCACCGCCTCAGGGGCGGGATAATGGGTGCCATGCCCACGCCTGAAACCGTCCTGCTGCCCGCCGCCGCATGGGGCGAGCGCGCCCTGGAGCATGAGCGGCGCGCACGCAGCTTCGGCGAGGCCTTCACCACGCGGCGGATGAGCGGGAAGAAGCACCCGGTTGAGGACTTCCTGTTCACCTACTACACGCAGAAGCCCGGCCAGTTGTACCGCTGGCATCCAGGGGCCGGGGTGCAGCTGGCCGGGGAACCGGCCCGGCAGCGGGCCCACTGGAAGTTCTACCGGGTTTCCGAGGTGGACGGCACGCCGGTCGCGCAGGTCGATCTCGCCGCGTTCGCCGCCGCACGGGCCCGGATGGTGGAGTTCGCCCGGGTGATCCTGCGCGGCACCGCGAGCCGCCCCGCCAGCTTCTCCTGCTTTGGACTGCACGAGTGGGCGATGGCCTACAAGTCCGAGGAGAACGGGATCCGGCACGAATACCTGCCGCTGCGGCTGGGCGCGGCCGGCACCGACCGGGTGGTGGAGAGGCATCGGATCCGCTGCACCCACTTTGACGCCTTCCGCTTCTACACCCCGCAGGCCGCGCCGCTCAATGAGCTGCAGCCCACCCGGGAAACCCAGCGGGACCTGGAACAGCCCGGGTGCCTGCACGCCAACATGGACCTGTACAAGTGGGCGTACAAGCTGGTGCCGCTGGTCTCCAGTGAGCTGATGATGGACTGCTTCGAGCTGGCCTGGGACATCCGCACCATGGACATGCAGGCCTCCCCCTACGACCTGGCCGAGTGGGGCTACTCGCCGATCCGGATCGAAACCGCCGAGGGCAAGGCCCGCTACGTGCGGGAGCAGAAGCGCTTCGCCGAACGCGCCGACGTGCTGCGTTCGCGGCTGCTGGCAGTCGCCGAATCCGTGGCGCTGCCGGCCTCCGGCAACACCTTGAGCACCAGCTAGCGCCGGGACGCTGGCGGCCGGGCTGTGCTTCAAGCCACAATGGACTATGGACGTTCTACGCTTGGCGCGCCGCGCCGGACTTTCGCTGACCTGCCTGCTGGCCCTGATGGCGGCCAGCGGCTGCGCGCAGGTCGAGCCCGACGGGCAGCAGCCAACGACCACGGTCAGCAGCAGTTCCGCCTCCTCCCCCAGCCCCACGGATCCGGCCGTGGACACCGCGCTGACGGTGGAGCTGTACGCCGACGGCACGAACCTGAACAGCCAGTACACGCTGAGCTGCCGGGGCGCCGAGCCGGTGGATTCGAGCACCGTCCCGGATGCGGCGGCGGCCTGCGCGCTGATCGAGGAGAACCCGGCGGTCCTCGCCCCGCAGCGCCCGGCCTCCCAGCCGTGCACCGAGCAGTACGGCGGGCCGGACCGGGCCGTGGTCACCGGCACCCACCGGGGCGACGCGGTGGAAACCTCCTTTACGCGCAGCAACGGCTGCGCGATCGCCGAATGGGATGCGCTGGCTCCACTGCTGGGCCACGGCGGACTCTAGGCGACCTGCCACCCGCGGACCGACACGGAAAAAAGTTGATGAAAATCAACTACATTTGATCGTGTGACAACTAGGATTTGAGGTGTCATGGAATTCTTCCTCCTCACCGTCGCCCTGCTCTTTGTCACCGTGCTGGTGGTGGGAGTTTCCGAACGCATCGGACTGCCCTATCCGATCCTGATGCTGCTGACCGCGCTGGTGGCCGGCTTCCTGCCGTTCATGCCGACCCTGCACATCGACCCCGAACTGATCCTGCCGCTGTTCCTGCCGCCGCTGCTGTTCGCCACCGCCCAACGCAGCTCCTGGTCGGTCTTCCGGCTGCGCTGGCGCACGCTGATCCGCATGGCGGTGCTGCTGATCGTGGTCACCGCCGGCGCCGTGGCCGCCACCGTCTGGGCCTTCGTGCCGCTGCTGTCCCTGCCCCTGGCCATCGCGCTGGGCGCCATCGTCGCCCCGCCGGACCCGGTGTCCGTGGACGCGATTGCCACGAAGGTGAAGATGCCGCGCCGGCTGACCTCGCTGCTGGAGACCGAGGGCCTGTTCAACGACGCGATGGCGATCGTGATCTTCCAGCTGGCGGTGAACGCCACCATCAACCGCACCGACGTGGGACTGGAAATCATCCCGCAGTTCGTGCTCGGCGCCGCGGCCGCCACCATCCTGGGCATTGCAATGGCCTGGCTCGTTGGGGCGATGAACCGCTTCGTGCCGAACCTGGTGGCCCGCTGCGCGGCCACGCTCGTGGCCCCCTATGCGGTGTACCTGCTGGCCGAGGAGGTGCACGCCTCCGGGGTGATCGCGGTGGTGGTCACGGCGCTGGAGCTGGGCCGCCGGGCCCGCCCACAGGACTCCCGTGAACGGCTGACCCGCACCGCCTTCTGGGAAGTGCTGGAGATGCTGGCCACGGGCCTGGCGTTCGGGTTCATGGGCATTGAGATGAACCGGGTGGTCATCGAGGAGGGCGCGCACCTGCTGACCTTCATCCCGCAGGTGGCCCTGATCTGCGCGGTGGTGATCCTGGTGCGCCTGGCCTGGATCTTCGCCACCTACTACCTGCCGCACGTGCGGGCGCAGGGCCTGTCCGCCGCCAAGGACTCGCTGGTGCTCACCTGGTGCGGGATGCGCGGGCTGGCCACCCTGGCCCTGGCGCTCGCGCTGCCGGTCAGCGACGCGGCCGGGCAGGCGATCGAAGGCCGGAACTTTGCGGTGGTCACCGCCTGCGCGGTGCTGCTGACCACGCTGGTGATCCCGGGGCTGACCCTGCCGGCGCTGATGCGGGTGCTGAAGATCCAGGACAATGTGGAGCTGCTGGGGCGCAAGCGGCGCAAGCTGGCCAACCGGGCACAGCACACCGCGATGGAGACCCTGAAGGCCTCCCCGGACCTGGACAGGCTGCCCGATGACTACCGGGAGCTGGTGACCCGCCGGCTGCAGACGCTGCACACCCTGCTGCTCAGCGAGGAGTCGCAGGTGGAAAGCGACACCCTGCACGGGCAGAAAATGGCCAAGTACCGCAAGCTGATCCACATCTCCGATTCCCTGCAGAGCCAGGCGCTGGACGCGGCCCGCAATGAGCTGCTGCGGGCGCGCAACGAACCGGGGGTGGACCCGCACATGGTCGATGAGATCATTCACCGCCTCGACCAGCGCACCATGATCCTGGACCGCTAGCCGTTGTCCGCCGTCCGGGGGCGGCGCTGCAGGCGCACAATCACCTCATAGTGGTTGGTCTGCGGGAACATGTCCATCACCCGTGCCTGGACGGCGGTGAACCGGTCCATGCGCCGCAGGTCCTTGGCCAGGCTCACGGCGTTGCAGCTGGAGTAAATCACGTGCTGCACCTCAGAGGCGTTCAGCCAGTCGGCCAGGGTGGGCCCGATGCCGCGCCGCGGCGGGTTGACGACGACCAGCTGCGGGGCCTGGTCCTGGGCCAGGGCAAACTGCGTGGCGTCCCCGGCGATGAACCGGGTATCGGCCAGCCCCAGGTCCGCAGCGCTGCGTTCGGCCGCGCGCACCGCCTCGGCACTGGTTTCCACCCCGGTCACGCTGCGCCCCGGTGCGGCGGCGTGCAGTGCGAACCCGCCGACCCCGCAGTACAGGTCCCAGACGCTGGCCGGCTGCAGCTGCCGCACCCAGCTGGCGGCCTGGCGGTACAGGGCGGCGGCGATCGGCGTGTTGGTCTGGAAGAAGCCCTGCGGGCGCAGGTGCATCCCAATGCCGTTCAACTCCATCGGCAGGGTCTGGGCGGCGCTGAGCACGATCTCCTCACTGCCTTCGAGCACGGCCTTGTGCTCGGGCAGGAAGTTCACCGAGACCACCTTCGCCGCGGGCAGCGCCTTGGAAAACAGCGGCAGCGAATCGCGCAGCGCCACGAAGTGCTTCTTGGTGCGCAGCACCCAGCGCACCATCAGCTGCCCGGAGGGGGCCAGGGTGATGATCACGTGCTTGAGCTCACCCTTGCGCCGCGGCACGTCATAGGGGATCAGCCCCAGCTGGCGGATGAAGTGTTCGATGACGGGAAACGCGGCGCGCAACGCCGGGTCGCAGACCCCGCAGTGGCGCAGGTCCACCCCGTGCCCGTCCGCGTCCAGGATCCCGATGGTGGGGTTCTCGCTGGTGCCGGAAATCACCATTTTCGCCTTGTTGCGGAACCCTGATTCGACGCTGGGCTGCGGGGGCAGGAAGCGCAGCTGCTCATGCCCGGCCAGCAGCTGGGCGCAGTGCTCGGCCTTGCCCTGCAGCTGCTGCTGGTAGGGGCGGGTAATTTGGCTGCAGGAACGGCACCGGCCGGCCGAGAAGTAGAGGCATTGCATGATGCTGGCCATGTTATCGAATCCGCCCCGCTGCCAACTAAGTGAGCTCGACGCTGATTGCCCGGGATTTTTCAGGTTCCGGCGATAGGCTCAAACCCAGTTGCTTCGCTGGGGCGTAGCATGATGACCGCACTCGCAACCCCGGAAAGGGACAATGGTTCAGCAGATTCGACGCCGCTCGCTTCGTCGTCCCCTGGCCTTCACGGCCCTGCCCTTGGCCGCTGCGCTGGGTGTCAGCGGCTGCTCGGCCCCGTCCCAACCGGCCCAGCCCGTCGCTCCCACCTCGTCTTCGGCCCCCGAGGCCGCCGCACAGGGTTCCGGCCAGGTCGCGGCCGCCCCACAGCCCAGCAGTGACCCCAAGGCCAGCAGCACCGGCAAGGCGCCGGCCACCACCGAACCGGCCCCCTCCACCGCTGCGAGCAAGACCGCCGATGAGGTGGCCCCCCTTTCCAGCGCCGGCACCGGCGCGAAGGCCCCGGCGGTGTCCCTGCTGCCTAGCACCAGTGCCAGCTACGACAAGGCGACCACCCAGCTCCTGGATGCGGTAAAGAACAAGAAGGTCGCCCAGGCGGAGAAGGCCGTTGCCGACGGCGCGGACCTGGAGGCCCGCGACAGCTACGGGCGCACCGCGCTGCTGAAGGCGGTGGTGAACAAGGACGAGGCGATGGCCCTGAAGCTCTTGAAGCTGGGCTCTGACCCGAACGCCACCGATGACTTCCACGAATCCGCCTACCTGCGCTCCAGCGCCGAGGGAATGGTGCCGGTGCTCTCCGCCGCGATCGAGCACGGTGCGGACCTGGAGGCCACCAACCACATGGGCAGCACCGCGCTGATGATGGCCAGCGAAAACGGTGAGGTCGAATCCGTGCGGCTGCTGCTGCAGCACGACGTGGAGGTCGACCACGTCAACGACCTGGGCTGGACGGCGCTGCATGAGGCCGTCGTGCTGGGCCAGGGCTCCTCGAACTTCGTCAACGTCGCCCGGCTGCTGCTGCTGGGCGGGGCCGATGCGACGATCAAGGACCGCACCGGCAGCGACGCGCTGGAGCTGGCCAGCGAACGCGGGCTGTCGCAGATGGTGCAGGCCATCCGCAGCGCCTCGCGCTAGGGTGCGGCCGCGCCCGGCGGCTACAGGGCGTCCAGGTAGAACCAGGCCCCGTCTTCCTTGACGAACGTGCTTTTTTCGTGCTGCGTGCCCACCCCGTCGGCCGCACGGTAGCTGGCCTCGAACTCCACCACCCCGCGCGAGGCTGATTCCTGGCCGGCCCGGGTGGAAAGGATCCGCAGCCCCAGCCAGTGCACACCCGGGTCGAAGTCGATGCTGCGCGGACGGGTGCTCTCATGCCAGGTCGCCAGCAGGTAGTCGGCCAGCTGCAGCACAAACGCGCTGTAGCGTGAACGCATCAGCTGTTCGGCGCTCTGCGGCAGCGCGCTGGCATCGGCCCGTCCCGCGTGCCAAGGGGCGCAACAGCGCCCATAGCTGCGCGCGTGCTCCTCGGCGACCCGGCAAGGGCAGGTCGCCGCGAGTGAAGTGCTCAGTGAAGTAGCCACGCCTCCAGCGTACTGCCTGGCTGCGCCCGGCACCCGTGCGGCGGGCGGGTTCCGGTCCCGGGGATAGCTGGCTCACACTCGGCCCAGCACCGGTCACATTGCCGGTAGACTGGATGGGCAAGCTCGCGGAGCGCCAATCCCCCTGGTGTGAGACGGCAACTCCGTGTGGCATTTAACCCCCTCGCGCACAGGAGATATGCCGGATGCCCCGGATCGTTGTTGATGTCATGCTCAAGCCAGAAATCCTTGACCCCCAGGGCAAGGCGATTGCGGGAGCACTGCCCCGCCTTGGCTTCTCCTCCTTCGAAGCTGTCCGCCAGGGCAAGCGCTTCGAGCTGACCGTGGAGGGCGAGGTGACCGAGCAGATCCTCACCCAGGCCCGTGAGGCGGCCGCCACCTTGCTGTCCAACCCGGTGATCGAGGACGTCGTCAACGTCGAGGTCGTCGCGGACTAATGAGCACCGAACTGCCCCTGATTGGCGACTATTCGACGCCCAGTGCTGAACTGTCCGGCGCCCGCATCGGCGTGGTGACCTTCCCCGGAACACTGGATGACCGCGACGCCGCCCGTGCGGTTCGCGCCGCAGGCGCCCAGGCCGTGGCGCTGTGGCACGCCGACACCTCGCTGGGAGAGGTGGACGCGGTGATCATCCCCGGTGGCTTCTCCTACGGCGACTACCTGCGTGCCGGGGCGATCTCCCGCTTCGCCCCGATGATGGACAAGATCGTGGACGCGGCGAACTCCGAGGCGAAGCTGCCCGTGCTGGGAATCTGCAACGGCTTCCAGATCCTGACCGAGGCGCACCTGCTGCCCGGTTCGATGATCAAGAACGACCATCTGAAGTTCATCTGCCGCGACCAGGTGCTGCGCGTGGAGAACAACCAGACCGCCTGGACCGGTGAGTACGAGCAGGGTGAGGAAATCACCATCGTGCTGAAGAACCAGGACGGCCAGTACGTGGCCGATGAGAAGACCCTGGACGCGCTGGAGGCGGAGAACCGCATCGCGTTCTCCTACGTGGGCTGGAACCCGAACGGCTCCCGCCGCGCGATTGCCGGGGTGAGCAACCAGGCCGGCAACGTCGTGGGCCTGATGCCGCACCCGGAGCACGCCATCGAGCCCGGCTTCGGGCCGGACCACCGCGGCACCGACGGCCTGCGGTTCTTCACCAGTGTTCTGACCCACCTTGTTGGAGGCAAGAAATGAGCAAGGACGTCGCTCAGGAATTCAATATCGACACCGTGGAGAATGCCTCGGCCACCCCTCAGGTTCAGCTGCCCTGGGCCGAACTGGGCCTGAAGGAAAACGAGTTCGACGAGATCGTCAAGATCCTGGGCCGGCGCCCCACCGCCGCCGAGCTGGCGATGTATTCGGTGATGTGGTCCGAGCACTGCTCCTACAAGTCCACGAAGAACCACCTGCGCCAGTTCGGCGCGAAGGTCACCGAGGAGATGAAGAAGGACCTGATGGTCGGCATCGGCGAAAACGCCGGCGTGACCGACCTGGGCGACGGCTGGGCCGTGACCTTCAAGATCGAATCGCACAACTCCCCCTCCTACGTGGAGCCCTACCAGGGTGCGGCCACCGGCATCGGCGGCATCGTGCGTGACATCATCTCCATGGGCGCCCGCCCGGTGGCGGTCATGGATCCGCTGCGTTTCGGCGCCATCGACCATCCGGATTCCCAGCGTGTGGTGCACGGGGTGGTCTCCGGCATCGGCGGCTACGGCAATTCGCTGGGCCTGCCGAACATCGGCGGGGAAACCGTGTTCGACCCGATCTACCAGGGCAACCCGCTGGTCAACGCGCTGGCCGTGGGCGTACTGCGCCACGAGGACCTGCGCCTGGCCAACGCCTCTGGCGTGGGCAACAAGGTGGTGCTCTTCGGGGCACGCACCGGCGGGGACGGGATCGGCGGCGCCTCCGTGCTGGCCTCCGAGTCCTTCGACGACTCCAAGCCCTCCAAGCGCCCGGCCGTGCAGGTCGGTGACCCGTTCGCCGAGAAGGTGCTCATCGAGTGCTGCCTGGAACTGTTCAAGGCCTCCCTGGTCGAGGGCATCCAGGACCTGGGTGCCGCGGGCATCTCCTGCGCCACCAGCGAGCTGGCCTCCAACGGCGAGGGCGGCATGCACGTGGAGCTGACCAACGTGCTGCTGCGCGACTCGACCCTGACCCCGGGCGAAATCCTGATGTCCGAGTCCCAGGAACGCATGATGGCGGTGGTCTCCCCCGAAAACGTTGAGGCGTTCGAGGCCGTCATGGCCAAGTGGGGCGTGGAGTACTCCTGGCTGGGCGAGGTCACCGACACCAACCGCCTGGTCATCACCTGGAACGGCGAAGTGATCGTGGACGTGGATCCCAAGACCGTCGCCCACGACGGCCCGGTCTACGACCGCCCATACGCCCGCCCCGACTGGCAGGATGCGCTGCAGGCCGACACCTTCCGCTCCTCCGCGGCCGGGCAGGACCTGCCGGGCACCGGTGAGCAGCTCAAGGCGGCGGTGCTGGAGTTGATTGCCAGCCCGAACCTGTGCGACAAGTCCTGGATCACCCGCCAGTACGACCGTTACGTGGGTGGCAACACCGCGCTGGCCTCCCCGGATGACGCCGGCGTGGTGCGCGTGGACGAAGCGAGCGGGCTGGGGGTGGCGATCGCCACCGACGCCAACGGCCGCTACACCTACCTGGATCCTTACGCAGGAGCGCAACTGGCGCTGGCCGAGTCCTACCGCAACGTGGCCACCTCCGGGGCCATCCCGGCGGCGGTCTCCGACTGCCTGAACTACGGTTCCCCCGAGGACCCGGACGTAATGTGGCAGCTGGCCGAGGGCATCCGCGGACTGTCCGACGCCTGCATGGAGCTGGGCGTGCCGGTCACCGGCGGCAACGTGTCGCTGTACAACCAGACCGGGGAGAAGGCCATCCACCCGACCCCGGTGGTCGCCACCCTGGGCAAGCTGGATGACGTGGCCCGCCGCACCCCCTCCGGGTGGCGCGCCGAGGCCGACGGGCAGGCGATCTACCTGATCGGCAAGACCCTGGATGAGCTGGACGGCTCCGAGTACGCGAACCTGCGCGGGCACCTGGGCGGGCTGCCGCCGAAGGTGGACCTGGCCGCGGAGAAGGCGCTGGGCCAGATGCTGATCAACGCCAGCCGCGACGGCATGATCGACGCCGCGCACGACCTGTCCGAAGGCGGCCTGGCCGCGGCGCTGTCCGAGATGGTGCTGCGCTACGGCGTGGGTGCCCGGGTGGCGCTGGATGAGGTCATGACCCGTGATGGCATCGACGCGTTCACTGCGCTGTTCTCCGAAACACAGGCCCGCGCCCTGGTCGCGGTGCCGCGCAGCGAGGAAGTGCGCTTCAACGACATGACCAGCGCCCGCGGGATCACCGTGGCCCGGATCGGTGTGGTGGACGCCGAGTCCAACGCGCTGGAGGTCCAGGGGCACTTCACCGCCTCGGTGGAGGAACTGCGTGAGGCCCACGAGGGCACCATGGAGAAGTACTTCGGTTAATCGCCACTCTCCGATTTAACGCAACGGCCCGTTTCCCCCTCGCGGGGAGACGGGTCGTTGCGTTTCCCCCTCTCCGCAGGGGTGAGCCTTCCCATCTTGTACATGGCGGTGATGACCAGAGTCCCTTTGGGCGCAATGCGCCGAGTGCTTTCCCCGGTATTGGTCGCTTGGCGGGTGCAATGGAAATGCCATGGTCCACATAGACGTTATCCCCGGACACCTCTGCCGCGAGAAGAACCTAAATCTGCAGATCTGTATTCTGGGCTTTGGTAGATGCGCGGACGTATCTGCGCAGCCTGAACTTTAGTACGTCAAAGCTGTCTCGCAACTAACGATGGCAAATAAAATTTTCGATTCTTCCGCCTTGAGGTTCACGGTAGCCGTGTAATAGTGCAAGGTAGGGCGGCGCTATGGGGAGTCATGTCGGTAGCGGAGGTGAGCCGCCCCATCTTGTATCCCAGCTCGGCAGCGCGCAGACTCGAGGTGCCGGCCCAAGCGCGGTGGGCCGGGCCAGTGCGGCACCGCCACCCGATACCCGCGCATGATTCGAAGGGGGCCGGCAGATGTCGAAGCACCAGAGGCAGAAGTACCCGCGCCCCGGACGAGGCGAGGGGGCTCCGAGTGGCGCTGATCTGTTCGTCCTGCAGGTGCTTGAACGCGCCGAGCAGGCCGGGGCGAAGGCCGGGATCAAAGCGGTGAGGAAGGCGCTGAAGTACGCCCACACCCCTGGCTTCGAGTTGAGCCCAGAGCAGCAGGAGCAGCTTCGGGCGGCCGCCGAACGTGCCGGGGCCGCCGCGGCCCTGCTCGAAGCCCGCGACATGCTGCACGGTTCCGCGCTCCACGCACCGCACCGTGAAGGGGAACCCGCCGAGGCACCGGTCTCCGCCGCCCCCGAATCCGACCAGCCCCGTGTGGCGCCGGCGCAGGGCAAGGGCCAGCACGTGCTGGAGATCCGCCGGAGCGAGCAGTTGAGCCCACAAATGCTGCGGATCATCGCCGGAGCACCACAGCTGGACGGTTTCCAGCCCAACACGAAGGCCGACCAATATGTGAAGGTCTACTTCGCCGACCCCCAGCTGGGCCTTGAACCGCCCTATGACATTAAGGCGCTGCGGCAGCACCTGCCCCGCCACCAGGTGCCCCGCTCCCGCTCCTACACCATCCGGTGGGTGGACCGCGCCGCGCAGGAACTGGCCATCGACTTCGTGCTGCATGATCAACCCGGTTCCGCCGGGGAGTGGGCGCAGGCCGCGCGCCCCGGGGACCGGCTGGTGATCTCGGCGGCCCGCGGCAAGTTCAGCCCGGACCCGGACTCGCAGTACTTCGTCCTCGGCGCCGATGAAACGGCGATCCCGGCGGCGTCCCGCGCCCTTGCCGCCCTGCCCGAGACGGCGCTGGGCGTGGCCCTGCTGGAGGTGGCCGGGCCGCAGGGCGAACTGCAGATCCCCCACCCTGCGGGAGTGGAGCTGCGCTGGCTGCACCGCAATGGACAGCCTCCGGGCACCACCGACCTGCTGGCCGAAGCTTTCCTGGAGCTGCCCACTCCCCCGCCACAGAGCACGGTGATCGCCCACGGCGAGCGCTCTGCCGCCAAGGCGATCTCCCGCATCGTCGCTGGCTGGGGCCTGGACAAGAAGCGGGTGCACGTCTCCTCCTACTGGACGCTACGCACCCGATCGCGCTGAACCGGCCCCGGCCGCTATCCGGGCTGGCTGGCTTCTTCGCGGGGCCGGGACGATGCGGGCAGGCCCAGTCCCAGATGCCCGCGCAGGGTCGAGGAGGAGTACGCGGTGCGGAAAAGTCCCCGGCGCTGCAGTTCGGGGATCACCAGGTCCACGAAATCCTCGATGCCGCCGGGCAGAGTGGGCGGCATCAGGTTGAAGCCGTCCGCCGCCCCGCAGTCCAGCCACTGCTCCATCTCATCGACAATGGACTGCGGGGTACCGATCATGGTGGCGTGTCCGCCTCCGGCGGCCAGCAGCCCCAGCAGTTCGCGCACCGTGGGCTGGTGCACGGCGATCAGCCGCTGGATCGTGGCATAGCGTCCCTTCGGTCCGGTGAAGCTGTGCAGTGGCGGCAGTTCGGGCACCGGGGCATCCAGGTCCCATCCGGAGGTGTCCTGCTGCACGAAGACGCCCAGCTGCTTGAGCGCGTCACCGGTGGGCAGCAGCTCGTTCAGTCGGCGCTGCTTGGCCCGGGCTTCCTCATGCGTGCGCCCCACATAGGTCACCAGACCCGGCATGATCGCCACCGCTTCCGGGTCGCGTCCGGCCGCGGCGATCCGGGAGCGCAGATCGGTACCGTAGTCCAGGGCCATCTGCCGATCGGCGGCCACCGCGTACACGGCCTCGGCATACTTCGCGGCCAGCTCCCGACCCTGCGGGGAGGAGCCGGCCTGGAACAACACCGGGGCCCGCTGCGGGCCGCCGGGAACGTTCAGGGGGCCACGCACCGTGAAGTGCTCCCCCACGTGTTCGATGGGCTGCAGAAGTTCCGGGCTGGCGAAGTCCCCGTCCCGGCTGGCCTGTATGGCCTGGGCCGGGAAGGAATCCCACAGTCGGCGCACCACCTGAATGAATTCATCGGCTCGCGCATATCGGGTGTCATGGTCCCCCAGCCCGGGCATCGAATGGTTCTGCGCCTCGGCATCCCACATGCTGGTGACCACGTTGACCCCGGCCCGTCCGCCGGAGAGGTGGTCCAGGCTGGCCAGCATTCTGGCGGCATGGAATGGGGAGTAGAAGCTGGAGGAGACAGTACACACCAAGCCTATGTGTTCGGTGTGCTGGCTCAACGCCGAGAGCAGGGTCAGCGGCTCGTAGAACCAGGTGGGTCCGGCCTTTGCGGCCTGCGGGGAGATGGATTGGCCGTCGGCCAGGAACACCGCGTCCAGCAGCCCGCGCTCTGCGGTCTGCGCCAGCTGCGTGTAGTACCCGGTGTCGCCCAGGCGTTCGGCAGCGGAGTCCGGGTCCCGCCAGGCAGCCTGGTGGTGGCCTGCACCGTAGATGAACAGGTTGAGTTTCAATTGCTTGGGGCTCATCCCTTAACCAGTCCCCCATCCACGATCAGGTTCTGTCCGGTCACGCCGCGGGCCCAGGGGGAGGCGAAGAACAGGACGGCGTCCGCCAGTTCGGCCGGGCTGGTGACCTTGCGCAGC
This sequence comes from Glutamicibacter sp. V16R2B1, assembly GCF_005774635.1. Classification (NCBI taxonomy): domain Bacteria; kingdom Bacillati; phylum Actinomycetota; class Actinomycetes; order Micrococcales; family Micrococcaceae; genus Glutamicibacter; species Glutamicibacter sp. V16R2B1. The sequence continues at coordinate 52,127 of NZ_VATX01000007.1, forward strand.
GGTGTGCCGGAGGCGATGAAGTCAAAGACCTCTTCCGGGGTGGCCGCGGAGGCGTCGGTCGTGCGCAGCAGTCCGCCCGAGACCATGTTCACGGTGATCCCCTCGGGTCCCAGGTCATCGGCGAAGGTGCGGGTCAGCGACAGCAGTGCCGCCTTGGTGGCCGTGTAGTCGTGGTACGGGACCACCGGATGCTGGAAGAGGTTCGTGCCGATATTGATGATCCGTCCAAAACCGGCTTTGCGCATGTTCGGCAGCACGGCCTGGATTGCGGCGACCGGGGCCAGCACCGACCCGGTGAACTGCTTGCTCAAATCGGCCGCGCTGAGTTCGCCAGCCTTGGGCCGGGCGTCCCCGTTGAAGGAGAAGTCGACCAGCGCGTTGTTGACCAGCGTGGTCAGCGGCTTGCCGAAGTGCTCTTCGGCCTGGCGGACCAGGTCCTTCAGCTGCCCGGCTTCACGCACATCAGCCTGTACGGCCAGGGCCTGTTCGGGGTAGCGGACAGCCAGATCGTTGGCGGCCTGCCCCGAGGAGTGGTAGTTGAGGACCACGTTCGCTCCGGCGTCCAGGAAGGCGGTGCTGATGGCCGCGCCCAGCCCGCGCGCGGCGCCAGTGACCAACACCTGCTGCTCTGCCAGGGGCAGAGCACTGTTGCTGGTTTCGACGGTGGTGGTTTGTGTGTTCATGGTGTTCGAACTCCTTGAATGTGGGTCAAGGCGAACGGAACCCGGTGGATACGCCGCAGCCACTCAAAGGTGCGGGGCATCGTGGAATCCAGGACATTCCCTTCGCCAGTACTAACTGGTGCAGGTTCGACGGGTGTTTTCTCAGCCGCTGCGGCGGCACCCCGTGTCACTAACCCCATTCCTACCACATCCAGCGACCAGGCACCGACTTGGAGACTTTTTGGCCCGGACAATGCCGAGGCCGCGCCGTTGCCGTTACGAAAACGGACGGGACCGGACTCCTTGTCGCTTTGCCGGAACCGGCCTACGGTGAGGATATGGACACGGTAAATGACAAGGGCAAGGACCCCTACGCACCAGAAAACATCGACACCGGCGAAGTGTCACCCGAGCAGCTGAAGAAGTGGCGTGATGAGGGCGGGGCATCGCACACCCGTCCGGGCCAGGACGAGGATCCGGGAACCGCGACCAACTAGCGCGGTCTGCGTCACGGACACCACATGAAGGTGCCCCGGCGGTTCGGGCGATAGTGTCGCCCCGAAGCGATAAGGTGCTGGCTGTACACCACAGGCAGCACCTTATTTTTGGTGCGCCCACTGCATCGAAGGGAACCTTCTACCGCATGCGCAGCCCGCGTCGCTTCATCACCCTGGCCCTCTTGCTTGGCTCACTGTCACTGACCTCATGCTCGGCCGGGACGCTCAGCGATTTCAACCCCGACGCCGCTCCAGGGCAAACGCAGTCACAAGCCCCCTCCACCGGCGGCCCCATCACCGAAGAGCAAAGCCTTGAGTTCGCAGAATCGCTGGCGTTGCTTGAGGAAATCGACGTCAAGGGCCGCGCCCCGAAGACCGGGTACTCGCGCGAGGAATTCAGCAAGGGCTGGAAGGACCCCGACCGCAACGGGTGCGACGCGCGCAATGACATTCTCGCCCGGGACCTGAAGGACGTGGAATACCGGGAGGGACGCATTGAATGCGTGGTGCTCAGCGGCGTACTTGATGACCCCTACACCGGCAAGAGCATCTCCTTTGTGCGCGGGCAGGGAACCAGCAGCGCGGTGCAGATCGACCATGTGGTGGCGCTTTCGGATGCCTGGCAGAAGGGCGCCCAGCAGTGGGACGCCGAAACCCGCCTGAACTTTGCCAACGACCCGCTGAACCTGATGGCTGTGGATGGCCCGACCAATGCATCCAAGGGCGACAAGGACGCGGCAACGTGGCTGCCGCCCAACCGCTCCTTCCGGTGCAGCTACGTTTCCCGTCAGACGCAGGTGAAGGCGAAATATGACGCGTGGATGACAAAGGCCGAACAGGCGGCCATTGAGAAGATCCTGCGCAGCTGCCTCTAACCGCGCACACCCCCGGCTCACGGCGGTGAACCGGTTTTTCCTAGGTTTACCCTGCTCCCCGAGGCGCCGCTTCATCCCACTGCGGTAGGTGAGCAGGCACATCTAGTCCTTTCGGAGGATTCCTTCGGACAACTATTTGTGCAATTATTGTAATTACAGTCATTGGTTTTTCACGGGACAGCGTGGTCTACGGAACAAGGGATGCGTGATGCAGAGATGAAGATGCGGCTTCTGGGGGTTGCGCTTTTGGTGTGCGGTGCCGCGGTCTTCATCTTTGCCCTCAACGTCCAGCATCGTGAGTTGGCCTACGGTCTGCTTACCGGGGCATACCTGCTCTTCGTGCTGGCCGTATGCGCGCTGGTCGGACGAATCGTGGGAGCCTCGCGGGTGGGGCCACCCAGCGGCGAATGATCCGCACGCCCCCGTTGCGGCTCTGCACCGAAGCCGGCCACGATCACACGGTGAACGTGAAAGATCTGCTTGATAGTCAAACTGTGGCGCGGATTTCGCGATGAAAGCCGACCAGGCCGACCCGCTGCGGGAACGCCGTGTGAAGCGAGGCCACGTGAACGGCCCCCGACATCAACCCCACACTTCATCAAAAAGTATCGACAGGTTCACTCCCGTGGGATAAACATGTGACGATCACTTGTTTACCTCTAGGGGATTTTCCATGTCTACCTCCAGACGTCTGCCCAGGGTCGGTTTCACTGCCCTGGCGTCCTTTTCGCTCATTGCCTCCGGCGCCGTTGGCGCGCAGGCAGCGCCCACCGACCCAAGTCGGGCCAAGGAAGTAGAGCTCAACCTGCTGAGCATCAATGACTTCCACGGACGCATCCAGGCCGAGGGCGAATCTGCCGGAGCTGCAGTACTGGCCGGAGCGGTCGCAAAATATCGGCAGGAGAATGCGAATACCCTCTTTGTCTCGGCCGGCGACAACATCGGTGCCTCCACGTTCGCCTCCGCTTCACAGCAGGATGCGCCCACGATTGACGCGCTCGGCGCCGCCGGGTTGGACCTGTCGGTGGTGGGCAACCACGAATTCGATCGTGGTTTCCAGGACCTGGAGGAGCGTGTAATCCCCCGCTACGGCACCAAGTCCAAAGCCGAAGGAGCCGAGGGGGCGGACTATGCCCTCGGCGCGAACGTATACGAGAAGGGCACCAGCAAGCCGGTCCTCAGGGAGTACACAATCCGCGAAGTCGACGGTGTATCGGTCGGGTTCATCGGCACGGTCACCGCGGACACGGCCACGCTGGTTAGCCCCAGCGGGATCAGCGACCTCACCTTCGGCGACCAGCTCGAGGCCGCCAACCGGGTGGCAGAGAAGCTGAGCGACGGCGACAAGAAGAACGGTGAAGCCGACGTGCTGGTGCTGCTGACCCACGACGGATCCGAAAGCACGGCCTGTGACACGATTGCCAAGGAATCAACGGATTATGGGCAGCTGATCCGCAATGCCGATGAGCACATCGACGCCATCATTTCCGGACACACCCATAAGCCCTACCACTGCTCAGTGCCAATCGCGGGCACTGACCAAACCCGGCCGGTGATCCAGGCGCATCAGTACGGCACCACCCTGGGCGAAATCTCCCTGAGCATTGATGCCAGCGACGGCACGGTCACGCAGTCGGACTCCAAGCTTGTCCCCTTGGCTGCCGAAGGCGGCTCGGCTTTCAAGCCAAACGCTGCCGTCACAGAGATTGTTGACAAGGCCGTTGCCGAATCCGAAGAAGTAGGCCAGCAGGAAATCGGCGCCATCAGCGCCGACATCCTGCGCGGCGGCGAACCGGCAGGTGATGACCGCGGCGTGGAATCCACCCTGGGTAACACCATCGCCGATGTCCACTTGTGGGCGACCTCCAACGAGGACTTCGGCGGGGCCCCGGCACAAATCGCCTTCATGAACCCCGGTGGTCTGCGCGCTGATCTGCTGTACGGCCAAAACGGCATCGTCACCTACAAGGCAGCCGCGGACGTACAGCCCTTCGCCAACACCCTGATCACCATGGACATGACCGGCGCCCAGCTGTATGAAGTGCTCGAACAGCAATGGCAGCCGGAAGGAGCTTCCCGTGAAAAGCTGCACCTGGGGATCTCCGAAGGACTGAGCTACACCTACGTGGAGGACGCGGCCCGCGGTGAGCACATCACGTCGGTGAGTTTCAACGGAAAGCCCGTCGCCGACTCTGACACGTTTCGGGTCGCGGCCAACGCGTTCCTGGCCTCCGGCGGGGATAACTTCACGGCCTTCGCCGAAGCCAAGGACCATGCCGACAGCGGCCAGGTGGACCTGGACGCCACGGTGAACTACTTCAAGTCCCACGACGTCGTGGATCCAGCGCCGCTGGGCCGCGCCGTGCAGGCGGGCGCCGAATGGGCCACCGTGAGCCTCTCCTCGGCCACCCTCGCTCCTGGCGCCACCCTGGAGGTGGCGGTTTCCGATTTGGAGCCCGGGGCGAAGATCTCGGCCAGCGCCTTCGACGGGGAGGTTGAAGTTCAGGACATCGCCGCGGCCGATGGCGCCGGCTCCACCTCCTTCCAGCTGACCGCGCCTCAAAAGCTGAAGGAAGGCCAGTACCAGTTGGTGATCTCGCAGGTGGGCCGGGAGGACATTTCCGTGCCGCTCACGGTAGCTGTCGAGGCACCCACCACGCCGAGCACGGAACCCAGCCCGCAGCCGAGCGCCTCGCCCACGGCGTCCCCGTCGGCGTCGCCGTCGCCGACCCAGTCAACCCAAAGCCCCGCGCCGCCACGCCCGGACGCTTCCCAGTCACCGGCACCCGATCATCAGGATCTGGCCGACACGGGCTTCGCGTACTCGAGCATCGGCATCGTTGCCGCGGTCATCCTGGTCGTTGGGCTGCTCATGGTGCTGCTGCGTCGCCGGGGCAACACCCACTAGAGGCCGAGAGCCCAGGGAGACAAGGTGAAGATTAACGTCAAAAGCACCGCCAGCGGCGGTGCTTTTGACGTGTCGACGCCCTGACCCCGGCCGGGGAAGCGGGGTCGCTCAGCGGCAGAAACTAGTCGATCTTCAGCTCGCCCATTTCTTCCCAGCCCTGACCATCGACCTTGCGGGAAATGATCTTCGGGGTGGACACCAGGGCCGGACGCATGGCTTCCAGACCTGCGGCGAAGTGCGGGCCATTGACGTGGGTGGCGGCCGCTTCGTCGTCACGGAACCCCTCAACCAGCACAAACTCGTTCGGGTCTTCGACGCTGGTGGACCAGTCGAAGAACAAGTTGCCCTCCTCGGCGCGGGTGGTGCGGGTGAACTCGGCGACGCGGTCCATGAAGCTGTCGGTGAATTCGGGCTTTACCTGAAACTTAACAACGATGAAGTACATGCCACCAGTCTAGTTAGCCGCCGCCGGTGTGTCTCTTGATTTGGATGGCGCTCCGGTCACGTGCCGGCATTGCCTCGATCACCAGGTCATAGGAATCCTCGACCAGTTCGCGCATCACCTGCGGGTCCAGTCCCACGCGCACTGAGTTCCAGTGTCTTTTGTTCATGTGGTAGGCGCCGGTGATCTGTTCGTGCTCGTCTCGCAGCCGTTCGGCGATGGCCGGTTCACACTTCAGGTTCAGCAGCAGTTCGCCCTGATGCACCATCAGCAGGGCAAACATCTTGCCCTTGGCGCGGTCCCGTCCGGCAACCTTGAACACGGTGCTGTGTTCCCCAAAGGGGAAGTCTTCGTAGGCTCCGGGCATGGACAGGCACAGGGTCCGCCACACTTCGTGGTGTTCCTCCAGCGCGCTCATTTCCACCGTCCCGGATCTCCGCCGCGTCCGGTTCCCACGGTAGCAGTCGCCGTCCGGGGCAGGGACTGGGGTGGGCTCCTTCGCAGCACTGGCGCTAGAGAAGCGGATATTCGATCTTCGGGCAAGTGTCCATGACCACCTCGAGCCCGGCGTCCTTGGCGCGCTGCGCGGCGGCTTCGTCGACAACGCCCAGCTGTAGCCAGACGGCGCTGGCGCCGACCTCGATGGCCTGGTCCACGATGTCCCCGACCTTCGCCGAGTTCACGAAGCAGTCCACGACGTCGATGTGCCCGGGGATCTGATCCAGACGCTCATAGCCGGTTTCCCCCATGACGGTTTCCCCGCTCAGGGATACCGGCAGGATCTGCATTCCCAGCTGTTCCTTCAGGTAGCGGGCAATGGAGGGGGCCACCCGCCGCGGGTTGTTCGTCAATCCCACCACGGCCCAGCGGGCGGGGGTGGTCAGCAGCCGGCGGATAACCTCTGGATCATTGACATGTTTGGCGTTCATGCCGTCACCCTACCCCGGGTGCGGGCAGGGGAAAACCACCGCTGCGAACTTGCAGCGGTGGTTCAGGTGCGGGTAGCGGCCCGGCCTCCCCCAGCCATCCAAGGGGCCGCTACCCGGGTCTTGTGTCCGGCTACGGGACCAGGTTCTGCTCCGGTTGGCCGCTGACGGCGCTGGAGTGCGTGAATGCCCCGCGGTACGCGGCGGCCGGGTGGTTTGACGGCAGCCGGTCCCCGCGCCCGAACACCTTGTGGCGCAGGCTTCCCGGGGTGTACTGGGTTTGCGCCAGTCCGCGGCGACGCAGTTCGGGCAGCAGCCCGTCAATGAAGTTGTCGTAGGAGCCGGGCAGCACGTGGTTCATGATGTTCAGCCCGTCGATGCCCGCGTCCTGCCACTGCTCCAGCTGGTCGGCGATCTGTTCCGGGGTTCCCACCAGCTGCTGGGCCTTGGCCCGGTAGTGGGCCAGATCCCGCAGCGTCGGGTTGCCGCCGGGGGTGGAGGCCAGCACCGCTTCGAGCACCCCCTGGGCGCCTTCGGTCTGCACCTGGCCCAGCGGGGTGTCCAGATCCAGTCCGCCCAGGTCGATTCCCAGCCCGCCGCCGATGTGCGCGATGATCGCGTGCGGGTCCAGGTACTGGTCGTATTCGGCTTCCAGCGCCTTGGCCTCCGCCTCGGTGGAGCCCACCACGAAGGAAAGCCCGGCGAACACCTTCAGGTCCTGGCGGCGGCGCCTGGCCGCCTGCAGGTTCGTCTCCAGCTGGGCGACCTTCTTGGCCACGTACTGCGGGTGCGGAGCGAACAGGAAGGTCGCCTCGGCGTGGGTCGCGGCGAACTGGGTGCCGCGCGGGGAGGAACCGGCCTGGAAGAGGAAGGGGGTGCGCTGGGTGCTGGGCACGGCCAGGTGCGGCCCGTCGATGGAATAGATCTGGCCGCGGTGGTTGATCTTGCTGACCTTGTCCGGATCCGCGTAAATCCCGTTGGCCTTGTCCGCCAGCACCGCGTCGTCCGCCCAGGAGCCTTCCCACAGCTTGTAGGCGGCCTCCACGTATTCCTCCGCCCAGCTGTAGCGGTCATCGTGGGCGACCAGGGAGGCTCCCCCGAAGTTGCGGTGCGCGTTTTCCAGGACGCTGGTGACAATGTTCCAGGCGACCCGGCCGTTGGAGAGGTGGTCCAGGGTGGAGAGCTGGCGGGCGAACTGGAAGGGGTGGGCCTGGATGACCGAGCTGGTCATGGCCAGCCCGATCTGCCCGGTGCCGGCGGCCAGCGCGGAGAGCAGCACCAGTGGATCGTGACTGGGCACCTGCAGCCCCTTGCGCACGTGGGAGGCCCAGCCGCCCTCGTGGTCCCCATAGAGGCCCACCACGTCGGCGAAGAACATGGCGTCGAACTTCGCGTCCTCCAGTTTGCGGGCCAGGTCCACCCAGGGCGCCAGTTCGTGGAATCGGTGCTGCTGGGCCTGCGGGTGGCGCCACATGCCGCCCAGGATGTGGCTGGAGGTGGTCATCAAGAAGGCGGACAGCAGCAGGCGCGGTCGCTGGTCAAAGGTTCCCATTTACTTCTTTCCCTTCGCTTCGCCAATGGAGTTCAACCCGGTGGGGATGGTGCCGTTGATGAAGTAGTCCCCCACGGAGCGGGCCTTGAACGCGACCGGGTTGTGGGTGGCCACGGTGCGCGCGTTGCGCCAGTAGCGGTCCAGCGACTTGCTGGTGGACACCGCGGAGGCGCCGGTGACGTCGAACAGCTCGCTGGTGGCATCCAGCACCAGCTTCGGGGTGGCCACGTGGGCCTGCTGCACCGCCAGTTCGGCACGCAGGTAGGCCTGCTGCTCGTCCAGCCCCAGTGCCGCATCGTGGGCGGCATCCAGTTCCCGGGCGGCGGTGATGACAATCGACTCGGCGGCAAACACATTGGCGGCCAGGCGCCCCACCAGTTCCTGGATCTGTGCGTCATCGCGGAACAGCGCCCCGGAACCGGTGTTGAAGGTGCGGGTGCGCGCGGCCACCAGCCCGGCCGCCTCGCCACGGGCCGCCTTGCCGATGCCCACCAGCACGGCCAGCAGGCACAGCTGGAAGAACGCCGGTTCCAGGGTGGAGGCGACCTTGCGCTGGATGATGTTCTGCTCCTGCACCGGGACATCCTCAAAGATGGCGGTGCCGGTGCCGGTCAGCGGCTGGCCGAAGCCGTCCCAGTCATCCAGGATCCGCACGCCCGGCGCGGTGCGTTCCACGACCGCGTACTGCCGCCCCTCCACGCCGTCCGTGGAGGCCATCACCACCACCCAGTCGGCGAAGATGGAGCCGGTGGTGTAGTACTTTTCCCCGCGCAGCACCCACCCGGCCCCGGTGTTGATCAGCTTAGTGTTCGTGGCGCCCAGGGCGTTGCCGCCGCGTTCGGTGGCGGCGTTGCCGAAGATTTCGCCGGCCAGCACCCGCGGGAACCAGCGGTCCTGGAACTCGGCGGGCTGCAGCGCGATGGTCTCCACGAAAGAGAAGTGGCTGCGCAGCAGGTGGGCGACGTTGGAGTCGGCGGCCGCCAATTCGATCAGCAGCCGGAACAGGTCGGTGTGGCTCACCGGCGTTCCGCCGTGGCTGGCCGGGACCCGCAGCGCCGTGAAGCCGGCGTCCTTGAGCCACGCCACCTGCTGGTAGGGCAGTTCACGGTGTTGTTCGCGCTCCCGGGCGCCCTGGGCGATGCGGGTGAAGACCGGGCGAAAGCGTTCCAGCAGGCGTTGGTAGACCGCTTCGTCGCTGGTGGCCTGGATGGCGTGGGTGCTCATGCTCCTCTTTTCGTGACGGGGGAAGTTCGTCGTTCGACGGTGGCCGGGCGCTTCCCGGCCGGGCTCGGGTTCAGCCGGCGGCAGGGCACAGTTCACGCAGAACCTGCCCGGGGTTCGCCGCCAGCAGGGTGCGGGTGTAGCGGTGGGCCGGTTCGGTGAACACCTGGTGCACGCTGCCGCTCTCCACCAGCTCCCCGCGCCGCATGACCCCCACATGGTGGCTGATGCGTTCCACCACATGCAGGTCGTGGGAAATGAACAGGTAGGTCAGCCCGTGCTCGCGCTGCAGGGACTGGAGCAAGGCCAGGATCTGCTCCTGGGTGAGCACATCCAGTGCGCTCAGCGCCTCGTCCAGCACCAGGATCTCGGCCCCGGACGCCAGCGCCCGGGCGATCGCCACCCGCTGGCGCTGTCCGCCGGAGAGCTGGGGCGGGCGGGCCGCGGCCAGGGAAGGGGCCAGGCTGACCTGCTCCATGAGCTCGGCCACCCGTCCGGAACGCCAGCGCGGGTCCCCCAGCCGGTAGTTCAGCAATGGCTCGGCAATGATCGATGCGATGCGCTGGCGCGGGTCCAACGCCGAGTCCGGGTTCTGGTAGACCAGCTGGGCCTGGCGCCACAGCTGGTGCCGGCGCCGGCCGTGGGCCGCACCCACCCGCTGTCCGTTGACCCGAATCTGCCCGGACTGCGGATCCAGCAGGCCCATGATCAGCTTGGCGGTCGTGGACTTGCCCGAACCCGATTCCCCGACCAGGGAGAACGTGGTGCCGCGCGGGACCTGGAAGCTGACCTGGTGCACCGCGCGGTGGGCGGTGGCGCCGCGGCCGAAGGTCCTGGACACCTCCTGCACGTCGATCGCGATGTCTGCGTGCGCGACCGGTTGGGGCCGCTGCCGGCTGCCGGTGGCCTGGGCCAGCAGCGCCCGGGTGTAGGGTTCGGTGCTTTCGGTGATCAGCGAGCGCACGCTGCGGTCCTCCAGGATCCGCCCCGAATTCATCACCAGCACCCGGTCGGCGATGTCCGTGGCGACCGCCAGGTCGTGGGTCACGAACAGGACCGTGGTGCCCTTTTGCCGGGCCAGGGAGACGAAGACCTCCAGCACGGTGCGCTGCACCGTGACGTCCAGGGCGCTGGTCGGCTCATCGGCGATCAGCAGCTGCGGGTCCAGCGCGAAGGCGATCGCGATCAGCACCCGCTGCTTCAGTCCGCCGGACAGCTCGTGCGGGTACTGGCCCAGCCGGTATTCCGGGCGGTCAACGCCCACGCTTGCCAGCAGTTCGACGGCCCGGGACCGCCATTGGGCCTTGGGCACCGAACGCTGCGGGTGCAGCCGGAACACCTCGATCAGCTGGGAGCCGATGGTCTTCACCGGGTCCAGGCTGGAGCCCGGATCCTGGGGCACCAGCCCGATACCGGCCCCGCGGATGGCCCGCCAGCGGCGCACATCCAGGTTCGTCACCTCGGTGCCGCCAAAGCGGATGGACCCCTCGACGCGGGTGCCGGCCGGCAGCAGCCCGATCAGCGCCTTGGTCAGGGTCGACTTGCCGGACCCGGATTCCCCGACAACGGCGAGGATCTGCCCCGAGGGGATGTGCAGGTCCAGCCCGTTGGCGGCCACCGTCCCGCCGGGGTAGCGTACCGTGAGGTCCTCGATGCGCACCACCGGTGCGGCGGGGGTGTTCTTGGCGTTCATTTCCATGTCCACTGTCCTTGTCCTAGAAGCGGAAGGCGCGGTTGATGCTGCGCCCCAGGGCGGCGGTGAGCATGACGGCCGTGACGATCACCAGGCCCGGCAGGGTGGTCAGCCACCAGGCCACCGACAGGTACTGGCGTCCCTCGGAAATCAGCAGCCCCCATTCGGGGGTGGGCGGCGGGGCGCCGAAGCCCAGGAAGCCCAGTCCCGAGATGGCCAGGATCGCCGCCCCCAAATCCACGGCGAGCAGGGCCAGCACCGGTCCGATCACGTGCGGCAGGATGTGCCGGCGCAGCACCGTGAAGTAGCCGCCGCCGCTCATCAGTGCCGCCTGCACGAAGTCGTGGGAGCGCACCCGCAGCACCTCGGTGCGCACCAGCCGGGCGAACGCGGCGATCGAGGCGATCCCCACCCCCAGGCCCAGGGACAGCGGCCCGGGCTCGGTGGCGGTGACCAGGATCAGCGCGATCAGGAACGCGGGCACCGCCAGCAGCACGTCCACCAGGCGCATGGCCACGGCGTCCGCCGCCCTTCCGGTGGTGCCGGCCAGCAGGCCCAGCACGCTGCCGAGCACCGAACCGATCAGGCAGGCCAGTCCCGCGGTCATCAGGGTTTGCCCGGTGCCGTGCACCACCCGGGAGTATACGTCGCGGCCCAGGTGGTCGGTGCCAAAGGGGTGGGCGGGGCTGGGGGCGCTCAGCTTCTGCGCCGGGATCCCGGTGATCGGGTCCGCTGCGCTGAACGCGCCGGGCACCAGCGCCCAGGCCAGCAGCAGGCCCAGCGGCAGCAGCATCCACCAGCGTCCCAGCCAGCGGCGCACCGGGCGGCCCGGTGCTGGCGCCGCGGTGGTTGGTGCCGGCTCCGGAACCGGCAGCCCGGCCGGGGTGGTGTTCTGTTCGGTCAGTACGCTCATGATCCCTTGTCCCTTCAGGCAGCCAGGGCCCGTGCCGAGCCGGCGTGGGCGGTAATGATTCGTGGGTCCAGCTGCGGGTGGATGAGGTCCACCAGCAGGTTCACCACGGTGAAGGTGGCGGCGGTGAGCAGCACCAGAGCCTGCACCAGGGGAATGTCCTGGACGGTGACCGCCTGCAGCACCAGCTGCCCCAGTCCGGCGCGGGCGAACACGGTCTCGGTGATCACCGAGCCGGCCAGCAGGGTGCCGATGGTGATCCCGGCAATCGACAGCGCGGCCGGGGCGGCGTTCTTCAGCGTGTGGCGGTAGAAGATCCAGGACTCCCCGGCCCCCTTGGCGCGCAGCACGTCCACGAACGGCTGGGCCGAGACCTGCTGAACGCTCTTGAGCAGCACCTGGGCGATCGGTGCGCTCAGGTGCAGGGCCAGCACCATGATCGGCACCAGCAGCGACAGCGCCGAACCGTCCGGGAACAGGGACATCACCCCCAGCTGCACTGCCAGCAGCTGCAGCAGCACCAGGCCCAGCCAGAACACCGGGATTGAAATGAACAGCGGCGGCAGGTTCAACAGCGCCCGGCGCAGCCGCTCACCACGGGCCAGGGTGGCCGCGGCCACCAGGGCCACCGCCAGCAGGACGGCCAGCACGAAGGCGCTGCCGGCCAGGACCAGGGTGGATCCGATGACCTCCCCGATCCGGGCGGCCACCGGCGCCCCGGAGGACAGCGAGTAGCCCAGGTCCCCGCGCAGCAGCGCGCCCAGCTGCCCCAGGTATTGGGTGATCAGCGGTTGGTCATAGCCGTAGTGGGCCTTCAGCTGTGCGATGGTGGCCGGGTCCGCGGCGGCGTCGGTGGACAGGAAGATGGTCACCGGGTCATTCGGCAGGGCCTGCACCGCCAGGAAAACCGCGGTGTAGGCCAGCCAGATGACCAGCAGGGCCTGGCCAACGCGCTTGGCAATGTATCCGCCCATGCTTCCCTCCCCTACTTGCCGCTCTTCCAGGCGCCCTGGAAGATCGGGGCGGTGCCGGAGGTGAAGTCGACGTGGGTGCCCGAATGCGCGCCGTAGACCTGGACCTCATCCCACAGCACCAGGGTCAGGGCCTTGTCCAGCACCAGGGCACGCTGTTCCTCACCGATCAGCTTCAGGTGCTCCTGCTCGGTGGTGGCCGCCTGTTCCCGGGTGAACAGTTCGTTCAACTCTTCGTCCGCGTTCAGCGTCTGGGTGTTGTTCGCCGGCCCGAAGACCGGCCCCAGCCCGCCGTAGGCGAACTGCCGGGTGCCGAAGAATTCGACCTTGTCATCGACCAGGGCACTGGTCAGGAACGTGTTGTCCGCTGCCCGGTTCACCAGTTTGACCCCGATCTCGCGCCACTGCTGCTCAATAAGTTCGAAGGCCGGCTTGATGACCACCGAGTTGTTCGAGGAGGCGACGGTGACCTCCAGCTTCTTCCCGTCCTTCTGCCGGATCCCGTCCGGTCCCGGAACCCAGCCGGCCTCATCCAGCAGCTCCTTGGACCGCGCCGGGTCGTAGGCCAATTCCGCGGAGAAGTCCACGAAGCCCGGGGCCTTGTGGTTCAGAATCGATGCGGAAATCACATAGCTGTCCGAAAGCACGGTGTCCTTCAGCGCCTGGCGGTCGATGCCCACCTGCAGCGCCTGGCGGACCTTGGCGTCGGCCAGCTGCCCGGAGCCAATGCGCACCGAGGCGTTGTTGGTGGTCAAATCCACGCCCTGCGCGGCGAACACCTGGCCGCCGCCGGATTTCAGCACCTGCTCATCCACCGGCTGCAATCCCCGAACCAGGTCCACCTGCCCGGACTGGGCGGCTCCGGCACGGTGTGCAACCTCCGGCAGGTACTTGATGACCAGCTCATCCAGGTAGGGAGCCCCCGGGTTCTGGGCACCCTGCGGAGCCCAGGCGTAGTCGTCGCGGGCGCTGAACACCACTTCCTCATCGGGCTTTTCCGAGGCGAAGACGAACGGTCCGGAACCCACGATCTTGGAGATCGCCGACTGCCCGGCGTTGTCCAGCTTCAGCGTTTCGGGGGCCACCAGCCCGGCGGTCACCGAGGAGGTGGCGCGCAGGAAGTTGGCGTCCGGACGCTTCAGGGTGACCTGGACCTTGTTCCCGTCCAGCACCTTGGAGGACTTGTACGCCGAGAAATCCACGTTCGGCTGGATCTGCGCATCCTTGATGCCCAGTCCCAGCGCGTCCAGGTTCGCCTTGACGGCCTTGGCATCCAGTGCGGTGCCGTTGGAAAACGTCACCCCGTCACGAATGGTGAACGTGTACTGGGTCTTGGTCTCGTTGGAGGTGAAGTCACTGGCGATCCACCCCACCAGCTTGCCCTGCTCGGCGTCAAAATAGGTCAGCCGGTCCAGCACCGAGTTCAGCACGTTGGCCTTCTCGTAGAACCGGGCCGCCTGGGTCTGCCAGTTGTCGATGGGGGTGACCTCGGCGTAGGTCAGGGTTCCACCCTGCACCGGGTCGCCGGCTGGCTGTGCCGACTCGGTGTTCGGGCTTGCCGCGCCGCTGCCGCCGCATGCGGTCAACGACAGCCCCAGGGCCGCAAGCAGTGCGGTGGCTTTCAGCGCCAAACGTGGTGGCCGCATAATCCGTGTTCCTCTCGGTTTAGCCCGAGGAGCACGCTGAATTCAGGTCCCTCCCGCGAAGGGAGGCAAAACAGGCAGACATCCGCCCGTGTGCGGGGACCGTTGCGAAATCTAGCAATCTCCATCGGTCCTGGCCTTAGCACCGCTCCCCGTCGGGGTGGTTGCTGCGACGTCAACGAGCCAGGTCTCTCAGTCGCTCTGGATGGTGTTGTTCCGGTGGGTGTTCCGGGTGATTTCAGTGTGCGGCGGGGACATTCATGTGACCAACCATGACGAAACATCGACGTCACATCGCCACCGAGGAGGCGACAAAGGCTCGGCAGCACCGTAACAATGGGGTCACACGCGCCGGTAAGTCATTGTGTGAAGGCGAAAACCGCAGATCCTTGACAATTCCTCCGGCAGGGTGGCGCCGGTGCCACCGCGCCCGCTGTAGTGGGTGGCGCGGGTTTTACACGCCTCCGCGGACCGGGGGCAGTACCGTGCAGCAGCCGCAGGGCCGGGCCGGCTTGGCCTTGTCCCGCAGTTGGAGCCCTGTGAAACCCTGTGCAGATTCCTCATCCACGAGCCGGCAGATCCACCGGCGCGGAAAAACCGCTGGGGGCTACGCCCTGCCGGGGCCCATAGGCCAGGCGACAACGAAACGCTCAAGCACGACCCGGAAACCCGGCTGCGACGTCAGGGTCGGATCCCATTGGTGTCCAGCAGCCCGCTGGGTGCGACGCCAGTACTTCTCATGCTCGCGGCGCCAGCTGGCCAACGAGCGGTCATCCTCCCCTTCGGCAAAGGCGAAATCGGCGTCCACGTGGTCAAAGGCCGCCAAGGTGACCTCGGTGGTCTGCAGGATGAGACGCGCCGTACCGGTGGAATCGCAGGCTAGCCAATAGGCGCCTGCCTCCGGCAACGGTTCACCGCTTGCCGTGTACTCGTTCTCCAGGCTCGAGGTTGCGCGCTTATCCCCGTCGGAAACTGCGCGCAGCAACGCATCGGCCAATGCGGGACTGTCCCCGAAGTAGTCAACGACAGGCAACACCTCGGGTCGCAGGACCCCGCCCCCTGCCCAAAGCACATAGTCGCCCCACAATTGTCTTGCCCGCGCGAGGTCGACCGGCGGGAGCCGGGAGGCCGAGGAATCCATGGCCCCAAGCCTAGTGCTTTCCGCCATGGGCCGGCGCTGCACAGGGGCCTTTCATTGCCTCTGCCCGGAACCAAGGTTGCGCGCAAAAATCGGCGGGAAAGGCATATGGTGCTTCGTGCGCAGAAACCGCTGGCTCCTCTCCGAAGGACTGCCCCGCCCCGGAGGCACTGCGCCGAAAGCCGGTTCCTCAGGGCAACCACAACTTTTGGAATGTGATGCGTCTCACTTCCATTGGATGTGGTGCACTTCGCCTAGCTTGAGGGGGTCAGAACCCATCAACCCCCAAGGAGCGGGTAGCTGTGCACCCACGATCACTTCGCGCCCCAGCCTGCGCGATCAGCCTGGCGTTGGGCTTGACCGCGCTCAGTCTGGCGCCGGCCCAGGCGGAACCACGCCAAACCGAGAAGCAAGCCACCGCCACCGGTTACGGTGGCGCCGTGGCCACCGTCGACCCGGAGGCCTCTTCCGCGGCGATTTCCGTGTTGCGCCGCGGCGGCAACGCCGTGGACGCGGCGGTGGCCGCCGCCGCGACACTGGGAGTCGCCGAACCCTACAGCGCTGGCATTGGCGGCGGAGGCTACTTCATGTACTACGACGCCGACACCCGGAAGATCAGCACGCTGGACGGTCGGGAAACCGCCCCGGCCGCCATGCCCCACGACGCCTTCATTGATCCGCAGACCGGCAGCCCCTACCCCTTCACCCCGGAGCTGGTGACCAGCGGGGTGTCCGTGGGCGTGCCCGGCACGCTGGCCACCTGGGATGAGGCACTTGACCGCTGGGGAACGATGAGCCTGGGAAAGGCCCTGCAGCCGGCCATCAAGACGGCCACGCGCGGCTTCGTCGTGGATGAGACGTTCCGCGAGCAAACCCTGGATAACAAGGAGCGGTTCGAGGCCTTCGAGTCCACCAGGAAGCTGTACCTTCCCCGAGGGGATGCCCCCAAGGTGGGCACCGTGTTCAAGAACCCCGATTTGGCCAAGACCTATCGCATGATTGCGCGCCGTGGCATCAACTCGTTCTACCGCGGTGAGCTCGCCGAGCAGATCGCCGCGACCGTGCAGGCCCCGCCGGTGGTGCCGGGAACCGAGCTGCCCGTGCCTGCCGGCCACATGACCGCCGCGGACCTGGCACGCTACAAGGTCGTGAAGCAGAAGCCGACCAGGGTGAACTATCGCGGCCTGGACGTCTACGGGATGGCCCCCTCCAGCAGTGGGGGCACCACGGTCGGCGAGGCCCTGAACATCCTGAATCGGTTCCAGCTTTCAACGATGCCGCGACCCGACGCGCTGCACCACTACCTGGAGGCCAGCGCCCTGGCGTTTGCCGACCGCGGCAAATACGTCGGGGATCCGGCATTCGTCGATGTGCCCACCCGCCAGCTGACCGACCGACTCTTCGGGGCCGAGCGGGCCTGCGCCCTGGATCCGCAGCGCGCCTCCGTGAAACCGGTAGCGCCGGGCGATGCCGCCAATTATGACGGGCGGTGCCCCACCGAAGCCGGTGTGGTGGCGCAGGAGAAGGACACGGAGAACATCTCGACCACGCACCTGTCGGTGGCCGACCGGTGGGGCAACGTCGTGTCCTACACGCTGACCATTGAACAGACCGGCGGTTCGGGCATCGTGGTGCCGGGCCGCGGGTTCCTGCTCAACAACGAGTTGACCGACTTCTCCACCGTCTACGATCCGGCCGACCCGAACCGCATCGAGCCGGGCAAGCGGCCGCGCTCCTCCATGGCGCCGACCATTGTGCTCAAGGACCGCAAGCCGGTGCTGGCGGTTGGCTCCCCGGGCGGCTCGACGATCATCACCACGGTGCTGCAGACCCTGGTCAACCGCGTGGATCTGGGCATGGAGCTTCCCGAGGCGATTGCCGCGCCGCGCGCCTCACAGCGCAACACTACCGCGGTCACCGCCGAACCGGAGTTCATTGCCGATGATGCCCGGATGCTGGAGCCCTTCGGCCACCAGTTCGTGCCGTCCGGGGATTCCTTTACCCCGCAGGCGGAGATCGGTGCGGTGGCGGCCGTGGAGATCGGCCCGCGGGGCAAGCTGACCGCCGCGGCCGAACCGACCCGGCGCGGGGGCGGCTCGGCGATGGTGGTGAAGCAGCTGAAGGGACACAAGAAGCACAAGTAGCTCCCGCGCATCCACACCGAAGGCGGCGCGGCCGCGGAAAGACCAGTGACGGGTTTTTCCGCGGCCGCGCCGCCCTGTTCACCGCTGGCCGCTAGCGGGCGGCAGCCAGGCGGTTGGCGATCTTGTACTGGGCGGCGCGGTGGGTGTCCTTGACCCGGTCGCCGGCACCGAAGAGCTTGTTGCGCAGCGAGCCTTCGGCATACTCGGTCTTGTAGGCGCCGCGGGCCTGCAGTTCGGGAACCACATACTCGACGATGTCCTCAAAGGTTCCCGGGGTGATCGCGTAGGCGAGGTTGAACCCGTCCACGTCGGTGTAGTCCACCCAGTCGATCAGCTTCTCGGCCACCTCGGCGCCCGAACCGACGGTGATCGGGCCGAAACCGCCCACGCCGACCCACTCGGCCAGCTGCCGGATGGTCCACGGTGAGCCCTCGTCGCCGCTGGCCTTCTGGAAGGTCTCCACGGAAGACTGGATCGCGTTGGACTTCACGTTCGAGCCGATCACGTCGTCCGGGTCGTAGGCCGAGAGGTCCACCCCCATCCACCCGGAGATCAGCACCAGTGCCCCCTCGACGTCAGCGTAGGACTTGTAGTCCTCGTACTTCGCCTGCGCGGTGGCCGAGTCCTGGCCGGTGATGATGGTCTGCATGGCGAAGATCTTGATGTCGTAGCGGTCCCGGCCGGCGGCCTCGGCGGCGTCACGGATCTTGGTGACGGTGGCCTTGAGCATTTCCCGGGTCGGCGAGGTGACGAAGACGGCCTCGGCGTTCTCGGCCGCGAACTTCACCCCGCGGCTGGAGGCCCCGGCCTGGTAGATCACCGGGGTGCGCTGGGTGCTCGGTTCGGTGATGGCGATGCCCGGAACCTTGAAGTACTTGCCCTCATGGTTGATCGGGTGCACCTGCTCCGGGTTGGTGTAGATGCCGCTGACCTTGTCGGCCTTGACCGCGTCATCTTCCCAGGAGCCCTCCAGCAGCTTGTACACCACTTCCAGGTACTCATCGGCGTGGTCGTAGCGTTCGTCGTGCTCCATCTGGTCTTCCTGGCCCATGTTGCGCGCGGCGGAGGGCAGGTAGCCGGTGACCACGTTCCAGCCGACCCGGCCCCCGGTGAGGTGGTCCAGGGTGGCCAGGCGGCGGGCGAACGGGTACGGGTGCTCGTAGGCGGTGCCCGCGGTGATGCCGAAGCCGAGGTTCTCGGTGACCGCGGCCATGGCGGAGACCAGCAGAATCGGGTCGTTGACCGGGGCCTGGGCGCCGGTGCGCAGCGGGGATTCGTTGGTGCCGTTGTAGACGTCATAGGTGCCCAGCACATCGGCGATGAACAGCCCGTCGAACTTGCCCTTTTCCAGCACCTTGGCCAGGTGGGTCCAGTAGCCCAGGGTGTTGTAGCTTGCGGCTTGGTCCTGCGGGTGGCGCCAGAGTCCGGGCGACTGGTGGGCGACGCAGTTCATGTCAAAGGCGTTGAACAGGATTTCGCGGGGTGTGCGGCTCATGGCGGTCCTTCTTTCGGGGGTTTGATTCGATGGTGGCGGGCGGGACTAGCGGAAGCTGACCTGGCCCGGGGCGGGGACGTCCCCGGTGGCGTTCAGCCGCACCGGGGGCACCGCGTTGATCTCGTAGTCGCCCACGATGCGGGATTTGTAGATGGCGGGGTTGTGGGTGGCGATGGTGCGGGCGTTGCGCCAGTGCCGGTCCATGTTGCAGCTGGCCTTGGTGGCCGAGGCGCCCAGCGGGTCAAAGAGCTTGCTGGTCACCCCGATGGTCAGCGGCTGGGTGACCGATTGGGCGCGGTTGGCGGCCAACTCGCACACCGCATAGCGTTCGGCGGGGCTCAGGTTGGCGTCGGCCAGGGCGGCCTCGACCTCCAGCACGGCGCCCATCACCACCGACTCGATGGCGAAGACCTCGGCCGAGACCTCCCCCACGACCTGCAGGACCTGCGGTTCGTGGCGGACCGGGACCCCGGTGCCGGTGCTGAAGCTGCGGGTGCGCAGCTGGACCGAGGAGCGCAGGTCATTCAGCGCCGCGCGGGCCACGCCGGCCTGCACGGCCAGCAGCACCAGCTGGAAGACCGCCGATTCGGTGTCGTTCTCATGCTGCGGGATGAAGCTGTCCACCGGGACCCGCTCGAACGTGGTGGTGCCGGTGCCCGTCAGCTGCTGGCCGAACCCGTCCCAGTCATCCAGGATCCGCACCCCGGAATGCTGGGTGGCCACGACGGCGATCTGCCGACCGGGCAGCTGCGGGTGGGCCACGGCCACCATGGTCCAGTCGGCAAAGATGGTCCCGGTGCAGTAGTACTTCTCCCCGGTGACGAACCAGCGGCCCTCGTGCTCGGTGGCCGTGGTGTTCAGGCTGCCCAGCCGGTTGCCGCCGCGTTCGGTGTAGGCGTTGCCCACAATGTGCCCGGCTGAGATCCGCTCCAGCCATTTGGCCTGCAGCGACTGGTCCTCGAAGGCCAGCACGTCTTCGACGAAGGCCAGGTGGGCACGCCAGAGCTGGGCGATGTGGGAGTCGGCTTCGGCCAGTTCAATCAGCAGGCGGAAGACATCGGACATGCGGGCACCGTACCCGCCGCGGTCCACCGGGACGCGCAGGGCCCCGAAGCGTTCCCGGTTCAGCAGCCCCACTTGCTCAAAGGGCAGGATGCGCTCCCGGTCCCGGTGGGCCGCGCCCTCGGCGATTTGCGCGAAGACCGGTCGGAAGGTGGCGGCCAGGCGTTCATATTGTTCGTCGGCCCCAGGCCCCGGGGTGATCTTCAGCAGCTGCCGCTCGGGCAGCTGCTCGGGGTGCTGGTCCAGGTCCACGGCGTTGCCGGCAGGGGCCTGGGCAGGGTCGGACAGCGCGTTGAAGTCCGGTTGGGGTTCGCCGAATGACATGCAAGAGCCTCAATTCTTCCATCGGTCCTGGCGGTAGCACCGGCCCGCATGGGGTGGTTGCTGCGGCGTCGTGGAGCCAGATCTCTCGGCCGCTCTGGATGGTTCATCTCATTTGTACCGGCGGTGACGAAGCCGGCTCAAGGCTTGGCGTCATATTTCGGGGCATGAAGCGCAGATGACGTCGAACGCCCGGATCGCGCGAATGGGCAGGACGTTACAGCCTGACCCCGTCAAGCGGCAGAATGATGCAGAATCCACAAGGGATCAAAGAAATACCAGAATTACCGGCCCCAGAAACGTATGCTTCGAAGATTCGTCACATTACGAACGATTTGCCTTCCATCCGTTCGGGACGATTACATGGTGGCGTAACCATCCCGAGCGGCCGAGAGATCTGGCTCGTTGACGCCGCAGCAACCACCATGACGGGGAGAAGGCCTCTTCCTGCATGGACGGTGCTAACGCCAGAAGCGATGGAGATGACAATGAGTACTGTCCTTGTGTCGCCCACACCCGTGGCGCCATCCACTGCCCGATCGGTTCAGTTCCACAACCTGGGGCGTTCGTTCACCGCAGGACGGCAGACCCGCACGGTCCTGTCGGGCATCGACCTGCAGATCACCGCCGGTCAGGTGGTGGCCATCCTGGGCGCCAGCGGCTGCGGCAAGTCCACACTGCTGCGCACCGTCAGCGGCCTGGATCACCCCAGTGTCGGCCAGGTCCGCATTGGCGGCCACGCCGTGGAGGGAATCGATGACCGCTGTGCGGTGGCGTTCCAGGAACCCCGGTTGCTGCCGTGGCGGACGGTGCGCCAGAACATCGCCCTGGGCCTGTCTCCGCAGCTGACAGCCCAGGCCGGCCGCGAGCTGATCGCCGAGCTGCTGGAACTGACCGAACTCACCCACGCGGCGGAACTTCGTCCGCGCGAGATTTCCGGGGGCATGGCCCAGCGCGTTTCACTGGCCCGCGCCCTGGCACGGCGCCCCGGGGTCCTGCTGCTGGACGAACCGTTCGGCGCGCTGGATGCCCTGACCCGCCTGAAAATGCAGGATCTGCTGCTGGAGATCCACCGTTCGTTCCCGACCACGGTGCTGATGGTCACCCATGACGTGGACGAGGCCCTGAGCCTGGCCGACCGCGTCATTGTCCTGGGGCACCGGCGGCCGAACGCGGAGCAGAAGCAGAACGGGGCCGGGGTCATCGAGGACCTGACCCTGAACTCCCCCAGGCCCCGCAACCGGACGGGTTCCGGATTCACCACCCAGCGCGCGCATCTGCTGCAGCTGCTCGGTGTCAACCCGTCGGGCCATTAACCCCCGCGCCGCGTCGCCTTCCTGCCCACCCCTCCCCCTTGCGTCCGGGCCTCCTCCCGTGCGCCGCCGAACCCACCCGCTAAGGATTCCCATGTCAAAATTCACCCTGTCCCGCCGTTGCGCATTCACCTTCGCCGCCGTCGCATTGGCCGCGAGCAGCCTCAGCGGCTGCGCCGGGGAGAACGCCGCTGCCGGTGAGACCCTGACCCTCGACTATGCGACCTACAACCCCCTGAGCCTGGTGCTGAAGGAAAAGGGATGGCTGGAGGATGCGCTGGCCGACGACGGCATCAGCGTCGAATGGATCCAGTCGGCCGGGTCAAACAAGGCCAACGAGGCACTGCGTGCGGACGCCATCGACGTGGGCTCCACCGCCGGATCCGCCGCCCTGCTGGCCCGCTCCAACGGTTCCCCGATCAAGACGATCGCGTTGTACTCGCAGCCCGAATGGTCAGCACTGGTCGTGGGCAAGGATTCACCGGTTTCCTCGGTCGCCGACCTGAAGGGCAAGCAGGTCGCGGCCACCAAGGGCACCGACCCCTACTTCTTCCTGCTGCAGGCCCTGCAGGAGGCGGGATTGGGGGAAAAGGACATCACGTTGCAGAACGTGCAGCACGCCGACGGGCGCACCGCTTTGGCCAACGGCTCGGTGGATGCCTGGAGCGGACTGGACCCGATCATGGCGTCCGCCGAACAGGACGGGGCACGCCTGCTGTACCGCAACCTGGACTTCAACACCTATGGGGCGCTCAACGCCCGTGAGGACTTCCTCAAGGACAGCCCGGAAGTGGCGCAGACCGTGGTTGACGCCTATGAGAAGGCGCGCCAGTGGGCCGGCAGCCACCCGGAGGAAACCGCACAGATCCTGGCCGATGTCGCCGGACTGGACGCTCAGGTCGCCGACACGGTCATCTCCGAGCGATCCAACCTCGACGTGGCGGCGGTCCCGGGCGAGAAGTTCGTTCAGGTGCTGGGCAACATTGGGCCGGTGTTTGTCGACAGCGGCGATGTGAAGAGCCAAGCCGAGGTGGACGCCGCACTGGACACCCTGGTTGACGACCAGTTTGCCCGGCAGGCCGATGCCTCACAGATTGCGGGTGAATAGGCGATGACCGCTCCTGTTGACCAGCAGCCGGCCACCACACAAGCCGATGCCCCGCGCGCCGGGCTGCTCGCCGCACTGCTGGGGCTCCCGCACTGGCTGGTGGGCCTGGTTGTCCCCGCCCTGGTCCTGGTGGCGTGGCAGTTGGCCACGACAAGCGGACTGGTGCCCTCCTATGCGCTGCCTACCCCGGCCTCCGTCATCACCGCCGCCGTTGACCTGCTGGAGCGCGGTGAGCTGTGGACCCACATAGGCATCTCCGCCCAGCGGGTCCTGTTGGGCTTTGCCGCCGGTTCGCTGCTGGGCCTGGTCTTCGGTGCCCTGGTGGGACTATCGAAGCTGGCCGATGCCCTGCTGAGCCTGAGCATCGGGGCGCTGCGCGCGGTCCCGTCACTGGCCTGGGTTCCGCTGCTGGTGCTGTGGATGAAGATGGGTGAGGACTCCAAGGTCACCCTGATCATCATCGGCGCCTTCTTCCCGGTCTTCACCACCGTCTCCCTGGCGCTGCGCCACGTGGATCCCCAGCTGGTGGAGGCGGCCCGCTCCTTTGGCTACCGGGGCCTGCGCCTGCTGCGCACCGTTCAGCTGCCGGCCGTGGTTCCCGCGATCTTCTCCGGGCTGCGCCTGGCCCTGGCCCAGGCATGGCTGTTCCTGGTGGCGGCCGAACTGCTCGGCGCCTCCATGGGCCTGGGGTTCCTGCTCACCGATTCCCAAAACAATGGGCGCATTGACCGCCTGATCCTGACCATCATCTTGCTGGCGATCTTCGGCAAACTCACCGATGCCCTGCTGTCCATCGCCGAACGCAAGGCCATTGCCCGCTGGGCCTAGGGCCCGCGACCACGTGTAAAGGATTTTCTTCGATGACAACCATCGACCTGACCTCCGAGGAAAGCACCGACGAAGCCACCCGCCAGCGCTTCTGGGATGAAGCGGCGAACCTGCTGGACTGGGACACCCGATGGCACACCACCTCCCGGATCGTTGCCGCCGACCCCGCCGCCGAACGCGGCCCGCAGATTTCCTGGTACCTGGGCGGCACGCTGAACGCCGCCGTGAACTGCGCGGACCGTCATGTGGCGGCCGGCCGCGGTGAGAAGGTGGCCCTGTACTTCGAGGGGGAACCCGGGGACCGGGAGACCGTCACCTACCGGGAACTGGCCGAACGGGTATGCCAGGCCGCGAACGCGCTGACCGAACTGGGGATCGGGAAGGGTGACCGGGTGGTCATCTACCTGCCGGTGCTGGTGGAGACGGTGGTCATCACCCTGGCCTGCGCCCGCATTGGCGCGATCCACTCCCTGGTTTTCGGCGGGTTCTCCGCCGCGGCCCTGAAGTTCCGGGTCGAGGACACCGCAGCGAAGCTGCTGGTCACCACGGACGGCCAGTTTCGCCGCGGCGCCGCCGTCCCGGTCAAGGACAACGCGGACGCGGCGGTGGCCGGGGAGAACAACATTGAGAACGTGCTGGTGATCCGGCGCACCGGGTGCGACATCGCCTGGACCGAGGGACGGGACGTGTGGTGGCACGAGCTGGTGGACAGCCAGCCCACCGAACACCAGGCCCAGGCCTTTGACGCCGAAACCCCGCTGTTCATCATGTACACCTCCGGGACCACCGGCAAGCCCAAGGGGCTGGTGCACACCACCGGCGGCTACCTGACCCAGGCCGCCTACAGCCACAACCTGTTGTTCGCGAACCCGGACCCGGCGCTGCGCGAGCTGGACGTGCACTGGTGCACGGCGGACCTGGCCTGGGTCACCGCCCACACCTACGAAATCTATGGTCCGCTGGCCAACGGGGTCACCCAGGTGATCTACGAGGGGGTGCCCAACGCCCCGCACCCGGGACGGCATTTTGAGATCATCGAACGCTACAAGGTCACCAGCTACTACACGGCCCCCACCCTGGTGCGTTCGCTCATGGGCTGGTTCCCCGACGGCATCCCGGCACACTATGACCTGTCCTCCATCCGGGTGGGCGGCACCGTGGGCGAGGCGGTGAACCCGGAAGCCTGGCGCTGGCTGCGCACCGAAGTGGGACGCAACACCGCCGAAGGCATCCCCATGGTGGACACCTGGTGGCAGTCCGAGTCCGGGGCGACGATCCTCTCCCCGCGGCCCACCGACACCGGCTTCAAGCCCGGCTGTGCCGCGCGAGCCACCCCGGGGGTCGCGGTGGACATCGTGGACGCCCAGGGAACACGTGTGGCCCCCGGCGAACAGGGCAACATCGTCATCACCCGCACCGGTCCGGCAATGGCCCGCACCGTGTGGGGCGATGCGCGGCGCTACTACACCAGCTACTGGAAGCAGTACGCCGAGCAGGGCTGGTTCCTGGCCGGGGACGGGGCCCGGTTCGATGCGGATGGGGACATCTGGATCCTGGGACGCACCGATGACGTCATCAACATCTCCGGGCACCGGCTGTCCACCATTGAAATCGAATCGGCGCTGGTCACCCATCCGGGCGTCGTGGAGGCCGGGGTGTGCCCCACCCCGGATGCCACCACCGGGCACGCGGCCACCGCGTTCGTGGTGCCGCTGGACCAGTCGCTGGTCGCGGCCGCACCGGATGCGGCCACCGCGGCGAGGCGCGAGGCGTTCGTGGCAGAGCTGCGGGAGACCGTGCGCCGGCAGATCGGCCCGATCGCCAAGCCGCGGGACGTGGTGCTGGTCCCGGACGTGCCCAAGACCCGCTCCGGAAAGATCATGCGCCGGCTGCTGACCCAGCTGTTCCAGGGCACCGAACTGGGTGACACCACCAGCCTGCAAAACGAGTCATGCATCGCGAAGCTGGAGCAAATCTGCCGCCACCGCTAGGCGCCGGGCCCGCTGGCCTGAGCCTCTTGGAGAACAACGGCCTTGCCCCGCCCCACGCAGTGAGCTGCGCGGGGCGGGGCAAGGCCGTTGTGGTGCCCGCCGGGGCGTACGCCCGGCCGGTGCCTAGCCGGTGGGCCGGCTATTTCCGGGGATCAGTGCCATCGGACTGCGGGTCATCGTCCCCGGTCCGCGGGTTCTCCCCTTCCGGGTCGGGACGGTCCTCATCGGTCACCGGCTTGGCCGGCGGCTGCTGCCCCTCCTCGTAGACGATCGTGTCGTGCGGGGCCGGGGCCCGTTCGATGGTGATGATGTCGATTTCGGTCGTCATCAGGCTGAAGTGCCCGCCCTCATGGCGTTCCACGCCCTCGGCCACCGACTGCTCCAGCACCTCACGGGCCACCTTGTTCTGGATGACCAGCGGGTCGCGGCTCAGATCCTTCCAGATGGCCACGCACAGCAGCAGCATCACCAGCACGAAGGGCAGAGCCGAGACAATCGTGATGTTCTTCAGCCCGTTCAGGGCCGCCGCCGGGTGGTCCCCGCCGGCCAGCAGCATCACCGCCGCCACGGCGCCCACCGCGACGCCCCAGAAGATCACGGACTTGCGGGTCGGGTGTTCAGCCCCGCGCTCACTGAGCGCTCCCATCACGATGGAGGCCGAGTCGGCGCCGGTGACGAAGAAGATCGCGATCAGCAGCACCGTGACCACCATCAGCACCACCGCCACCCAGCCGGGCACCGGCAGCTTCTCCAGCAGGTCGAAGAGCACCAGGTCGAAGTTGATGTCCGGGGCGCCGTCAACAATGCTGGCCAGCGCCTGGCCCGAATCCCCCGAACGCTGCGCGCGTTCCTGCAGGCCGATTGCGCCGCCGCCAAAGATCGCGAACCACAGCAGGGTCACGGTCGAGGGCACCAGCAGCACGCCGGTGACGAACTGGCGGATGCTGCGCCCACGGGAGATGCGGGCAATGAACAGACCCACGAACGGGGTCCATGACACCCACCAGGCCCAGTAGAACACGGTCCAGGACGAAAGCCAGTCGGCCATGGTCCCGTCGGTGGAGGCCGCGGTGCGCGAGGCCATTTCCGGCAGGTCGCGGATGAACGCGCCAATCGCGTTCGGGATGACGTTCAGGATGAACAGGGTCGGGCCGCCGATGAAGACAATCAGCGCCAGAACCAGGGCCAGCACCATGTTGGTGTTGGACAGCCACTGGATGCCGCGCTCAATGCCGGAGACCGCGGAGGCCACGAACAGGGCGGTGAGGATGGCAATGATGATCACCAGGATGCCCGAGCCGACGTTCTCCATCACGCCGGTGGCCTGGATGCCGCCGCCGATCTGCAGGGCGCCCAGGCCCAGCGAACAGGCCGAGCCGAACAGCGTGGCCAGGATGGCCAGGATGTTGATGGTGCGTCCGCCCCAGCCGTGGATGGCGCGCTCGCCGAAGATCGAGGAGAACATGGAGGAGAACAGCTGCGGGCGGCCCAGGCGGAAGCTGCCGTAGGCCATGCCCAGGCCCACAATGGCGTACATCGCCCACGGGTAGAGCGTCCAGTGGAACAAGGTGGTGCCCATTGCGGTGCTCAGCGCCGCATCGGTCTGCCCCTCCACGGTTCCCGGCGGCGGGGACATGTAGAAGAACAGCGGTTCGCCCACCCCGTAGAACACCAGGCCAATGCCCATGCCGGTGGCAAACATCATCGAGATCCAGGAGACCGTGCTGAATTCGGGCTTTTCCCCGTCCTTGCCCAGCGGGATGCGCCCGAAGTTCTTCGAAGCGAGCACGATCACGAAGACCGCGAACACCGAGGCGGCGATGACGAACAGCCAGCCGGTGTTGGTGATCACCCAATCCAGTGCCTTGCCGGCCACTGCGCCCAGGCCCTCGGGGGAAACGAACCCCCAGGCGATGAACGCCAGGGCCAGGCAGCCGGCAATGCCGAACACCCAGTAGTCGGTGCCGGAGGCGGTGTATTTCCGGGGGCGGCGTTTGCGAGCTGTGTGCAGCTCACCCACGAGCTCCTGGATCGATTGATCACTTGGCTTCATTACGTTCTTCCTTCACTGGCAGGACGGCGCTGCCGACGGGGAAATCATCGACTCGGCGGCAGCGCGCTCCGGACGGCAGGCTGCCAGGCGGTGGCAGCGGAACGGTTGCATGGCCCCAGTCGGGCGGGCCGGCAGACGGCAGGGGCCGGAAACGGCGGCGCTTCGAAGATCGGCGAGCCCACCGTTCAGATGCATGCGACAACGGCCAACACGGCCCACCGCGGCCCTAAGGTCTGCGTTCAATACTGTTGGATGCAGGCAAGTCAGGTCAAGCCCCACGGTCTTTTTTGCCCCCGATCCCGTTCCCACCAGAACGCTTTTTGCCCTTGTGCCATGCAGTGCCAGGGGCGGGGATGTGAAATTCCTCGCCTCCCCGCCCCCGCGCCCCCGCATTGCGCCCGCCTTCGGCGTTTAGCCGCGAATCAGGCCGTGCGGGTCCAGCACGAATTTTTGTGCCGCCCCCTCGTCGAAGGCCGCGTACCCGGCCGGGGCCTCATCCAGGGAAATGGTCGTTGCGTTCACGTTCCTGGCAATGGACACCTTGTCGGTCAGGATCGCGTGCATCAGCCCGCGGTGGTACTTCATCACCGGGCACTGTCCGGTGACGAAGGTGTGGGATTTGGCGAAGCCCAGGCCGAAGCGCATCGACAGCGAACCGACCTTCGCCGCCTCATCGGCGGCACCCGGATCCCCGGTGACGTACAGCCCCGGGATCCCCAGGTGGCCACCGGCGCGGGTGATCTCCATCAGCGAGTTCAGCACCGTGGCCGGCTGCTCGGTGGCCGCCTCGTGGCCGTGGCCGCGGGCCTCAAACCCGACCGCGTCGATCCCGCACTCCACCTCCGGCACGCCCAGGATCTGTTCTATCTGCTCACCGGGGTCGCCCTGGGAGACATCCACGGTTTCGCAGCCGAAGCTGCGGGCCTGGGCCAACCGGTCGGCGTTCAGGTCCCCGACGATGACCACCACGGCGCCCAGCAGCTGGGCGGAGGTGGCGGCGGCCAGGCCCACCGGGCCGGCGCCGGCCACGTACACGGTTGATCCCACACCCACCCCGGCGCCCACGGCCCCGTGGTACCCGGTGGGGAAAATGTCCGAGAGCATCGCCAGGTCCAGGATCTTCTCCATCGCCTGGTCGCGGTCGGGGAACTTCAGCACGTTCCAGTCCGCGTAGGGAACGAGCACGTATTCGGCCTGGCCACCCACCCAGCCGCCCATGTCCACGTACCCGTAGGCGGAGCCGGGACGGTCCGGGTTCACGTTTAGGCAGATGCCGGTCTTGCCTTCCTTGCAGTTGCGGCACCGTCCGCAGGAGATGTTGAACGGAACCGAGACGACGTCCCCGACCTTGACGAACTCGACGTCCCGCCCCACCTCGATGACTTCACCGGTGATTTCATGCCCGAGCACCAGGCCCGAAGGGGCGGTGGTGCGTCCGCGCACCATGTGTTGGTCCGAACCGCAGATGTTGGTGGCAATGGTTCGCAGGATCACCCCGTGCTCCACCTTGCGTCCGACGTTGTCTGGGTGCACCCCGGGCCCGTCGCGCAGGACGAATTCCGGATAGGGGGTGTCGACGACCTCGACCTTGCCCGGCCCTGCGTAGCTCACTGCCTTGTTTCCCACCTGAGAACCTCCGCCTTGTTAAATATAAGTTGGATAAATGAGTCCAACCTAGCAACAGTGTGCTCTGCGTCACAGGGGGTGTCAAGGGTGCGCTCCGTGGTCGGCGCGGCCTACGTCTCCTCGTCCAGCCGCTCGTCCAGGATGCTGCGCGCCCTCCCCTGCAGGATCTGCAGGCATTGACCGATCAGCGGGGAGTCCATGCTGCCGCGCCGCGCGGCGGCGACGATGCGTCGGGTGGGGCGTCCTGGCCCGGTCAGTCGCAGCCTGCGCACATCCTCATGCCCACCGATGGGTGCCAGCCGCGGCAACAGGCCCACCCCGAGCCCGGCGCCGACGAAGGCGATCATGGTCTCCCACTCCAGGGACTCGTGGGCAATGCGCGGGGTGGCGCCCACCGCGGTGAAGGCCGCCGTAAACAGCGCCCGGTAGGTGGATCCGACGGTGTCGGTAATCCAGGGTTCGGAGGCCAGCTCCTCCAGGCGCACCGAGACCCGCTCGGCCAGCCGATGCCCGGCCGGGACCAACACGTCCAGCGGATCGTTGAGCAGGAACGTCTGCTCAAAGCGGGGGTCCTCCTCCCCCACGGTGTCTGCCTGCATGGCCACCACGACCGCCAGGTCAATGCGTTCGGCCACCAGCAGCTCGTAGCAGCGTGCCGGGCTGGCCTCGATCAGGCGCACCGCCAGGGTGGGCCGGGTTTCGCGCAGCGCGGCGGCCAGCGGGGCAAGCAGCTGCGCGGCGGCACTGGAGAACCCGCCCAGGCCAAACTGCGCCGGCACCTGCTCATCGGCGCGCAGGGCCGCGGCGCGCAGCCCCTCCCACTGCGCGACCAGGTCATCCGAACCGGCCACCAGGTGCCGACCGGCCGCGGTGAGCCGTACGCCCCGCCCGTCACGGACCAGCAGCTCAATGCCCAGCGAGCGCTGCAGTTCGCGCAGCTGCGCGGAGACCGCCGACGGGGAGTAGCCGGTGAGCTCGGCCGTGGCCGCCACGGTGCCGCAGGTGGCGAACACGCGCAGCGTGTGGAGACGGGCATCGATCATGCGGATATTGTGCACGATGATCGGCAGGTTTTTGCGCTTTTATTGCACTTTCACAGCATCTAATGTGATCGGTACAACATCCGTTCACGTTGCGGTCCCCGCCATGCCGCGGCCGCTGACAGGCTCCCCTTCCGCCCCCCTTCCAAGGAACCGCCCATGTCTGTTTCGATGAATGCGCCGCGCACGGCCCGCGGCAGCCTTGCCACTGCCCTGCCCGCCGGGCAGCTGGAGGAAATACGCCAGCTCTTCGCCCGGCGCCGCTCGGGGTATTCGCTCAATGCGCCGTTCTACACCGACCCGACCCTCTTCGCCCTGGACATGGAGGGAATCTTCGGCACCCAGTGGCTCTACGCCGCCAGTGTCGCGGAAATCCCGGAGCCCGGAGACTACATCACCGTGGACTTCGGCCCCAGCTCGCTGATCATCCTGCGCAAGGACGACGGGCAAATCAACGTCCTGCACAACGTGTGCCGACACCGCGGCGCGCGGGTGCTGACCGAGGCCTCCGGCTCGACCGGCAACCTGGTGTGCGGCTACCATTCCTGGACCTACTCCCAGGACGGGGAACTGATTCACGCCTCGGCCCCCGGGGAAGTGGATTTCGACAAGGGCTGTTTCGCGCTGAAACGGGCACACAGCAGGGTTTATGCCGGACTGATCTTCGTCTGCCTGTCCCCCGAGCCGCCCGAGGACTTTGACCGGGCCGCGGCCGTCTTCGAGCCCTACCTCGCGCCCCATGATCTGTCCCGCACCAAGGTGGCCTACCAGCAGAACATTGTTGAACAGGGCAACTGGAAGCTGGTGATGGAGAACAACCGCGAGTGCTACCACTGCGATGGCCACCCGGAGCTGGCCTGCGCGCTCTTCCCCACCTGGGGCCTGAATGAGAGCACGGTGCCGCCGCACCTGGTCGAGGTCTGGGACCGGAACCAACAGGCGCAGGGCGCACTGGAGGAACGCTGCCGACGCTATGGGCTGCCCTATGCGGTCATCGAGGAGTTGGATACCCGGGCGGCCGGGTTCCGCGTCTCGCGCGAACCGTTGGACGGACAGGGCGAATCCTTCTCGCCCACCGGGCGCCGGCTGTCCAAGAAACTGCTCGGCGACCTCCCAGATTTCCGCCTCGGCCGCTGCTCGCTGCACATTCAGCCCAACAGCTGGTTCCACCTGCTTGGTGACCACGTCATCACCTTTGCGGTCTTCCCCATCAACGAACACCAGACCCTGGTGCGCACCACCTGGCTGGTGGCCGACGACGCGCAGGCCGGGGTGGATTACGAGGTGGAGTCCCTGACGCACACCTGGAAGCAGACCAACCTGCAGGACAAGGCCTTCGTGGAGTTGTGCCAGGCCGGTGCCGCCAGTCCCGCCTACGAGCCCGGGCCCTACATGAAAAGCGAGTACCAGGTGGAGGCGTTCATCAACTGGTACGTGCAGCGGATGCGGGAGCATCTGGCATGACGGTCACCACCACGAGCATCCGTGCCTCCGGCATCCAGCGCATCCGCGGCCTGGAGATGCCCTGGAACCGGGTGTTGCGGGCCACGAACCAGGCCGCCGGTGCCGCCCGCGCCCTGGGCCCCTGGCATCCGCAGGAATTCAGCGCCGAATGCTTGGAAACGATCCCCGAGGCCGGGGGCATGATGACCTTCGTCTTCCGCCGTACCGACGGGGCCCCGCTGGCGTTCCGCTCCGGCCAGTACCTGAACATCGCCTTTCCCGTTCACGGGGAAGGCCAGGAACCAGTCGACCGGAACTATTCGATTTCCAGTGCGCCCACCGAACCCTGGACCTTTAACATCACCGTCAAGCGCGAGGAACAGGGTCTGGTCTCCCCGTGGGTGCACCGGCACGTGCGCCCGGGCACCGTGCTGGAGATGCTCGGCCCGATTGGCGCCTTCCACCTGCCCGACGCCGAGCGCCGCGCGCGCTTTCTCTTCCTGGCCGCCGGGGCGGGCATCACCCCGATCATCTCCATGGTGCGCACCATCCACGCCCTGCCCGGCCAGGCCGACGTCGTGGTGCTGTATCACGGAGCCGAACCCGGCGGGTTCGGATTTGCCAAGGAACTGGAGTACATTGCGGCGGTCGATGAACGCATCACGGTGTACTACTCCCTGGGGGACCGCTCCGTGCCCGGGGACTGGGAATGGATGCTGGGACGACTGACCTGCCACATGATTGAGCAGGTGGCCCCGGACGCGAACGGCCGCCACGTCTATGCGTGCGGCCCAGAGGGGTACCTGAACAACGCGGCCAAATTGCTGCTGGAGGTGGGGGTTGACGACACCTCCATCCACATGGAGTTCTTCTCGGGGGGCCGGCAGACCCGCCTGGAATACCAGCAGGAGTTGGCATATGCCGAGGACCTGGCCGGGGAAATGGCCGAGGCACCCGAATCCCAATTCGAACAGCAGAACCTAGGCCTGTACGACCCGGCGCCAGCCACGCCGCCGGGACCACCCGGCGCCCTGCCCACGGAGGAGGGCGGGCGTGGTTCCGCATCGGATGCGGCGCCCGGGCCGCCACCTGACCTTGGCGGCACACCGCCCACGGACCCCCAGGAGTTTGCCACCGTCGGGGAAGGCAGTTTGACCATGTCCTTCCTCAAGTCCGGCCTGAAGGTGCGCATCGACCCCGACCAGCGGATTTTGCCGGTCGCCAAACAGGCCGGGGTGCGCATCGGGGCCAACTGCCAGGAGGGCATGTGCGGCTCCTGCAAGGTCATCAAGCTCTCCGGTGAGGTGGACATGAACCACCAGGGCGGGATCCGGGCCCGGGAAATCGAAGCCGGAAAATTCCTGCCCTGTTGCTCCACCGCGAGCACGGACCTGGTCATCGATGCCTGATCCGGTCCGTACTCCCGACCCTGGCGGGAGGACAACAGGGTCGGATGGCAAACGAAATCGTTTGTCGAACATTCTCTCGTCGTGGCGACAAACCTCTATCACACCACGTCGGTGACGCTATCAGCCTCTCAAGGTTGTTTCACGTGGAATCGGCGGTCGCCCTCCCACGCAAGCGCCGGCACCCCGGGCGTCGCATGGGGAGCTAGAACAGGGTGGAGGGTTGCCGCGCGCCGTTCGGGTTTTCCAGCTGCAGCAGGATCCGCTTGGCCTGCAGCCCGCCCAGGTAGCCCCCCAGCGAACCATCGGTACGCAGCACCCGGTGGCAGGGCAGCACAATGGGCAGCGGGTTGGTGGCGCAGGCCGACCCCACGGCCCGTACGGCCGCAGGCTTTCCGATGCGTTCGGCCATTTGCCGGTAGCTCAGGGTGTGTCCGTAACCGATGTGGCCCAGTTCCAGCTGGACCCGGCGCCGGAATTCGGTGGAGAGCCGCAGATCCAGCGGCAGGGTGAAGCTGGTGCGGTGGCCGCTGAAGTACTCCTCCAGCTGCCGGGCCGCGGTGTCCAATGCGCCCGGCGAGCGCAGGATCCGGGCGCCCAGGCTTTCGCTGAGCTGTTCCAGCACACGCTCGTGCTCCTCCGAGGCGAAGGCCACCCGCACCAGCCCTACCTCCGTGGCGGCCACCAACAGGGGGCCCAGGGGCGACTGCACGATCCGGTACACCGCGTCGGTAAGGTGCTCCCGGTGGGCGGCCTGCTCCAGCCGGTCGTGCAGGCTGGCCAGGAGGCGCTGCTCAACCTCGGTCGGCGGGGTGTTCAGCGGGGCGGTGCCATCAAGCTGACTCATGGTTTTCCTCCAGTTGCTGATCCGGCGTCCATTCGGCGTCGCAGATTGCTGATCCCGTCGGCGGCGGCGCGCCGCGCTGCTTCCGGGGTTCCGGAAAGAATCTGGGAGATCTGCCGGTAGTCCAATCCACCCAAATAGCGGTACGCAACGACCAAGCGTTGTTTTTCCGGCAACTGCTTGACCAGCTGCCACAGCTCCAGGTTTTCGGCCCGGCCTTCCGGCCCGGCCTCCGTCGAGGGGGCGTGTGCGGCGGGGTCGGTTTCCAGATCCTCGCCCCGCTGGCGGCGCAGCTCATCGATGGCCTTGCGGTGGGCGATGCGCACCAGCCAAGCCTGGACGTTGGCCTCCGGATCCAGTTGCGGGTAGGCCCGCAGGGCGGCCAGGAAGGTTTCCGACCAGGCGTCCTTGGCGCGGTGTTCATCCAGCAGGGAGCGGCACACGCGCAACACGCTCAGTCCGTGGGCCTGCACGATCTGTTCGAATGGCTGCTTCATGGTGCTCCTGGTGATTGGCTCTCACCATGTAAACGTGGCGGGACAGCTTTTCGTGAGGTCTTTGGCCGGATTTCCTGCGACCACCCACCGGGCGGTGGGGGCCGGCCCTGTTCCTAGACCACGACCGGGTCACCGTCGCGCAGGGCCAGTTCCAGTTCGCGCAGTTCGCCCAGGTCCAGGGGCACCACTTCCCCGTTCTCCACGCCCTGGGGCAGGCGGCGTCCGAGCAGGGTATCGCGGATGATGCGCATGGTCGCCCCGTGGCTGACACACAGGATGCGCCGCTGGGGGTGGGTGGCGGCCAGCTGGAGCAGGGCCGGCACTGCCCGGCGCAGCACGGCCGAACGCGGTTCGGCCTGCTCCATCAGCTCCTGCACCAGGTCCTCATCCAGCTCCGAGCGGCACTGCCCCTCCAGTGGCCCGAATCCGCGCTCCACCAGTTCCGGTACCGGCGGGCCGGTGCGGGCCCCAAGGGTCTTGGCAATGATCTGCGCGCTTTCCTGGGCGCGGCCCAGCGGGGAGGCCAGGACCACATCCCAGCCCTCATCGGCCAGCCGGGCGCCGACCGCGCGCGCCTGTTCCCGCCCGGTCGCGTTGAGCGGGATGTCCGTCTGCCCCTGCAGCCTGCCTGCCAGGTTCCAGTCGGTTTGTCCGTGTCGAACCAAAGCCAGTGCACCATTCATACTTCTTGAGTCTAGCCAGTACTGCCGGTGGCGCTGAATCCCCCGGGGTGCGGATGGCCGGATGGGGCCTGTGACGCGCCGCGCAATCTTTCGACGCACAACTTGGGTCACATTCACACATGTTGAGACACTGGGGGTAACCATCCCGAGCGGCCGAGAGATCTGGTTCGATGACGCCGCAGCAACCTGCCACAGCCGGTGGATACGGTGCTACCGCCAGAAACGATGGAGCTGTCTTCGGCCATAGGGCCAGTGCAGTGAAGACAGACATTGATTCCGGGATATTGCCTTGATGGCCCTCCCGGCCAATGCCGCGGTGGGCCGGAAGACGAGCCGATAAGGAGTCACGCCACCATGGCCGACCACAAGTTTGGATTCCGCACCCGTGCCCTGCACGCCGGCGGAACCCCCGATGCCGAACACGGCGCCCGCGCGGTGCCGATCTACCAAAGCACGTCCTTCGTATTCAAGGACACCGATGATGCGGCGAACCTATTTGCGCTGCAGAAGTACGGGAACATCTACTCCCGCATCGGCAACCCGACAGTGGCCGCCTTCGAGGAGCGCATGGCCTCCCTGGAGGGCGGGATCGGCGCGGTGGCCACCGGTTCGGGCATGGCGGCGGAGTTCATCACCTTTGCCGCGCTGGCCCAGGCCGGGGACCACATTGTCGCCTCTGCGAAGCTCTACGGCGGGACCATCACCCAGCTGGATGTCTCACTGCGCCGCTTTGGCATTCAGACCACCTTCATCGACTCCAACGACCCGGCCGATTTCGAGGCCGCGATCGGGTCGAACACCAAGGCGGTGTACACCGAGGTGGTTGCCAACCCCTCCGGGGACATTGCCGACCTGGCCGGGCTGGCGGCGGTGGCGCACCGCCACGACATTCCGCTGGTGGTCGATTCGACGCTGACCCCGCCCTACCTGTTGCGTCCGATCGAGCACGGCGCGGACATCGTGATCCATTCGGCGACCAAGTTCATTGGCGGTCACGGCACCACCCTGGGCGGGGTGGTCATCGAATCGGGCACCTTCAACTGGGGCAACGGGAAGTTCCCCACCATGACCGAGCCGGTACCCAGCTATGGGAACGTCTCCTGGTGGGGCAACTTCGGGGAGTACGGGTTTTTGACCAAGCTGCGCAGTGAGCAGCTGCGCGATTTCGGTCCCTCCCTGCCGGCCCAGTCCGCGTTCCAGCTGCTGCAGGGCGTGGAGACTCTGGCCCAGCGGATGGACGCGCACCTGGCCAACGCCCAGCAGGTGGCCCAGTGGCTGGAGGCCGATGACCGGGTCAGCTACGTGAACTATGCGGGCCTGGCCTCCCATCCCCAGCACGAGCAGGCGCGCAAGCTGCTGCCGCTGGGTGTGGGTTCGGTCTTCAGCTTCGGAATCAAGGGCGGCCGGCAGGCCGGGGCCAAGTTCATCCAGGCCCTGCAGCTGGCCAGCCACCTGGCGAACATCGGTGATGCGCGCACCCTGGTGCTGCACCCGGGGTCCACCACCCACCAGCAGCTGAGCGAGGAGCAGTTGCAGGCGGCCGGGGTGCCGCAGGACCTGATCCGCCTGTCGGTGGGCCTGGAGGATGTCGAGGACATCATCTGGGACCTGGACCAGGCACTGAGCGCCGCCCAGCAGCCGGAGCCGGAGCACCAATTCGAGATGCCGTCCTATGACGCAGCGGCCTGCGCCGTGCCGGCCGGGAAGGGAGCGAACTAATGAGCACCGCACTACGCACCTGGCAGGGCCCCAGCGCCGCGCAGCGCCTCCAGATCCTGCGCGAGACCACCTCGATCGCGATTGTGGGGGCCTCGAACAAGCCCTCGCGGGCCAGCTACTTCGTGGCCACCTACCTGCTGTCCTCCTCAAACTACCGGGTGTACTTCATTAACCCGGTGGTGGACGAGATCCTGGGCCAACCGGTCTACAAGTCGCTGGCGGACCTACCCGAGACCCCGGACCTGGTTGAGGTCTTCCGCAAGCATGATGACCTGCCCGGGGTGCTGGACGAGGCCCTGGCCGTGGGGGCCAAGACCCTGTGGCTGCAGCTGGGTTCCTGGCACGAGGAGGTGGCTGAGCGCGCGGAGGCCGCAGGGCTGAATGTGGTCATGGACCGCTGCGTGAAGATCGAACACGCCCGCTTCCACGGCGGGCTGCGCCTGGCCGGGTTCAACACCGGGATGATCTCCTCCAAACGCCAGCTGCTGGCCTAGCGCTTGCCCGCTGCCCCCGCCACGGCCGCAGGCTGCCGGCCAGGCGGGGCGGCGGGCCGGCAAATAGTGATTGACAAATATCAATCGGATCGGTGACGATAGACAAATCACCGACCCGAGGAGTGCGCCATGGGCGCCAAGCCATTCGCCGCGATCCGCCTGCTGCGGCCCTTCGCGCGCCGCGACTACACCGTGTTGGCGTGCGCCCTGGTGCTCTCCACCCTGGCCCACGGCATGTGGGCGGTGGCCATGGTCTACCAGGTGCGCCAGCTCGGCGGCGGTCCGGTGCAGCTCTCCAGCGTCGCCACGGCCACCTCGCTCGGCTTGATTGGCCTGGTGCTGCTGGGCGGGATCGCGGCCGACAGGTACTCCTGCCGCAAGATCCTGCTGCTGGTGGAAACCGCCTCACTGCTGGTGATGAGCGCCACGGCGGCGCTGGCCCTGACCCACAGCCTGCAGCTGTGGCACCTGGTGCTGGCCGGGTTCCTCTCCGGGGCCGGGGCCGCGTTCTTCTATCCGGCCTATTCGGCACTGCTGCCGCGAATGCTGCCGGCCGCCGAGCTGCTGGCGGCCAACGGCATCGAGGGCACGGTGCGCCCGGTGGTGCAGACCGCGTTGGGTCCGTTGGCGGCCGGGGTGCTGGTGGCCTCGGTTTCCCCCGCCCACGCTATTGCCGGGATTTCGGTAACCCACGTGGCGGCCCTGCTGACTCTGCGCCGCATTTCCCATGCCCCGGCCTATGACCGGCCCGCCGGTGGCAGCGGGCAGCAGGCCGGGGGCGGCATCATCCACCAGCTGCGGGAGGGCGTGGGCTACACGGTGGGCACCCCGTGGCTGCGTTGGACCCTGCTGTTCGCGGTGGTTGCGGTCTTCACGTTCATTGGGCCCTTCGAAGTACTGCTGCCCTTCGAGGTCAGCGACCGGCTGGGCGGGGACGCGACGGACTTCGCCTCCGCACTGGCCGCCTACGGCGTGGGCTGCGCCCTGGGGTCAATGGCCACCGCCACGCTGCGCATGCCCCGGCGCTACCTGAGCATCATGATGGCCTGCTGGGGTTTTGGCTCCCTGCCGCTGGTTGCCGTGGGCTTCGTCCCGGCCCTGTGGTGCCTGGTGATCCTGCTGTTCATCGTGGGGCTGACCGACGGGATTGGGCAGGTCACCTGGGGCACGCTGCTGCAGCGGCGGGTGCCGGCGCACCTGCTCGGCAGGATTTCCAGCCTGGACTTCTTCGTCTCCCTGGCCCTGATGCCGGTCTCTATGGCCGTCACCGGACCGCTGAGCCAGCTCGTTGCGCCGCGGGAGATCTTCATCTTCGCGGGCCTGGCCTCCCCGGTCTTTGCCGTCATCGCCTGGTGGTGCGGCCGCTTCTGGCGGGACGAAATCGCCCACCCGCTGGACGAGAGCGCCCCGCAGCCAGTGGCCCCGCAGGGCGAATAAGAGCCCCAAAGCACAGATAAGCAGACATAACGCCAACTTTTAGCCCCCAAATGTCTTGACGATGCCACACAAACAGGCATAAAGTCATACAAACACAGATCACTGTGGGACAGCTCACGCATACGGGAGGCAGGAATGTTCGCCGAAGAGAGACACCGGCTCATCACCGAAGCGGTGGAAACACACGGGAAGGTCTCCGTCGCGGAACTCTCCGAACGTTTTGCCATCACCCGCGAAACCGTCCGGCGGGATTTGGCGCTGCTGGAAACCGACGGCCTGCTGCGCCGGGTGCACGGCGGGGCGGTCGGGCTGGCCGCGGCCAGCACCCGGGAGCAAAGCCACAGCGACCGCAGCACCCTGCACGCCGAGGCGAAGCAGGCCATCGCCCGGGCCGCACAACAGCTGCTGCCCTCCGCTGGCGGTTCGATCATGCTGGATGCCGGCACCACCACCGCCGAGCTGGCCGGCCTGATCGCCCAGCAGGGTGGCGAGGACACCTTGGTGATCACCCACGCCCTGCCGATCGCCGCCCGCATCAGCGCGAACCCGCAGCTGGCGCTGGAATTCATTGGCGGACGGGTCCGGGGACTGACCAGTGCGGCCACCGGGGCCGGAACCGTAACGGCCTATGCGCGGCTGCGGGCGGATTTGGCCTTCGTGGGCACCAACGCCCTGCACGCCGATTTCGGCCTCAGTACCCCCGACCCGCTGGAGGCCAGCGTCAAGGCCGCCATGGTGGCCAGCGCCCAGCGCGTGGTAGTGCTGGCCGACGCGACGAAACACGACGAACTGACCCTGGTCCAGTTCGCCACCCTGGACCAGGTCGACACCCTGGTCACCGACCGCGCGCCGGCCGGCGCACTGGCGGCCGCCCTGGAGGCGGCCGACGTGGACGTGGTGCTGGCATGATCCTCACCCTGACCATGAACCCGGCCCTGGACCAGACGGTGGAGCTAAGCTCCGCGCTGGCCCCGGGACAGGTGCAGCGCGCCGCAGCCAGCCGGGTGCAGGCCGCCGGCAAGGGCGTGAACGTGGCCCGGGCCATTGCCCAGGCCGGCCAGCCGGTGCTGGCCGTACTGCCCGGGGCGGCCCACGACCCGCTGGTGCGGGCGCTGGAAGCCGACGGGCTGCCGCACCGGGCCATCCCCATCGACCAGCCGTTGCGCACCAACATCACAATCACCGATCCGGACGGGACCACCACCAAGATCAACGAGCCGGGCCCCGCACTGGACGCACCAGCCCTGGAACAGGTCACCGAGGTGCTGTGCGAGCTGGGTGCCTCGGCCCGCTGGGTGGTGCTGGCCGGGTCCCTGCCGCCGGGAGTCGCCCCGGATTTCTACGCCCGGCTGTGCGCGACCCTGCGCAGCAGGCTCGCCGACCGCGCCCCACGCATCGCGGTGGACACCTCCGGCGCCCCGCTGGCCAGCCTGTTTGCCTTTGATGCCAACCACCTGCCGGATCTGATCAAGCCCAACGCCGAGGAGTTGACCGAACTGATCGCCCAGGATTCGGCCCTGGGGTTCGAGCAGTCCCCGACGGAAGCGGCCCGCGCCGCCGGCTACCTGGTGCAGCGCGGGGTGGGCACCGTACTGGCCACCCTCGGCGCGCAGGGCGCCGTGCTGGCCACCGCCGAGGGCTGCTGGCTGGCCCGGCACGCGCCGGTGATCCCGCGCAGTACGGTCGGGGCCGGGGACTCGGCCCTGGCCGGGTACTTGATCGCAGAATCCACCGGTTCGGACCCGGCCGGAAGCCTGGCCCACGCGGTGGCCTATGGCTCGGCGGCCGTCGCCCTGCGGGGTTCCACCATCCCCTCCCCCACCCATCTCACCGCCGACGCGGTCAGCGTCGACGGACCGTTCTAAGTCAAGGATGCAGCCATGACCGAACTGATCAACCAGCACCTGGTGAGCCTGGACACCTACCTGGGTTCCAACACCGACCAGGTCATTGACGCGCTGGCCGCGCTGGTGGCCAGGCAGGGCCGGGCCAGCGACGCCGTGGCCCTGGCCGCTGACGCCAAGGCCCGGGAAGCGAAGACGGCCACCGGGGTTCCCGGCGGCATCGCCATCCCGCATTGCCGCTCGGCCGCCGTGACCGCGCCAACGCTGGCGATGGCCCGCCTGGCCCCGGCAGTGGACTTCGGGGCCAAGGACGGACCGGCGGACCTGGTGTTCTTCATCGCCGCCCCGGAAGGGGCGGACAAGGACCACCTGAAGCTGCTGTCCACCCTGGCCCGGGCCCTGGTGAAAAAGTCCTTCACCACGGCGCTGCGTGAGGCCCGCGAGCCAGGACAGGTCGTGGAGCTGATCGACGGGGTGCTTTCCGGGACCCCGGCCCCGGCCCCGGCAGCGCCCGCCGCGCCGGCCCCACAAACCCCCAGCACCGCACCGGAAGCCGCTGGCGCCCAGCAGGAGTCCGGCGCACGCATCGTGGCGGTCACCGCCTGCCCCACGGGCATCGCCCACACCTATATGGCCGCCGATTCGCTCGCACAGGCCGCCGAGGAGATGGGGGTGGACTTCGCGGTGGAAACCCAGGGATCCTCCGGCTCCACGGCCCTGGACCAGCAGGTCATTGACCGCGCCGACGCGGTGATCTTCGCCGTGGACGTCGATGTGCGCGACCGCTCCCGCTTCGCGGGCAAACCGGTCATCCAGGTGCCGGTCAAGCGCGGCATCGACGAGCCGGAAGCGTTGCTGCGCCAGGCCATCGCGGCCGCCACCGACCCCGCGGCGCGGCGGGTTCCGGCCGGCACGCCGGAAGGATCCGGGCATCAGGACCCGCGCGGCGGCCAGCGAGAATCATTC
Organism: Glutamicibacter sp. V16R2B1; assembly: GCF_005774635.1. Classification (NCBI taxonomy): domain Bacteria; kingdom Bacillati; phylum Actinomycetota; class Actinomycetes; order Micrococcales; family Micrococcaceae; genus Glutamicibacter; species Glutamicibacter sp. V16R2B1. The sequence continues at coordinate 93,879 of NZ_VATX01000007.1, forward strand.
GGTGCCGGGCTGAAGCGGGCCCTGCTGACCGGGGTGTCCTACATGATCCCCTTCGTCGCCGGCGGCGGGCTGCTGATCGCCCTGGGCTTCCTGCTTGGCGGCTACGACATCACCGACGTGGCCGATGACATCCTGGGAACGAACACGCTGTTCAACCTGCCGGCGGGAGGGCTGGGCGCCTACCTGGGGGCGGTGGCGTTCAAGATCGGTTCGCTGTCCATGGGCTTTTTGGTCCCCGCGCTGGCCGGGTACATTGCCTACGCCTACGCCGATCGGCCGGGCATCGCCCCGGGCTTCACGGCCGGCGCCGTCGCCGGGTTCATGGGCGCCGGGTTCCTCGGTGGCATCGTCGGCGGGGTGATCGCCGGGCTGGCCTCCCGCTGGATCAGCTCCTGGAACGTGCCCAAGTGGGCCCGCGGGCTGATGCCGGTGGTCATCGTGCCGCTGCTTGGCTCCATCATCGCCTCCGGGCTGATGTTCCTGTTCCTGGGTGGCCCCATCGCCCGGCTGACCGACGCGTTGAACCTGTTCCTCTCCTCAATGAGCGGCACCGGGGCCGCGCTGCTGGGGCTGATCCTGGGCCTGATGATGGCCTTTGACCTGGGCGGGCCGGTGAACAAGGTGGCCTACGCCTTCGCCGTGGCGGGGCTGGGCACCGGCTCGCTGGAGAACCCGGCCCCATGGATGATCATGGCCGCGGTGATGGCCGCGGGCATGGTGCCGCCGCTGGCCATGGCCCTGGCCACGCTCATCGCCCCGAAGCTGTTCAGTCCGGCCGAGCGGGAGAACGGCAAGGCGGCCTGGCTGCTGGGCGCGGCCTTCATCTCCGAGGGAGCGATTCCCTTCGCCGCCGCGGACCCGCTGCGCGTGATCCCCGCGTCCATGGTCGGTGCCGGGATCACCGGGTCGATGGTCATGGCCTTCGACGTGGTCAGCCAGGCCCCGCACGGCGGGATCTTCGTCTTCTTCGCGATGCAGGGCAGCTGGCCCATGTTCCTGGTCTCCACAGTGCTCGGCACGATCGTCTCCGGCCTGCTGGTGGTGGGACTGAAGAAGTATGTGCGCAAGGGCGCACCGGTCAAGACGGAGGTGGCGGCATGAGCCGGCAACAATCCCAGATAGTGCACGGTGTAGGGGTCAGCGCGGGCCGCGTGATCGGTCCGGTGCGCCGGATGCCCGCACCCCTGGCGGCCCCACCCGAGGGCGCCCCGCTGCCCGAGGGCAGCAGCGTCGAGGAGGAAACCGCGCGGCTGGCCGAGGCCACCGGGCGGGTGGCCCAACGGCTGAAGGAGCGCGCCGCGCTGGCCCCCGGCGACGCCCGCGCGGTGCTCAAGGCGACCGCGCTGATGGCGGCGGACAAGACCCTGCTCAAGTCGGCCAGTGCCCTGGTCGCCTCCGGAACCTGCGCGGAATCGGCGATCTGGGAGGCCGCCGACGCGGTCGCCACCCAGCTCAGCGCGCTGGGCGGGTACATGGCCGAGCGGGCCACGGACGTGTTGGATGTGCGCGCCCGCATCGTCGCCGAGCTGCGCGGGGAACCGGCGCCGGGCATCCCGGACGAACGGCAGCCCTTCGTGCTGCTGGCCGAGGACCTGGCCCCGGCCGACACCGCCACCCTGGACCCCTCGCGGGTGCTGGCCCTGGTGACGGCCGAAGGCGGACCGCAGTCCCACACCGCGATCATCGCCAGGTCGCTGGGGCTGCCGGCCGTCGTGGCCGCCCGGGACAGCCAGCGGCTCGCAGAGGGGCAGGAGGTGTTCGTGGACGGGGTCAGCGGACAGGTGATCCCCGACCCGGGGCAGGCCCAGCGGCAGCTGTCCGAGGCCTACGCCCGGCGCGAGCCGCTGCCGGCCTTCGACGGCGCAGGTCGCCTGGGCGACGGCACCGCGGTGGCGCTGCTGGCCAACGTGGGCAGCGGCTCCGATGCCCGCAGCGCGGCCGCCGCCGGGGCCGAGGGGGTCGGGCTGCTGCGCACCGAATTCTGCTTCCTGGGGCGCGACAGCGAACCTGAGCACGCCGAGCAGGTCGCCGCCTACCAGGCGGTGTTCCAGGCCTTTGAGGGACGCAAGGTGGTGGTGCGCACCCTGGACGCCGGGGCGGACAAGCCGCTGCCGTTCCTGACCGACACCGCCGAACCGAACCCCGCCCTGGGGGTGCGCGGCTACCGCACCGACGCCTCCGTTCCCGGGGTACTCGCCCGGCAGCTGGCGGCCATCGCCGAGGCATCCCGGTCCAGCACGGCCCAGGTGTGGGTCATGGCCCCGATGGTCTCCACCGCCCAGGAAGCGGCCGACTTCGCTGCCCTGGCGGCGCAGGCGGGCCTGGACACCAGCGGGGTGATGGTGGAAGTGCCCTCCGCGGCGCTGCTCGCCGCCCCGATCCTGCAGCGCTGCGACTTCGTGTCGATCGGCACCAACGACCTGACCCAGTACACGATGGCCGCCGACCGGCAGCTGGGCGCGCTGGCCGCCCTGAACGACCCCTGGCAGCCGGCGGTGCTGCACCTGGTGCAGGCCACGGCGCAGGGCGCACGCAGCAGCGGAGGCAAACCCGTGGGCGTGTGCGGTGAGGCGGCCGCCGACCCGGCCCTGGCCGTGGTGCTGGTCGGGCTGGGAGTCGCCTCCCTGTCCATGAACCAGCGCGCCCTGCCGGCGGTCGCCCAGGTGCTGCGCGGCGTGGACTCGCACACCGCGCGCCGCCTGGCCCAGCTGGCGCTGCATGCCGCGTCCGCCGCCGAGGCGCGACAGCTGGTGCGCGCCGAGCTGCCGGACCTGCAGCGCTTCGGCCTCTAGCGCCCGGCACCGCGCCGGCCAGCGGAAACCAGGACCAAGCAGCACGCCCAAGCCCTACCGAAAACACCACCGATTACCATTTCACCGAAGGAGTCATCATGGCAGAACGTATCGCCACCATTGCCAGCCGTGTGGGCCTGCACGCCCGCCCGGCCGCGATCTTCGCCGAGGCCGCCGCCGAGCAGCCCGTCGAGATCACCATCGCCCTGGAGGGCGAACCCATCGAGGAGGCGCTGGACGCCTCCAGCATCCTGTCCCTGATGGGCCTGGGCGCCGAACACGGAACCCGGGTGGTGCTGCGGGCCGAAGGCGAAGGTGCCGAACAGGCGCTGGAAACACTGGCCGCAGTACTGGAAACCGACCACGACGCCCAGTAGGGGCCCGCGCCGCCGGCCCCAGCGGTACGGCACAGATCACCCTGTGAAATCGCCACGCGCTGCGCGTGGCGATTTCACTTTGTCCCGGGTCCGGAGCACAGTGGAAGGATGCGTTTGTTCAACCGTCGGCGGTACCGGATGGTGGCCGCCGCCCTGCTGCTGCCGCTGCTGGCCGGGTGCGCAAGCCCCGGATCCGATCAGGAGCCGGCCCCGCAGGAGCAGGCGCCGCAGCAGGTGGACTGCCAGCAGGTGGCCTGCGTCGCGTTGACCTTCGATGACGGTCCGGGAGAGTACACCGACCGGCTGCTTGATGAACTGGGCGAAGCCCAGGCCCCGGCCACGTTCTTCGTGCTGGGAAAGAATGTGGGGCACTACCCGCAGGCGCTGCAGCGCATGGTGGCGGAGGGCCACCAGATCGGTTCGCACAGCTATGACCACAAGGACATTACCAAGCTGACCCGCGAGGGAATCGAGCATGAGGTGCAGTGGACCGATGAGGCCGTCCAGCAGGCCGCCGGGGTGACGCCCGAGGTGTTCCGTCCGCCGTACGGCGCCAACGGGGTGGTCTACAACCGGCTGATTCCCACCCCCTTGCTGTTGTGGGACGTGGACACGCTGGACTGGAAGCACCACGACCCGAAGAAAACCGTGAAGATCGCCATGCAGGAGGTCAGCCCGGGGTCGGTAATCCTGATGCACGATATCCACGAGACCTCGGTGGACGCGGTGCCCGAGCTGGTGCAGCAACTGCGCGAGGCCGGGTACACCCTGGTGACCGTGCAGGACCTGTTCGCCCACACGGAGTTCGAGCCCGGGAGCGTCTACACAAAGCTGAAGACCCCGGCCAGCGCCGGGCCCTCCCCCAGCGCCCCGGCCGATTCCCAGTAATCGCCGGTCAGGGGGCCTGCTGCGCGTACTGCTTCAGGCGCGCCAGCATCGTTTCGTCGCTGGCCCGCACCTGTTCGGCAAAGCGCTCGCATTCCTGGACCGTCAGGTCCGGGTCGATGATCATCACCTGCAGGATCACCCGGGTGTCGGCGCCCAGCGCGGTGAGGTCGAAACGGTAGGACAGCGCGTCGGTATCCTCCGAGGAGTGCAGGACCAGGGTGTTGGGCTCCACCAGGTCGTGGATGACGAACTGCCGTGAACGGCCCGCCACCTGGTAATCCAGCAGGGTGCCCACCCGCGGCGGGTCCTGGCTGGCGTCCATGTAGCTCACCTGCGGCATCCACAGGTTCGCCGACCCCCAGTCGGTCAGCAGCGCCCAGACGCGGTGCACCGGCAGGTGGATGGTTTCCATGCTTTCGAACACAGTGAACTGACTCATACGCGCATCGTGCCATGGGTGGCCCGGAAAGTGAATAGCTCCACGGGCCGGGGGCGGGAGCCGGTGGGGCCCGGCTACCAGCCCTCTTCGTCGTCCGCCTCGGAAATCCCCAGCTCCGGTTCCTGTTCCGCGTCAAAGGTGTGCCACGCTTCGGTGAAGTCGGCAATCGCGTCCAATTCGTCCAGCTGGTCGGAGTCCAGCACTTCCTGGGCCTCGGGCAGGTTCAGGATGGTGCTCACTGCATGGAACGGGTGGCGTTCGAAGAAGTCCAGGGGCGTGACCTCCGGGTTGAAGGTCAGGTCCTCGGTCTGGGCGAACAGGTCGATATAGCGCTCCACCGCGGATTCCAGCCGGGTCAGGTTGATGCCGGTCAGGGATTCGTTGTAGATCTCAGCAGTGGCATCAGCCCACTGCTCAATGAGCTCCTCGCTCATCTGTGCCATTGTTCTCCGCCTCGGGGTCGCTGTGGTGGTTCGTAGCAATTCATCTTATGACGCACAGCCGGAGCTGTCATGCCGATTCTCCGTGATCTATCTCCACCCCCGGCCACGATGGCGGGCAGGGAATTTGCCGTGGCGCGACCCGGCGAGCACGCCGGAACGAACCCGGTTTTTCCAGGTCAGGTCGCGCCAGGCAGGGACTTGGGGTGTGCACCGAGGGCCCGGGCACGACCGGAGGCGCTGCCCAACCGGCTGGCAAGAGCCAAAACTTGGCGGTAGCTGGCGATCTGCTGGCGACCGTGGCCAGGGTGCAGCGTCTCGCGCAGACTGGGGGCATGACACCTACACCGCTCAAGGCCCTCATCCTGGTCTGCACGCTCACCCCCTCCCCGAAGCCCTCCAGCAGTGACCTGCTGGCCCGGCAGGTCGCCGAGGAATTGAAAAAGCACCACGTCGAAAGCCAGCTGCTGCGGGTGGTCGACCACGACGTCAAACCCGGGGTGCTCACCGACATGGGCCCAGGTGACGCCTGGCCGCAGATCCGCAAGACCATGCTGGAATCAGACATCCTGGTGATGGCCACCCCCATCTGGGTGGGCCACCCGGCCAGCCCGGCGCAGCGCGTCCTGGAACGGCTGGACGCCGAGTTGTCGGAAACCGATGAGAAGGGGCGCCCAATTCTCTTTGACCGCGTCGCCCTGGTTGCGGTGGTGGGCAACGAGGACGGTGCCCACCATGTGGTGGCGGAGCTTTCCCAGGGGCTGGCCGAGGTGGGCTTCAGCCTTCCGGCGCAGGGCTCCACCTATTGGGTGGGCGAGGCCATGCACACCGTGGACTACCAGGATCTGGAACAGACCCCGGAGGTGACCGCGAACGCCACCTCCATCGCGGTGCGTAACACCGCGCATCTGGCCCGGCTGCTGCGGCAGAACCCGTACCCCGCGCCCCCGCAGGATTAGCGGACACCGTCGCAGGCGCCGCGTTGACGGCGGCCGCCCCGGGCAAGGCAATGGCCGGCACCCCTGGGGTGCCGGCCATCCTGCGCGGCAACCGGGTGTGTCCTGCAGCCGACGGAGACTAGTCGTTGAGCAGGTCGTAGCGCACGATCGTCTGGTCGCGGTCCGGGCCAACACCGATGGCCGAGATCCGGGTGCCGCTCATGGCCTCGAGCGCCAACACGTAGTTGCGCGCGTTTTCCGGCAGGTCCTCCAGGCTGCGGGCCCCGCTGATGTCCTCGGTCCAGCCGTCGAAGTACTCGAAAATCGGCTTGGCGTGGTGGAATTCGGTCTGCGTCATCGGCATTTCGTCGTGGCGCACCCCATCCACGTCATAGGCCACGCAAACCGGAATCTTCTCGATGCTGGTCAGCACATCCAGCTTGGTCACGAAGTAGTCGGTGAAGCCGTTCACGCGCGAGGCGTGGCGGGCCATGACCGCGTCGTACCAGCCGCAGCGGCGCGGACGACCGGTATTCACGCCGAACTCGCCGCCGGTCTTCTGCAGGTATTCGCCCATCTCGTCAAACAGTTCGGTGGGGAACGGCCCGGCACCCACACGGGTCGTGTAGGCCTTGATGATGCCGATGGAGCGGTTGATCCGGGTGGGGCCAATGCCCGAGCCCACGGACGCGCCGCCGGCGGTCGGGTTGGAGGAGGTCACGAACGGGTAGGTGCCGTGGTCAACATCCAGGAACGTGGCCTGGCCGCCTTCCATGAGCACCACCTTGTCCTCATCCAGGGCCTTGTTCAGTTCATAGGTGGAATCGATGACCAGTGGACGCAGGCGCTCGGCGAAGGACAGGAAGTACTCGACGATTTCCTCGACGGTCACCGCACGGCGGTTGTAGACCTTGACCAGCAGTTCGTTCTTCTGACGCAGCGCGCCTTCAACCTTCTGGCGCAGGATTGATTCATCGAACACGTCCTGCACGCGGATGCCCAGGCGGCCGATCTTGTCCATGTAGGTGGGCCCGATGCCGCGGCCGGTGGTGCCGATGGCCCGCTTGCCCAGGAAACGCTCGGTGACCTTGTCCATGGTCTGGTGATAGGGGGCCACCAGGTGGGCGTTGGCCGAGACCCGCAGGCGTGAGGTGTCCGCCCCGCGGGCTTCCAGCCCGTCAATTTCCTCGAACAGGGCCTCGAGGTTCACCACGCAGCCGTTGCCGATGATCGGGGTGGCGTTCGGGGACAGGATGCCGGCGGGAAGGAGCTTGAGCTCATACTTCTCACCGCCAACAACCACGGTATGCCCGGCGTTGTTGCCGCCGTTGGGCTTGACCACGTAGTCGACCTTGCCACCGAGCAGATCGGTGGCCTTCCCCTTGCCTTCGTCGCCCCACTGGGCGCCGACGATCACGATTGCTGGCATGGGATCCTCCCCCTTGCGTAAAGCAGTGGTACCGGCGTGCTTCGCGCCGCCCCGGCACGGTGCCGGGCAAAAATATACCCCTTGACGCACTTACAGGACCATGGGTCCACCATAAGAGTTCAGGGGGCTCTTACAACCAAAGTTTAGCGAACCGGTAGGTTATTCTCGAGCTCGTTGCCGTGTGCCGTCATGTGTTCTGCCTGCGCCGGCTCCGCCAGCAGGCGCGGACCCGGACCCGGAACTAGAAAAGCTGCATCAAACGCGGGACATCCCCTCGCTCCGTGACCGGGTGCCCGTAGGCACGGGCACGTTTGCCGATCACCACGGCCAGGACAAACAGCAGCAGCGCAGCTGGCCAGCCCAGCGGATCAAAGAGGCCCAGGAACCCCACGCTTCCAAGGATGAGCGTGTTCCTGCGGTAGACCCGGGCCACCTGCGGGACGCAGCCCAGAATATGCCCCCGCACCGTCATCCGGTACGCCAGAACGATTCCGCCAAGCAGCAGCAGCCCGGGCAGTTGGAACAGCACCGAATGGCTCAGCAGGACCACCAGGCCCGCGCCGGCGAACAGCAGCACCTCCAGGGCTCCACCCACGGTACTGCTGCGCATTCTTCCTCCAAAAATCGACACCTCGCGCTCCCGCGGCGCCCGGTTCATCGGCCAGCGTGGTGCATAAGAAGGCGATGTTATTGCATCGTCCTGGAGGTTGGGCATTGCTGCCCCCCGCTGGACCGCGCGGGTCCGCGCGGCCGGCCTTGGGCGGTTATCCGCCGCGGGGAGTACACCAGCACACCCAGCGCCAGCCCAATCAGCACCACCCCCAGCCATCCAACGACGCCCAGGTGTTCGCCCACAATCAGCACGGCCAGCACGGCGGCCACCGCCGGTTCCAGCAGGGTGATGGTGGTGGCGGTACTGGCGTTGACCCGCGAAAGTCCCACCCCGAAGAGCACATACCCCAGGAACATCGGGACCAGGCTCAAATACAGGCCCACCCAGGTGTTCACCGCCGAGGCCAACAGCGGCGCGCCGGTCAGCAGCAGCACCGGCATCAGCAGCAGCCCGCCGGCACTGAACACCGACCCCACCGCCGCGCGGCGCTCGATGCCGCTGCCCATCAGCCGGCCCACCACCCAGGAGTACAGCGCGTAGCTGGCCCCGGCCAGCAGACCCAGCAACACGCTGGCCACGACCTGCTGCTGCCCGGCCTGGTCGCCGGCGCTGCGGGCCAGGCACAGCAGGACGCTGCCGGCTACCCCCACGGCCACGGCCAGCCACCACCGTGCCCGCAGGGGGTGTCCGTCAAAAATCCGTTCCAGCACTCCGGAGAGCACCGGCGCGGAGCCCAGGGAGATCACCGTTCCCAGGGCCACCCCGCCCAGGTGCATGGAGGAATAGAAAGCGAGCGGATACACGAAGACCGCCAGCGCGCCGGCGGCGAGAAGCCCACCGCGCCGACGCAGCTCCGAGCGTTGCCGGCGCAGCTGGGGCAGGGCAATCATCCCCTGCAGCAGTCCGCCAATGCCCAGGGACGCCGCCCCAATGGCCAGTGGGGAGACGCCCTGGGCGAAGCTCGCCGCGGTCCCGGTGGTTCCCCACAGGATTGAGGTCACCACCAGGGCCAGGACGCCGGGGGCCGCGGCGCGGCTCACCGGGACTCCACCCACCCGGCGATGATCCGGCGCGCCGCCACCAGACGCTGGTCGCTGCCTTCCAGGCCGGCCCGGGCCATGGCACCCTCCAGCAGGTAGGAGATCTGTTCGGCCAGCGCAGCGGCCCGCCCCGGGTCCTGCGTGTCCAGGTGCCCGCGCAGGAGGTGTTCAACTTCGGCCTTGTGCCGGGCCACGGTGGCACGACCAGGGTGGCCGGCGGGCAATTCGGCCGCCGCGTTGAGCAGGCCGCACCCGCGAAAACCGTGCGCGTAGGCCATGTGCGCGTGGTCCAGGTACGCGTCCACCACCGCCAGCACCCCGGCCTGCGCCCCGCGCTGGCGGCCCAAGCGTTCATGGTAGAGCTCCAGCCACTGCTGGTGGCGCCGCTCAAGGTAGGCGGCGACCAGCTCGGCCTTGGACCCAAAGTTGTTGTACAGGCTCATTTTCGCCACCCCGGCACCCTGGATGATCCCGTCGATGCCGGTGGCGGCGATCCCGTTCGCGTAGAAACGCTGCGCCGCTTCCTGCAGCAGCCTCTCCCTGGCACTGATCCGTGGGGACATCATCCACCTCCACTAGACAGACTAGTCTAGAACCTGTGGTGGCCCAGGAACTATGACGGCCCGCGGCGACGCGTCCGTAATCAGGCGCAAATCCCCCAGCAGCGGATGGTCCTGGCCGAACCAGCAGATCTCCACCTGCTCCACGAACCCTGCCTCATGCCACAGCAGCACCTGCGCCGCGCCGGGGTTCTCATCGATCTGCGCGTCGAGAGGTAACGGGTTTTCCACTCCCGCCGGCAATGGGGCCGCAGCGCACCTTCGGGTCAGGACCAGGCACTGGCCGCAGTGCGGGGCGGCTTCGACAAGGCAGGCGGCAAACTGACTGGCCAGGATCGAACTCAGCGCGGGCAACGCGGCCACGACCTCCCGCAGAAACCTGTGCTGAGCCGCGACCTGCTCACCGGACGCCTGCCCCTGCCCCTGACCACCTCTGGGGCGCTGGCCCCGGGGCTCCTTCATGTGACGGTCACCGGTTGGCGCAGGATGGTGCGCAGTTTATCCGGCGCACTGCGCCGGATATCGCTCAAATAGATTTCGTGATGCCGCCCGGTCAGCCGCAGGCCGGCATCCGCTGCGTGGGCATGCAGCTGCCCCATCACCCCGCCCTCGTCATCGAACGAACCCACATGCAGGGTCTGCAGACACGTTCCCTCCTCCAGGCGTTCCAGACGCACCTGATCCAGCAGCGGACTGGCGCCGCTGGCCCCAATTTGCTGGCGGGCCAGGTCCAGCAGGGACGCATCGATCCAGTCCGGGACCATGGTCATCAGCGTCCACAGCCATTGGGACTTGTCCCGCCGGACGGTAAAGGCCCCCATGTCCTCGGCCCACCACAGCCCCTCCAGGGGCATGACAACATAGTCCCGCCGCAGTTCGTTCTTGCTGTGGAACTTGAGTTTGTAGGCCAGCGGAAATAGGGCCCCGATGCCCTGCGCAAAGCGCGGGGAGGTGTTCGGGTCACCGTGCCCGTCAATCATCAGGTACTGCAGGGCGGGCACCGCAATCCGCTGGACGCGTCCGCGCGGCGCACGATATGCCTCGATCTGCCGCTTGAAGTCCACCTTCGCTCCCACTGCGGCTCACCCCTCCCCGTCATGGGCGCACGGCCCTGAATCCTGGTGTCCAGACTACCCAGGTCACCTACCCCAGCGGCAGGGGGCCTAATGCGCAGGGCGGGACAACTGCCCCTAGACTAGTGGGTATGGCCCTAACTCAGTCGGCGGTGGTGAGCACCGCAGTGGATATCCTGCAGCGGTTTGGGTTGGCCGACCTGTCAATGCGCCGCCTGGCCCGGGAACTGGACGTCCAGGTGGGGGCGCTGTACTGGCACGTGAAGAACAAGCAGGAACTGCTCGGCCAGGTCGCCGCTGCCCTGCTGAACACTCCGCAGCTCGCGGTGGATCCCACCGATTTTGCGCACCCCCGCGATGCGCTGCTGCAGTTGTGCCGCAAGCTGTATCTGACCCTGCTGCCCATCCAGGACAGCCCGGAGGTGCTTGAGGTGGCCAGCGCCCTGCAGGTGACCGGCCTGGCCCCGCTGGCCCAGCTGGATCGGCTGCTGCAGTCGGCCGGGTTGCCGGCCCAGGAGGCCGCGTTCGGCCGTCAGCTGCTGCTGAACCACATTCTGGGGTCGGTGGCCTACCGGCAGAACCTGGTGCAGTTGGACGTCAGCCACGAGCAGGCGGACGGGTTTGACTGGGCCCTGCAGCGGGCGGTCGCCGGGCTGTTGCCGAGGCCCACGGGCTGAGCCACAACGTCCCGCCCGCCGCAGGGCGGCAGGGAAACTAGCTCAGCTCCCCGCCGGATAGCCGCAGATAGCAGCCGGCACACAGCGACTCATACCAGACGTCCTCGCCGTCGATGGCGACCTGGTCCCCGTCGAAAACCACCTCATCGCCGACCCGGCGGGTGTTGAACATGGCCTTGCGCCCGCAACGGCAGATGGTTTTGAGCTCCTCAAGGGAGTGCGCCAGCTCCATCAGCCGGGCCGATCCGGGAAACGCGTGGGTCCTGAAATCGGTGCGGATGCCGTAGGCGAGCACCGGCACGTCATCGAGCACCGCGATGCGCAGCAGGTCATCAACCTGGTCACGGCTGAGGAACTGGGCCTCGTCCACGAGCAGGCACGCCACCGGCGGGGCATCCACGTGGGTCAGCAGCGCCTCGGGGTCCTCCCCGGAGGCGAGGGCCGCGAACTGCTCGCGCAGGTTGTCCGCGGGACCAACCACGAAATCAACTTCCCGTTCCAGTCCCAGCCGGGACACAATCGAGCTGTCCCCCTTGGTGTCGACCCCCGGCTTGGCCAGCGCGATGCGCTGGCCGCGCTCCTCATAGTTGAACGCGGCCTGCAGCAGGCTGGTCGACTTGCCCGAGTTCATTGCCCCGTAGCGGAAATACAGTTTGGCCACTGACGCTCCCTTAGCTCGTACCGGATGGCCCGGAAGCCACGGTTCCCGAGTGTAGTTTGTCCGCCCGGCGCCCCAGGAATCGGTAAATGATGCTGATCACCACCACGAACGGCACGCCAAAGACCAGGGTGAGGCGGAACTGTTCGGTGAACAGGGAGGTCACCAGCAGTCCGGCCAGCAGCAGGGCGCCCAGCAGCGAACCGGCCGGAAAGCCGGGCAGCCGGAAGTCCGGGGTGGTGCCCTGCTGGCGATGCCGGCGGCGGAAGGCCACGTGGCTGAGCAGGATCATCAGCCAGGTCGCCATGGCACCGAAGGTCGCCAGGGAAATCATGATGCCCATCCCGCCCTCGGGCACCAGGGCGTAGACCGCCGCGGCGACCGCGATCCCCCCGGCGGACATCCACACCGCATGCACCGGGGCCCCGTTGGCCGCGACCCTGCCGCTGAGCGCCGGAGCGTAGCCGACCTCGGACAATGACTTCAGGGTGCGGGAGGCGGCGTACAGCTGGGCGTTCATGGCCGACAGCGCGGCCACGATCAGCACGAAGTTCAGCACCGAATCGGCGTAGGGGATCCCCACCACCTGCATCACCGTCACGAACGGGGATCCGCCGTTAAGCAGCTCATCGCGCGGGGCAATGCACAGGATCAGGCCCAGGGTGGCGATGTAGAACAGCAGCAGGCGCAGGAACGTGACCTTGAAGGCCCGGCGCACCGCCACCCGCGGCTGACGGGCCTCGGCCGCGGCGATCGCAATGACCTCCACCCCCATGTAGGAGAAGATCGCCACGATGACCGCACCCCATACCCCCAGCGGGCCGCCGGCGAAGAACGGGGCCTGCGCGGTGTAGTTCGCCACCCCGTAGTCGGGGTTGCCGCTGCCCAGCACCAGCCACCCGGCCACGATGATGAAGGCCAGCACGGCGAAGACCTTGATGGCGGAGAACCAGTACTCGGTGCTGCCAAAGGCGCGCACATTGCTCATGTTCACCCCCAGCAGGGCCACCGAGAACAGGACCACCCACAACAGCGGCTGCACCTGCGGGAACCACAGCTGCATGTACTGCCCGACCACACTGACCTCGGTGCCCACCGCCAGCACCAGCGCGGACCAGTACAGGTAGCGGGTCATGAACCCGGCATAGTTGCCCAGGTATTTTTGGGCGAAGAGGCCGAAGGAGCCGGACACCGGGTGCTGCACCGTCATTTCGGCGAGCGCGCCCATCACCAGCAGCGCGATCAGCCCGCCCAGCACGTAGCTGAGGATCACGCTGGATCCGGCCATCTCGATGCCCAGCTTGCTGCCCATGAACAACCCGGTGCCGATCGCGCCGCCCAGCGCGATCATGGACATCTGCCCGGAGCCCAGGGTGCGCTTCAGCCCGCCGCCGGTGGCGTGGGGCACCGTACTTTCTGACACGTACCGTCCTCGGATTCACAGTTCACCGCGCCCCACGCTGGGGCGCCGTGAACAACGCTACCGCGCCCACCCCAGGCGCCGCTGCCTGCCCCGGTCTTGGTCCCGGGACGCCAAGCTGGACTAGGTCACCGCGTTTCGACGCGTGAACTCCTCCCGCTGCCAGGCCCCGGTGTGCAGAACCTCACGCAGAATTTCCACCGCGTCCCAGATATCGGTGCGCGAAAGGTACAGCGGGGTCACCCCAAAACGCAGCACCTCCGGTTCCCGGTAGTCCCCGATGACCCCGCGCTCAATCAGTGCGGCCATCACGGCGTAGCCGTGGGGGTGGCGGAAGCTGACGTGGCTGCCGCGCTCGGCGTGCTGCTGCGGGGTGACCAGTTCCAGTCCCAGTCCGGGGCAGCGTTCGCGCACCAGCTCGATGAACAGGTCGGTCAGCTCCAGGGACTTGGCCCGCAGTTGGTGCTGGTCCGCCTCCAGCGACACGTCCAGGCCCACCTCGAGCATCGCCAGCGAAGTGATCGGCTGGGTGCCGCACATGAAGCGGCGGGCGTCATCGGCCGGGGCGTAGTCCTCATCCATGGCAAAGGGCTGGGCGTGCGACCACCAGCCGGAGAGCGGTTGCCAGAAACGCCGCTGGTGCCGGGCGTTGACCCAGATGAACGCCGGGGCGCCCGGCCCGCCGTTGAGGTACTTGTACGTGCAGCCCACCGCATAGTCCGCGTCGGCCCCGTTCAGGTCCACCGGCACCGCGCCAGCGGCGTGGGCCAAATCCCAGATCGCCAGCACCCCGGCCTCATGGGCGGCGGCGGTGATGGCGGGCATGTCCCACATCCGCCCGGTGCGGTAGTTCACGTGGGACAGGGAGATCAGCGCGGTGTCCGGCCCCAGGGCGGCCAGCAGTTCGTCCTGGGTGTCGATCAGCCGTACCTCGTAGTCCACGCCGGTTTCGGTGGTGACCGAGTTCAGCAAATCCGCCAGGCCCTGGGCGATGTAGATGTCGGTGGGGAAGTTGTCCCGCTCGGTGATGATTACCCGGCGCCCGGGTCCGTCGACCTGCTGGATGCGCAGCGCCGAGGCCAGCGCCTTGAACAGGTTCAGGCTGGTGGTGTCCGTGACCACCGTTTCCCCGGGGTTGGCCCCCAGCAGTGTTCCGAGCTTGTCGCCCAGCCGGGTGGGAAGCTCAAACCAGCCCGCGGTGTTCCAGGAGCGGATCAACCCCTGGCCCCACTGTTCGTTCACCACTTCGGCGGCCCGTTCGGCCGCCCCGACCGGCAGCGGCCCCAGCGAGTTGCCGTCCAGGTAAATCACCGCCTCGGGCAACACAAAACGGTCCCGGAAGCGGGCCAGGGGATCCTGGCGGTCCAGGGCCTGCAGGGCTTCGCGACTGGTCTGAGTGCTCATCGTGACCTTTCAACAAACGGTGCGCCGGTGTCTGCGCGTGATCGGAGGTGAAACCCCATCATAGAATTGGAATCAAGATTGTGGTGGCGCAGCCGAAGTTCTGCGCAAGAAGGGCCGGAGGTTCCGTGGCTGATTCGAAATTCCCCGTGCCCGAGGATGGTGCGTCGAATCCGGTTCGCGTCGATGCGACGGACCTGGCGATCCTGACGGAATTGGGCCAGGATGCCCGTGTGGCCAACAACGTGCTCGCCGCCCGGGTGGGCCTGGCGCCCTCCACCTGTCTGGGACGGGTGCGGGCGCTGCAGGCCCGCGGGATCATCCAGGGCTATGAGGCCCGCATCAACGAGAAGCTGCTGGGGGTGAGCGTCAACGCCATGATCTCCATCGTGGTCGCCGCCCATGCCCGGGACCGGATGCTGCCCTCGGCCCAGGCCCTGGGTGCGCTGCCCCAGGTGCGTGATGTGTTCGTGCTGGGCGGGACGCCGGACCTGCTGGTGCGGGTGGCCACCAGCACCATCGACGAGCTGCGGGACTTTGTGGCCCGCCACCTGGGGGCGAACCCCGCCTTTTCCTCCACCCAGACCAGCATCATCTTCGAACATCTACGGTGAAAACCGCCCGCGGACGCCGGGGAACGCTGGTGCAGGCCGGCGGGCCGGCGTGCGCGGCGGTTCTCATCCTCGTCTCATCTGGCTTGGGGAGAATGGATCACATGGGTAGGCAGGCAATCTTTCGCATCCTGGTCGTGGTGACAGTCATCGTACTGCTCACCCTGGGCGCCGTGGGAATCGCCCACGTGCTTTCCGGGCCGACACAACGAGACCTGGGGCCGGGGGTGGTCGTGGACCAGCCGCCCACCGATCCGCCGGGCACCGGCAGCGACCCGTCTCCCGGGTCCGAAGAGCCCACCCCGAAGGTCGGTGACCCACCGGCCAGCGGAAAGGCCACACCCAAGCCAAGCCCCACCCCCAAACCCGCCCCGTCGCGCTCCCACGGGCCGGTCAAGCCCCTGCCGCCCACCTCCCCCTCGACGCCGCGCGTCACCGATGACGATGACGACGACGATGATTGGGATGATGATCAATGGGACGATGATGACGACTATGACGACGACTAGGCCGCGCCAGCGGCGCATGCCCATCCGGGCCCAGGTGATCACCGGGATGATCCTGCTGGTGGCCATTGCCCTGGCCACCGCCGGCACGGCCATGTACGTGTTGGAGCGCCACGAGCTCAACGACCGGCTGGATGACTCGCTGATCCGCACCGTGGAGGAATATCGGGTGCTGGCCGAGACCGGGGTGGATCCGCAAACCAAACAGGGCTTCCAACACGCCGAGGACCTGCTGTACACCGCGATGCAGCGCACCGTGCCGGCCCGCTACCAGGGGATGCTGGGCCTGAGCGCCGATCAGCTGCAGTGGACCGCGCCGCATTCGGTGACACTGCGCCTGGAGGATGACCCGGAATTCCTGGAGTGGGCCAAGAACAGTTCCACCGACGCCCGGGTGCGCATCGAGAATGTCTCCACCCAGCACAGCACCTACCGGGCCATGGTGGTGCCCATCCAGCTGGCCTCGGATCCCAAGCCGGCCCGTTTTGTGCTGGCCTATGACTACACTTCCGAGGTCCGGCACATCAACACCCAGATCATGGTGTTCATCGCCGCCGGGGCCATGGTCGTGGTGCTGGCCTCCATCGCGGCCTGGCTGATCGTGGGGCGGATGCTCGAACCCATCCGCCGGCTGCGGGACACCGCCCGGCAGATCTCCGAATCCGATGTCTCCTCCCGCATCGAGGTGACCGGCCACGACGAGTTCGCCGAGCTGACGGTGACCATCAATGAGATGCTCGACCGCCTGGAGGCGGCCCTGCAGTCCCAACGCCAGCTGCTGGATGATGTGGGCCACGAACTGCGCACCCCGGTGACCATCATCCGCGGGCACCTGGAGCTGATGGACGTGCATGACGCCGAGGATGTGGCCCAGACCCGGGAAATTTCGCTGGATGAGCTCAAGCGGATGTCGCTGCTGATCAACGACCTGGTGACCCTGGCCGGGGCGAACCAGGCCGACTTCGTGGTCAGCCGGCCCTGCGAGGTGGGGGCGCTGCTGGATGACATCCTGGACAAGGCCCGGGGGCTGGGCGAACGGGACTGGCGCATCGGGCACCGTGCCGAGGCCAGCGTCCGGCTCGACGCCTCGCGCATCACCCAGGCGATGCTGCAGTTAAGCGCCAACGCGGTGAAGTTCTCCAGCCCCGGCTCCCGCATCGATTTGGGTTCGGCCCTGGTGCACAATGACGGATCAGCCCCGTGCCTGCGCCTGTGGGTGCGCGATGGCGGGGTGGGCATCGCCCCCGATGACCTGCAGCGGATCTTCGAGCGTTTCGGGCGCGGGAAGAACAGTGAACGGGCCATGGGCTCGGGCCTGGGGCTGAACATCGTCGCGGCCATCGCCGAATCCCATGGTGGTAAGGTCTGGGTGGATTCAACCCCCGGAAGCGGTTCCACGTTCTACATCGACATCCCCCTAGCCGAAGGAGCCCCCACCCCATGAGCCGGATCCTGATCATCGAAGATGAGGCACGGATCAGTTCGTTCATCGCCAAGGGCTTGAAGGCCGCCGGTTTCGCCCCCGCCGTGTGCGACACCGCCGCGGACGGGTTCGAGCACGCCCAGAACGGCTGCTACGAACTGATCATCCTGGACATCGGACTGCCCGACGAGGACGGGTTCAGCCTGCTGCGCCGGATGCGCTCGGCGCATATCGATTCGCCGGTCATCATTCTCACCGCCCGCAACTCGGTGGATGACACCGTCACCGGGCTGCGGGACGGGGCCGATGACTACATGGCCAAGCCCTTCCACTTTGATGAGCTGCTGGCCCGGGTGCGGCTGCGGCTGCGCAGCGAGGACAACGGCGCGGACACCGCGGTGCTTGAGCACGGCAGCCTGCGCATGGACCTGCTGCGCCGGGTGGTGGAGGTCGACGGGGCGGAGGTGGATCTCTCGGCCCGTGAGTTCTCGCTGGCCGAGGCGTTCCTGCGCAATCCCGGGCAGGTGCTCAGCCGGGAACAGCTGCTCTCCCGGGTGTGGGGCTATGACTTCGACCCGGGCTCCAACGTGGTGGACGTCTACGTGCGCTACCTGCGCAACAAGCTCGGCGGAGCACGCTTTGAGACGGTGCGCGGCATGGGTTACCGGCTCGCCCGGGAAGCCTAGCGGTTCCCCGCCAGCGGGGGCGGGCCGAACAGTGAGGCTGGGTGTTTGCTCGATGTCCACCGAAGGTGAATTGTAAGCGGCGCGGCCGGTGGCTACGGTGCTGGTGAGGGTTCGCGGCGCCCGCCCGAACCGGATACCAGGCAGAGCGGGATCACGGGAGCGCAGCGTGTCAACACAGATCATGAAGCAAATCGAGCGGACGCTGCGCAACGGACCGGCCGGGCAGGGCCCACTGGTCAGCGTGGCCGACCACGCCCGGCAGCTGTCGGTGGACGAGCTGTCCTATCTCATCCAGGCCACGTCCCCCACCGAAAGCGCCGAACTGTTCCAGGCGCTGGACGCCGAGACCCGGCTGCGGGTGTTCCAGGACCTGGCCCCGGCCTACCAGGGCAAGCTGCTCTCGGTGCTGCAGGGCCAGGACATCAACTCCCTGGTGGAGGCGTTGGCCCCGGATGACCGGGCCTCCCTGCTCGATGAGCTGCCCGCCGCCGTGCGGGAGGAGCTGCTCACCTCGCTCAGCGCCGACCAGCGCCAGATGACCGCGCTGGTGCTTGGCTACCCCCGCACCGCGATCGGCCGCTACATGTCCCCGGCCGTGCTGGGCCTGGATGAGAACTTCACCGCCGGGCAGGCGCTGGAGTACCTGCGCTCGCGGATCCGCGAACCGGAGACCGTCTACCTGCTGCCGGTGATTGACCAGGACCGAAAACTGACCGGAGTGATCGGGATCCGCTACCTCTTGGGGGCCGAACCCGGGGACCGGCTGGCGCAGATCAGCGACGTGCCGATCAGCGCGCGGGCCGATGAAGACCGCCGGGAGGTCGCCCGAAGGTTCATGAAGCACAAGCTGGTGGCGATGCCGATCACCGATACCGACGGACGCCTGGTGGGGATGCTGACCAACGATGACGCCTCGGCGATCCTCGATGAGGCCGCCGCGCGCAGCGCCGCACGTTCGGGCAGCTCGGAGCTGATCTCGCGCTCCTACCTGAGCACCTCGGTCCTGCGCATTGTGCGCAGCCGCATCGTCTGGCTGGTCGTGCTGGCCCTCTCTGCGGTGCTCACGGTGCAGGTGCTGGAAATCTTCGAGGACCGCCTGGACCAGGTGGTGGCGCTGGCCCTGTTCATCCCGCTGCTCACCGGCACCGGCGGGAACACCGGCAACCAGGCGGCCACCACGGTCACCCGGGCGCTGGCCGTCGGAGACGTGCGCCTACGAGATTTGCCGCGGGTGATCTGGCGGGAACTGCGGGTGGGCACCATTCTCGGTGCGGCCCTTGGATCCCTGGGGTTCGCGGTGGCCTCACTGGTCTACGGCATGGACATCGGCGCGGTGATCGGACTGACCCTGCTCTCCATCTGTGTCATGGCCGCCTGCGTTGGAGGGTTGATGCCCCTGCTGGCCAAGAAGATCGGCGCCGACCCGGCGGTGTTCTCCAACCCGTTCATCTCGACCTTCTGCGATGCCACGGGCCTGTTGATCTACTTTTCCATCGCCACCGCGGTCCTGGGCCTGAACTAGTCCCAGGACCGCCGGGGCGCCGCCACGGGCTACGGACGGGTCTTGGGGATCTGGCGTCCCGGCCCCCGGGAACCGCGCGGGGCGCTGAACCGCTGCTTCAGCAGCCGGCTCCAGCGGTTGGCCGGCAGCTGCGGGTTCAGCAGTGCCACGCCGATGCAGTACTTACTCATGCTCTCCGGCCGGATGCCCAGCTCCGCCAGGGCCCGGTCCGAGACCCCCCGCCCGTCCGCGGACTTGGTCTCCACGACGACCAGGTCCGGGCCGTCCACCTGTTCGCGGCCATTGGAATAGGCCAGCTCCACGTCGCAGGTGACCCGCTCCCCATCCAGCGGGTTCACGAAGGTGGCCCGCACATAGGAGCTGTCCAGCACCGGGCGCAAATCCGGCACCTGTTCGCCGTACTCACGGGCAATCACCTCGTCCAGGAAGCGCATGCTGCGTTCGGTGAGCCGCCCGCAGTCGGCAGGGTCCTGCTCGATGCGGTGCTTGACCGTGTTGCCGCGCAGTCCCTTTGTCTTGATTTCAAACATCGACAACCCGGTGTCCACGTAGGTGCGGCTGCGAACCTTGTAGCGCCGGCGCCGACCCTGCCGGTGGGCACGGTACTGCTCAAAATCGGCGGTGTCGAAGTACACCGACTCGTAGCGGAAGGTGCGCAGTCCCTCGATCTGCATGATCCTGAAGTCCTTCCCCAGCTTCTGCACCATGGCGGTGAACTGCTCGGGAGTCAACAGGAACTTGCGGTCCACCCGGGTCTGCAGGGCCGCTTCGCGGATCACCTCCTCCAGCTGGATCGGGGCCCGGCGGGCGACGGCTTCCTCCAACGCCTGGCGGGCGCGTCCGGTATGCCCGGTGCCCGCCGCGTGGACGTCTTGCGGCGCCGCAGTCATTAGGACCACGTCTCCTGCTTGCCGCCGGGAACCTGGGAGGGGACATTGGCCAGCTCGTAGGTGCCATGGAAGTCCTTGGTGCCGGTGGACGGGGTCACCCGGAAGCGGACGTCAACGATGGTCAGATCCCGGACCATGTCCAGCTCGGTCACCACGGTGCGCAGCACGTTGGCTCCCAGCAGTTCCTCCAGTGCCGCGACCAGGTCCTCATTGCGCGGGTAGGCGCGTTCCAGGGTGACGGTCTGGCGCTGGGTGCGCGGGGCGAAACCCGGGTGATCGGCCAGGAACATGACCAGCACCAGGGCGGCGGTCACCGCCGGGGAGAACCAGGCAGGATCGGGGTGCAGGCCGTTGACCAGACCGATGGCCAGGGAAATGAAGTAGTAGGCCACTTCCTCCTGGGTCAGCGTGTCCGAGCGCAGACGAATGATCGACAGGATGCCGAACAGCCCCAAGCCGAGGCCCATCCCTGCGCCGCTGCCTGAGAGCAGCAGGGTGACCGCGAAGATGCCCATGCTCAGGGCAATGTAGGCCAGCACGAGGTCGCGGCGGAAATGCCGACGGAAGTACACGAAGTAAACCAGCACCGTCATGCCAAGAACATTGGCCGCCAGCGCCATCCAGAATGACAACATTTCATTTACCTTTCACCGGAAGTTCATCTCTTGTTTCAAGAGTAGGAAGGCCAAATGAAGGAAATAAAAGAAGCCGATGAGAAGACTCTCATGTGCGTCATGGGATGCATGACTGACGGTCCGGCGCTACCAGTGGAAGCCCTGAAAAACCCGCATCAATCGCCCGAGAGAGCAAGCGGCCCCGGCGCACGAGGGGTCAAGGGCGGATCGGGTGCCTCCGGAAGCGATCAGAAGATAGACCAACTCCAGCGTCTTCTTATCAACTAGATCGCTGAACCAGGCAGCTCACCGGGTTGCGGTGCCCCTTTCAGGAGCCAGATCTGCCCGATGCACCCATCGGAAGATTCGACCCACGCCCCCCAGTGTGTAGTCCTTCCGCACTTCGCCCCGAGGAGTACGGTCGCCTATTTCATTAGATACAGTGCGTCAGATGACCTTTTAATGCCTACCACCGGAATCCACGGGCAGCCCAATGGAATCTAGCAACAATAACGGTTCGGCGCGCGAAAGCTTGAACTTCTTTGAGTAAAACATTATATTTTTCAGTTTCTCTGGAGTCCGGTGATCCGTCAGATTTTTGAACGTAAATTACCAACAGACCATCATGGTGTCCGGTGACCGTGGCCAAAACCGTCTTGCAGATTTGATATAGCCGTTGTGGCGTGACACCGCGCTCAAGTTCAAGTGCAGCCTTTTCGTACTTCTGGGCAATTTCTGGTTGCCACATTCCCTCAAGGTACCTCGCAAGCCGTTGAAGCTTGCCTGCTAACTCCTGGCGTGATGCTCCGTCTAATTGAGCGGCCATTTTCCTATGTGCTCCCCTGTCGCCGAGTCGCCGAGTCGCCGAGAATTCGGTTTTCCTGTTTGGTTCGCGTCCCGCAACTAGCATGATCCCTTAAATCCGGTTTGCGGCGCGATATGTCTGGCATGTCTTGGGGTCGTCAGCCTGAACCCGCCTTCAAAGACATGACCGTGATTGGCTCGAGATCACGTCCCCCCTGAATAGCGACTGCCACTTGTCCCGGCGCCCGGCACCGCCTTTCCAGAGGGTTCGATCGGCTTGTTGAACCAACAACATCACGTCGACTAGTAAAGATTGGAGTCCATGCGCCGATGTCTACAGATTTCGCTCATGAGTTATTGGGGAGCTACTTGCCCCTCCACGGAAAGCTGACATAACCGCGCCGGCGGGATTGCCTCGACGTTATACAACGCACCGCGACGAAAATTGCGGGCGCCATTATTGATTCGGCGGACCCTGGAGCGAGCGTTCTTCAAACTCTTCCCTCACGACGCGACACATTGCCGGTTCTCGAATAGCGCCGATCCGCCAGGAAC
This sequence comes from Glutamicibacter sp. V16R2B1, assembly GCF_005774635.1. Taxonomy (NCBI): domain Bacteria; kingdom Bacillati; phylum Actinomycetota; class Actinomycetes; order Micrococcales; family Micrococcaceae; genus Glutamicibacter; species Glutamicibacter sp. V16R2B1. The sequence goes on from NZ_VATX01000007.1 coordinate 116,235, forward strand.
CTGAAGTGTGCCCCAATAATGGCCCCGGACACCACACTCACCAATTCCGTTGGCCACAAACCCAGCCATCGGCTCTCGGTGAGGCCAAGCAGCGCAACGCTGGCGAAGACCACTAGTGAAAGCGCCACACCAGCCAGATTTGGACGCAGAAAATAGTACATCGCAGATCCACACAGCACTCCTACGGCTACTCCCAGCAAAAGCAGTGGAAGCACACCCACCCCCACGAAGAACAGAGACAACGCAACTGCCGAGAATGGAGCGGCGATGGCAACAGCCCAGGACACGGCGTCGGCCCCCTTGGCATAACGCGGTTTGCGCTCAGCTTTCTCGATCATTGTCTCCACCAACTTCCATTACAGTCATCTTCCTCGAACGGCGATTCGATGCTCACTGTTGCAATCTCCATGCAAACCACCGTGTTTGTAGCTTCCAGAGGTAGCGTCAAGCTGACGACCGACCGTCGTCAAGCGGCGCCCTACCTGTTCCGCCAGCCGCTTCAACTTGCTGCCATGGATCCTCAGGAACACTTATCTTTCTAGGCATCCATCTGCTCATAATCTCCGCGCGCAGCCCGATTTTTCGTCCAAATCGGTGGGTGCCGGTGCGCCGTCACTTGCTTGACCGCCGATTGGCATTCAATTCAATGTGAACGGCACCTTGACGAACTGCCTATCGTTTTCGCTTGCCCAGCAAGCCGAACATGCTGGGTCGGCGACTGGTCTGTCGCGCGAATTTACGCAGTTGCTCGATGAGCGCATCGAATCGTGCCGCGGCTTGGGGATCCACTTCCCCGCTTGAATTCGTTATCGGGTGATCGCTGATACTCATGGGACCGGCTCGAAGCGCCTCCTGCAGTTCGCTGGCGATCTGCCGCAGTCGATCGGGCAGGACTTCCTCCTCAAGTTCACTGGCGAACGCCCTGAAGGTTTGGGCCGCAGCAATGAGACGCTCGTGTTCCACGTAGGCGGCTAGTTCACGCAACTGATCCGCAACCTGCCCGAACGATTCGTGTTCTAGTTCAACTACCATGTATCAATGATCGCTCCTCGGTTCCATGGGTTCGGGAGGCATGGCTGATTCGTACCGCCAAGATAAATTAGGTTCCTTTCTTGGCGGTCATGTTTCAGAAATGCCTACACCCAGAATCTCGGGCAACCCTTCCGTGTCCGACGATCCGTCGGACTATTGAACGACAACCCCGCTCCCAGTTGTTGTCATTCCAATTCGTCTTGTCGGAATAGCGACAGCCAGCGGTGCGCTGGAGCATACTGCTCGTCTTCGATGAGATCCGTAAGGCTCTTTGCGAAGTCTCGATCTAGCAGGTCGTTAAGGACCTCTCTCGCTTCGCTGGGCCCCGGCACCCACCCGGTCGGAAACTTTTTCGTCTCGACCCATTCTGGTTCCGAGGATCCAATCGGCGTAAATTCAATTTCCACCAACTCATCCTCCACTTCGGGCACCCAACAAACTCTAATTCTTGGTAATGCCAAAAGCTCCGACCAGAAGTTCACACCATCTGTTGGCGACACAAATGACCAGATCGATGTGGCCACATCGTCGGGTAGACCACACACTAGAGCCAGACGCTCGAAGGTGTTCGCATAACGACGCGGAACAGGAGTTCCCCCTTTCCGAACCGTCGCAAGGAGCTGTTCAAGAGCAGGACCTGGAGTTCCGCGACTGAGCAGTGAATATGTCTCGTGGAGGGCGGGCTGACCCATTTTGCGACTGAACCACTCGGCCATCCACTGACACTGCATCAGGACCATTCGTTCCTGTGCTGAAGATACTGGCCATTCCGGTTCAGTATGATCCTTCTCCGAACCGCACCAGGGTCCGGGTTCCTCGGTCTTCGCAAACTTAGCCCAGAGAATACCTCGCTTTCCCGCCGCGCGGTCAGCTTCTTGAACGATGCTGGACGCCAAACGAGGTTCAATCTGGTTCGTCTGGGCAAGTAAGCTGTCGGGTTGTCGACTGGCGCTCATGACATCCACGGGAAAACGAGTACGGAGCCTAAAGGCTGGGATCGAAGCACCGCGAGGAGTCGCCTCGACTTCGTAAACCCCCGCAACTGACCTATGCCAGTCCGGAATCAGTATTCGGCGAACCCGGAATTTTGGGTTGCTCATGATTTTCCCCTCCCCGCCGTCCGGCGCGTTTGAGCGCACGAATGCCCGGACCGATGCGGAATCGGACCGGGCAACGGCGCGCATGGTGCTACTCGGATTACTCGCCGGCTTCGATGGCGGCCTTCGCGTTGGGGTCCGAATCGTTCAGGAAGTCCGAGATGCGCTGCACCTCTTCGCTTTCACCGATGGCGGCGGCGGCACGCCCCAGGGCATAGAGCGAGCGCAGGAAGCCGCGGTTCGGTTCGTGACGCCACGGCACCGGGCCCTGGCCCTTCCAACCGGCTCGCCGCAGGGCATCCAGGCCGCGATGGTACCCGACCCGCGCGTATGCGTAGGACTCCACCGCCCGCCCCTCGTCGTGGGCCTCGTTGGATAGCAGTGCCCAAGCCAGTGAGGAGGCGGGGTACTTGGCGGCAACATCCACCGGCTCATCGCCGGCCTGCAGCCGCTCAAGAACCTCGGTCTCCTCCGGCAGCAGGGTTTCGGGGATGCCCAGCAGGTTCTTGCCAATCATCATTACTTCAGGGCCTTCCCGGCCGAACCCAGCTGCTGCGCGGCTTCAACCACGCGGGCGGCCATGGACTCCTCGGCCTTGGCGCCCCAGACGCGCGGGTCGTAGGTCTTCTTGTTACCGACTTCCCCGTCAACCTTCAGCACGCCATCGTAGTTGGTGAACATGTGTCCGGCCACGGGGCGGGTGAACGCGTACTGGGTGTCGGTGTCAATATTCATCTTGATCACGCCGTAGGACACCGCATCAGCGATTTCCTGCTCGGAGGAGCCCGAGCCACCGTGGAAGACGAGGTCGAAGGGGTTGTCCTTGCCGACCTTCGAGCCAACCTGGGCCTGGATGTCCTTCAGGATTTCCGGGCGCAGCTTCACGCCGCCGGGCTTGTACACACCATGGACGTTGCCGAAGGTCAGGGCGGTGATGTAGCGGCCCTGTTCGCCGGTGCCCAGGGCCTGGATGGTGGCCATGGCATCCTCAACGGTCGAGTACAGCTTGTCGTTGATGGCGTTTTCCACGCCGTCCTCCTCGCCGCCCACGACGCCGATCTCAACTTCCAGGATCTGCTTGGCGGCGGAGGTGCGCTGCAGCAGTTCGGCCGCGATGCGCAGGTTCTCGTCCAGGGTCTCGGCGGAGCCGTCCCACATGTGCGAGTTGAAGAAGGGGTCACGTCCGGCCTTGACCTCGGCCTCCGAGGCGGCCAGCAGCGGCAGTACGAAGGAATCCAGCTTGTCCTTCGGGCAGTGGTCGGTGTGCAGGGCGATGTTGACCCCGTAGTTCTTGGCGACTTCCCGGGCGAAGGCCACAAAGCCCAGGGAGCCCGCGGTCATGTCCTTGACCGAAGCGCCGGAGAAGTAGGCGGCGCCACCGGTGGAAACCTGGATGATGCCGTCGGACTCGGCTTCGGCGAAGCCGCGGATGGCCGCGTTCAGGGTCTGGGAGCTGGTGACGTTGACGGCGGGGAAGGCGTATCCCCCTGCCTTGGCAGCGTCGATCATGGCGTTGTATTTATCCGGGGTTGCGATAGGCATGCTTCACTCCTGGTGATTGAGCGGGGATAACCCGTCATCCTCGACGACAATTCGTTTCCATCCTAGCTTCCTCGCTGGGTTGGCATCAGGAGGCCACGGTAAGTGACGCGCCAGTTACGCCGGGCACCGGGCGCCGGACCCACCGGTTGACCTAGCAGGCAGTGGGGCCGCTGGGCGCGGGGTACCCATGCGTGGGCGGCGTCGACCGGTCGAAGGGCGAGGCGCTGTCGGAGGGAACCAGCAATTCAAGGACCGAGGGGCTTGCTTCTTCACATTGCTGGGCCGGAGCGCTGTGGGTGGGTTCCCGATCCGGGGACTCGGTGTGCGGGGCGCTCCGGCTGTGCGCGTTGGTGGACTCAGAAGGTTCGCTTTGCGGGCTTCGCGTGGTTTCCGGGGGTGTGGAATCGGTGGGCGTTGGCGACGCTGTCGGTACCGTCGAGGACGGGCCGGAGCCTTCGGCGCTTGGTGGGGTGCTGCTCTCCTCCGGGCTCGGCGAGGTCGAGCTCGGGGGTGTGGAATCGGTGGGCGTTGGCGACGCTGTCGGTACCGTCGAGGACGGGCTGGAGCCTTCGGCGCTCGGTGGGGTGCTGCTCTCCTCCGGGCTCGGCGAGGTCGAGCTCGGGGGTGCGGGACGCGATGCGCTCGGTGGGGGTGAACTGTGCGGCTTATCCGGGCGCGTTGAGGACTGGGAAGGTTCCGCTGCCGTGCGGGTGGGCGGTGCTGAGCTGGGCCGCTTGCTGGGCTTGGGTTGGGGAACCACCGGGGTCTCATCCTCCGGCACCACCACATCCGGATCCGGCGCCGCGACCGGCGGGGTCGGTTCCTCACGATGCTGGCCGCCGCCGGGCAGGGTCGGGGACTTCACGGTCAGCCGCCGCGAGTCGATCATGGCCTGACGCTGCCCGGGGATGCCCGGCAGGTAGTTGCGCGGGTCGTGCCAGCGCCCATCCACAATGACCTCAAAGTGCACATGGCATCCGGTGGAGTTGCCGGTGGTTCCGCTGCGGGCGATCAGCTGACCCTGTTCGACCTCGTCCCCGATCCCCACCAGTAGGCGGGAGTTGTGGCTGTAGCCGGTGTGCACATTGTTCCCGTGGTCGATGGTCACCCGATTGCCCGAATGGCCGCGCCAACCGGAGACGACCACGCGGCCGGCTTCGGCGGCATAGACCGGCGAACCGCAGGCGATGGGATAGTCCTGGCCGATGTGGATCTGGTTGCCGGGACCCGTGGGATTCTTGCGCCACCCGTAGGGGCTGGAAATGTTGCGTGTCGTGACCGGGTGCATGAGCTGCAGGCTGCCGGGCAGCACACCCAGCTGCCCCACCTGCCCGGCCAGCAGCGGCGCCCTGGGGGAATCCCGGTCCGGTGCCGCTGTGTGCGGGGCGGCGCCCTTCAGCATCTCCACCGGCCGGCCATCGATGGCCACCACTTTGCCCGATCCACCGAATACCGCCAGCGGCGCGTACTGGTCGACGACAACATCACCGGCAAAGAAGTTCGGGTCGCCGATCGCATCGATCGCAACCGGGATGTTGCCCTGACGGTCCTCGGTGCCCTGGGCCACCAGCGGGAAGGCCAGGGCCGCGCTCAGGCCGGCTGCCGCCAGTCCGGTTAAGGACACTTTCACGGCACGGCGCGCGCCGCGTGTGCGCGTGGGCAGCAAGAGCTCGCGATTAACCTGATGACGCCGTTTCACAAGTGCCCGCTTTCCCCCGAGGACGAACACTTCCAAGCCTAGGCACTCCCGCGCGACTAATAAAGGCGCTTGAGTAAAAAGTAGGGGAGTTTTGGAGTGGCGGCTAGCCGACCTGCTGGTTAAACACGTGTCTGCGGATCCAGGCATGCATGGCAATACCGGCCGCGGAGGCTGCGTTGATGGAGCGGGTGGAGCCAAACTGCTCAATGGACAAGGTGGCCTCGGCTGCGGCATGCACCTCATCGCTCAGTCCGGGCCCTTCCTGGCCAAAGACCAGCACGCAGCGGCGCGGCAACTCATAGGTTTCCAGCGGCACCGAGTCCGGGAAGATGTCCACCCCAATGACCGCCAGGCCCTCGCCCTGGGCCCATTGGACAAAGTCCTCAACGGTGGGATGGTGACGCACGTGCTGGTACCGATCGGTGACCATGGCACCGCGCCGGTTCCAGCGGCGGCGGCCAATAATGTGCACTTCCTTGGCCAGGAACGCGTTCGCGGTGCGCACCACGGTGCCGATGTTCATGTCGTGCTGCCAGTTCTCGATGGCGATGTGGAAGTCATGGCGGCGTTCATCCAGGTCGGCGACGATCGCCTCCATGGACCAGTAGCGGTACTTATCGGCCACGTTGCGCCGGTCCCCGTGCTCCAGCAGTTGCGGATCCAGCCGCTCATCCTGCGGCCAGGGGCCCTGCCAGGGGCCGACACCGACCTCGCTCTGCGCCGTGTCTTGGCCTGCAGCCTCACCTTGGGCGGTCGACTCGCGGGAGGGATCATGCACTTCTTGACTCACTCTTACTAGGGTAGTAGGTCATGGGATTCTTTCTGTCCATGGAACGAACGGGTGGTAACCGGTGACAGTGATCGACAACGTCATCTACGTGGCGGGCAAGGCCGTGGCCCATCCGCAGGACCTGGACCAGACCTTTGAAGTGATGCGACGCACCGGCGGCATGGGGTGGATCGGCCTGTACCGACCCACCGAACAGGAGCTTCAGGTGGTCAGCGAGCAATTCTCCCTGCATTCACTGGCCGTGGAAGACACCCTGAAGGGCCACCAGCGCCCGAAGCTGGATCGCTACGAAGGCCATCTGTTTATGGTGCTGCGCCCGGCACGCTACCTCGATGACGTCGAGGAGGTGGAGTTCGGGGAGGTTCACATCTACGCGGGCGACGACTTCGTGGTGACCGTGCGCCACGCCGAGTCCCCGCGGCTGGCCACCGTGCGCCGGCACCTGCAGCAGTCCCCACAGCTGCTGGCCAGCGGCCCGGCGGCGGTGTTGTACGCCATCATCGACCAGGTGATCGACGAGTACTTCCCGGTGATCGACGGGCTGCAAAATGACATCGACGAGATCGATGAACAGCTTTTCCAGGGCAACCTGGACGTCTCGCGGCGCATTTACGAGCTGTCCCGCGAGGTGATCGACTTCCAGCGCGCCGTGGCCCCGCTGCCCGAGGTCCTGGAGCAGCTGCGCCGGCTGGTGCGGCGCACGGGCATGGATCGGGATGAGGCCAAGAGCCTGGACGCCAACCTGGTGGACGTCATCGACCACGCGATTCGCTGCGCCGAGCGGGTGGAGTCCTTCCGCGCCCTGCTCTCCAACGCCCTGTCCCTGTCGGCGACCCTGGCCTCACAGCGGGCGACTGAAACGGGTCTGGCCCAGAATGAGCAGATGAAGCGGATTTCTTCGTGGGCCGCCATCTTGTTCACCCCCAGCCTGATCGGTGCCATCTACGGCATGAACTTCGAGATCATGCCGGAGCTGGAATGGAGTTTCGGCTACCCCTACGCGCTGGGGCTCATGGTGGCCGCCGCGCTGGGACTGTATCTGGTGTTCAAGAAGAACAAATGGCTTTGAGCATCTTCCGCACGGTCCTCTGAGGGCACGGCGGGGCTCCGTGCGCGGCTGTGTAATCTGTACCTAAGAGGGAAGCCGCTCAACGACGACTGGTTCCGCCGGTTCCATCCAACGAAAGGACCTTGGCATCGTGTCCAAGCTACAGCGGGCAAAACGCACCATCCACGACATCAACAGCTGGCTGACCGATATGGACGGGGTGCTGGTCCATGAGGACCAGGCGATCCCCGGCGCCTCGGACCTCATCGACTACTGGCGCGCCAATGACATGCCGTTTTTGGTCCTGACCAACAACTCGATCTACACCCCGCGGGATCTGCGCGCCCGTCTGCTGTCCAGCGGACTGGACGTGCCCGAGGAAAACATCTGGACCTCGGCTCTGGCCACGGCGGAATTCCTCTCCCGCCAACGTCCCGGCGGAAGGGCCTTCGTGATCGGTGAAGCCGGGCTGACCACGGCCCTGCACGACGCCGGTTTCATCCTCACCGATGTGGCACCGGACTACGTGGTGCTGGGCGAGACCCGCACCTACTCCTTCGAAGCCATCACCAAGGCCATCCGGCTGATCGAGGCGGGAGCCAGCTTCATTGCCACCAACCCGGATGCCACCGGCCCCTCCCCCGAGGGCCTGCTGCCGGCGACCGGCGCCGTGGCCGCTTTAATCACCCGGGCCACCAACCGCGACCCGTACGTGGTGGGCAAGCCCAATCCCATGATGTTCCGCTCCGCCCTGAACCGGATAGACGCGCACTCGGAAACCACCGCCATGATCGGGGACCGGATGGACACCGATATCGTGGCCGGTATGGAAGCGGGGCTACTGACCATCCTGGTCCATACCGGAATCACCTCCAAGTCCGATGTGGCCTCCTTCCCGTTCCGGCCGGATCTGATGGCCGGTTCCGTGGCCGAGCTGCAGCAGCAGCTGAAGGAAGGACCACATCCGGAGGCCGCGGCCGATGTCCCGCCCGTCGTGTCCGGGACGGACGCCGTACAGGATGAGGACCTTCCCCAAGCCAAGTAGCACCTCACTGCCCCAAAGCGGGGCCGGGCAACGAGCACCCATCTGAGGTCCCCGCTCCCCGGTGTGGGTGGGGGCCTGCCCCCGGCCGGTGCGCTCCGCCTCCGGCGCGCCACGGCGCAGACCGTGCTCGCCAAGCAGCACGGCCCGCCGCAGATGCACCGGCGCTTAAACGACGACTCCGCACATCATGGGCAATTGGCCCGGGATGTGCGGAGGAAACCGGCGGGGATCAGAGACCCAGCTCGTCCTTGCCGTAAACGAACAGGTACGGCACCTCGGCTTCAGCCTCGATGCGCTCCTTGGCCCCGGTGTCCCGGTCAACCAGCACGGCGACGGCGACCACGTTGCCCCCGGCCTTGCGCACGCCCTCAACGGCGGTCAATGCCGAGCCGCCGGTGGTGGAGGTGTCCTCCAGGACGACCACGTTCTTGCCCTCGATGCTCGGGCCTTCAACCTGGCGGCCCATCCCATAGGACTTCTGGGCCTTGCGCACCACAAAAGCGTCGATGTTGCGGTGTGCGGCGCGAGCGCTGTGCATGATCGCGGTGCCGACCGGGTCCGCGCCCATGGTCAGCCCGCCCACGTTGGAGAATTCCAGCTTGGCCACATCCAGCATCTCCAGCATGACCTGGCCAACCAAACCTGATGCCTCATGATGCAGGGTGATGCGGCGCAGATCGATGTAGTAGTCGGCTTCCTTGCCGGAGGAGAGAGTCACCTTGCCCCTGACGATGGCAAGTTCCTGGATAAGTTCTTTGAGTCGCTCGCGGGCGCTGGTTTTGCTCATGCCCTCGATTCTAGTCGGCATCCGGTTTAGGCTGATGCCATGAACGCGACTCGCCCACTGGGTTTCTGGTTGAAATTGGTTGATTCGCTGATTGACGAGCACTTCGCAGCGACTCTCGATGAACATGGCGTGACCCGGCGCCAATGGCAGGTACTGAACATGCTCGAACAACACCCCGCCACCGAACGCTCCCTGATCGATGCGCTGGCCCCTTATTTCGCCTCGGCCGATGAACCGCCCAGCGTGAGTGAGCACCTGGCCGAGCTGGTGGAGTCTGGGTGGATCGCCCACGAGGGCGAATATTTCTCGATCACCGAACGCGGCAGCACCTCCCTGTCCACGCTCAGCGAACTGGTCGACCAGATTCGCGAACAGTGCGGCGAAAACCTGAGCGAGGACCAGTACGCCACCACGGTGGCCTCACTGGAGCAGATGGCCCGCAATCTTGGCTGGGAACCGCAGACGTCCCCCGAGGCCGGCACCTAGGATGGAGGCATGCGCGAACTTCAAGCTGAAATCATCAAGGAACTGGGCGTCAAGCCCCACATCGACCCGGCACACGAAATACGGAACCGCGTCGGCTTCCTGAAGGACTACCTGAAGGTGACCGGCGCCAAGGGCTTCACCATCGGCATTTCCGGCGGAGTGGACTCCACCCTGGTGGGCAAGCTGGCACAGCTGGCGGTCCAGGAACTGCGGGCGGAGGGCACCGAGGCCGCCTTCGTTGCGGTGCAGCTGCCGCACGGGGTGCAGATGGACGCGGCGGACGCCCAGGCGGCCATCGACTTCATTGGCCCGGATGAGGACTACACGGTGAACATCGCCGACGCGGTGATGGGGGTGGACAAGGCCATCGCCGAATCCGGGTACCAGCAGCTCTCGGACTTCAACCGCGGCAACGTCAAGGCCCGGATGCGCATGATTGTGCAGTACGCCCTGGCCGGGGACCGTCATCTCCTGGTCCTGGGCAGCGACCACGCTGCCGAGGCGGTGACCGGGTTCTACACGAAGTTCGGTGACGGCGGGGCCGACCTGGTTCCCCTGGCGGGCCTGAACAAGCGGCAGAACCAGGCGCTGTTGCGCGAGTTGGATTCCCCGCAGGCCCTGTGGGCCAAGGTGCCCACCGCGGATCTGCTCGATGATCAGCCCCAGCGCACCGACGAGGACGAACTGGGCCTGCGTTACGAGCAGATCGATGACTACCTGGAGGGCAAGCAGATCGACACCGCCGCGGCCGAGCTGCTGGAACGGCGCTACCTGGTGTCCCGGCACAAGCGCACCACCCCGGCCACCCCGGCCGACACCTGGTGGCGTGCCCAGGACTAGAGCGTCCCGGTGATTTCCCGCAGGGCCTGGACATGTTCGGCCAGGCTCTGCCGCCCGGTTTTTGACAGGTGCGCCCAGGTGCGCGGCCGCTTGCCGACAAAACCCTTGCGGATCACCAGGTGGCCCTTCTCCTCCAGGGCCGCCAGGTGCCGGGAGAGCACCGAGTCCGAGACCCCCAGGGTTTCGCGCAGGGTCCTGAAATCGACTTCGTCCACCTGCTGCAGCGCCGCCATCAGCGAAAGCCGCACCGGGTTGGTGAAGTCCTCATTCATTCGGGCCCGGGGATGCTGCGTCACTGGCGGATCATCCACCCTCCGGCCACCGCCAGCGGCAGGGCCACCACGGCGCCGAGCAGCAACACCACGGCCAACGGCATCGGTGTCATGATCAGGGCCAGCAGCCCGGCATACAGCACCAGGCTGGCGGCCAGGGCAACCAGGTACCTGCGCCCGAAGCCCGCTGGCAGCACCCGGTGAAGCCGGCGGTACCCGAGCGCCAGAACGGTGATCGCTACCGCCGCAGCCGCGCAGAGCACCCAGAAACTGGTCAGGCTTCGCTGCGGGGTAAAGAAATGCAGCAGTACGTGCAGCGCCCCCAGGAGCAGACCGAGCAGCACGCTCAGCCAGCCGATCTGGCGGGCCCCGGCCCGGCGTGGCGAGGCCAGGGCCCGCTGGGCAGCCTGCACGGCGGCCAACTGCCGGGCCGCTTCCTCCCGTTCGCCAAAACTCATGCCGCCTCCTTGCGGCCGGTGACCTGGTGGGCGGCGCTGGCCGCCGCGCCCACTGCCGCGAATCCGGACATCCCGGCCACAAAGTAGACCGGGGCCCCGGTCAGGGCGAAGGCTATGAAGGCGCCGAGCACCACCGTCGCGGCGAGGACCAGCGTGATGCGCAGCGCCATCGCCGCCCTGCCGCGGGTGTTCTGCCGATGAGTTGTGCCCCTGATCGTGCTGCCGGTGCCGCCCATGTCGTGCTCCCCTGCCGTCGCCGTTGGTTTCCACCACCATAACAAGTACTTTCCGTATTGGAAAGTACTTTCAGCAAACAGCTGGCCCCCGGGCTAGACGAACGCGCTCACCCCGGTCAGGGCCCGCCCCACGATGAGCGAGTTGATTTCATAGGTCCCCTCATAGGTATGCAGGATTTCGACATCGCAGAAGACCTTGGCCATGTGCCCGTCACTCACCACGCCGTTTCCACCCAGCAACGCCCGGCCCTGAGACACCGATTCGCGGGCCAGGCGGGTGGCGGTGGACTTGGCCAGGGCCGCCTGCACCATCTCCAGCTCCCCCTGCTCCTGCCGCTGGGCCACATCGCGCATCATCGACAGGCAAACGGTCAGGTGACCGGCGATCTCGGCCAACGACTGCTGCACCAGCTGGAAGGAGGCGATCGGCTTGCCGAACTGCTCGCGCTGCAGGCTGTACTGGCGGGTGATGTCCAAGGTGGCCATCATCGCCCCGACCGCCTGCCAGCCCACCCAGGCGCGCGACTGCATCAGCAGTTCATTGGCCGCGGCGAAGCTGGTGGCTCCGGGCAGCTTGTTCGCCACCGGGATGCGCACCTGATCCAATTCGATATCCGCGTTCTGCATGATCCGCAACCCGATCTTGTTCTCGATCTTGCTGGCCCGGTATCCCGGTCGGCTGCTTTCCACCAGGTACGCCCCGACCTCGCCGCTTTCTGGGTCGCGGGCCCAAACCAGGGCGAAGTCGGCAAGGGTCCCCATCCCGATCCAGCGCTTGGAGCCGGTGATGACGTACTCCTGGCCATCGCGCACCACCTCGGTGCCCAGCCCGCCGGCGACATCCGAGCCGTGTTCCGGTTCGGTCAGGGCAAAGGCGCCAAAGGCCTCGAACCGGCTGAGCCTGGGCAGCCAGGTGTCCTTCTGCTCCTGGGAGCCCAGCGAGTCGATCATCCCCACGATCAGTTCATTGTGGATGCCCACCACGGAGGACAGGGAAATGTCGGCCCGGGCGATTTCGGCATGGATCAGTCCGCGCAGCAGCTGGGAGCCCGGCTGCAGCTGCAGCCCGCCCAGCCCGGCATCGCCCAGCGTGCGCACCAGCTCGGCGGGAAACGCCTCCTTGTTCCAGTACTCGACCGACTGTGTCCGCAGCTGTTGCTGCACCAGTTCACGCACTTCGCGCAGCCGGGCCTGTTCCGCCGGTGACAGCTGCGTTTCGATTCCCAAAAGGTCCATCTGGGGTCTCCTTCCAAACCTTGGACGTCCAAGTATATTGTTGGACTAGTTCCGTTTTCCTAGGGGTATGAGATGACTGATCCGCTACCACGCGATCCGATCGCCGAAGCGCGCAGCCAGTGGGTTTCACATGGGTGGGGCCAGGAGGCCGACGCCATGGCGGCGATTACCGCCGTGATGCGCACCGCCTCGATCTTCCTGCAGCGTGCCGACGCGATCCTCAAGCCGCATGGGTTGACCTTCGCGCGCTTCGAGGTGCTCGCCCTGCTGGGGTTCTCCTCGCGCGGCTCGCTGCCAATGAGCCACGCCAGCCAGCGCCTGCAGGTTCATGCCACCTCCCTGACCAGCTCCGTGGACCGGCTGGAAGCCGCGGGCCTGGTCCGGCGGGTGGCCCATCCCACCGATGGGCGAACCCGGCTCCTGGAACTGACCGGCCAGGGACGCGCGGTCCTGGAGCAGGCACGCGATGAACTGAACCAGCAGCTCTTCGCCAACAGCGGGCTGCAGCACGCGGAAGCCACACAGCTGTTCGACATCCTGGCCGCCTTCCGGCACCGGGCCGGCGATTTCCTGTAGCGTGCCACGGCGCTACAGCGAGCCTTCGCGAATTGCCGTAATGATGGCCGAGAAGTCGTTGCCCGCTCCCCCGGCCTCGCTGAACTTCTTGTACAGCTGCGTGGCCAGCGCGCCCATGTGCGCGTCGGTGTCGGTCAGCTGCACGGCGCTGGCGGCCAGGCCCAGGTCCTTGCTCATCAGGGCCGCGGCGAAGCCCGGGGCATAGTCCCGGTTTGCCGGGGATGAAGGCACCGGTCCGGGTACCGGGCAATTGGTCGTCACCGACCAGCACTGGCCGGAAGCCGAGGAGATGACGTCAAAGAGAGCCTGGTGGCTCAGCCCCAGCCGCTCGCCGAGCACGAAGGCCTCCGCGGCACCGATCATAGAGATCCCCAGCAGCATGTTGTTGCAGACCTTGGCCGCCTGCCCGGCTCCGTGCCCGCCACAGTGCACCACCCGCTTGCCCATGACTTCCAGGACCGGCCGGATCTGGTCCAGGTCCGCCTCCTCGGCACCGAGCATGAAGGTCAGCGTTCCCGCCTCGGCTCCCACCACCCCACCGGAGACCGGGGCATCGGCGCTGCGGTGCCCACCGGCCACCGCCAACTCGGCGGCTTCGCGGGCCTGGGCCACATCAATGGTGGAGCATTCCAGGAACAGCGTATTTGGCGGGGCCGCCTCCAGCAGGTAGTCGCGGTAGGCATCAAGCACGTGCTGACCGGTGGGGAACATCGTAACCACGATGTCCACACCCTGCGCCGCCTGCGCCCCTTCCTGCACCGTGGTGATGCCCAGGCCGGTGGCCGCTTGAAGTGCCTGGGGCATGACGTCGAAGGCCTTGAGCTCATAGCCGGCCGCGTGCAGGTTTGCCGCCATGGGCAGGCCCATGTGGCCCAGCCCGAGAAATCCGATCCGAGGTTTGCTGTCCATGCCTATTTCACTCCTTAACGCTTACGGTGCCATGTTCGATCAACTCGAAATCCAGTTCGCGCCCGGCCAGGGGCGCCAGGTGGCGGGCCACGCGCTGCTGCGCGCTGAGCCCGTCCACCCGCGCCGCCCACTGTGGGCTGCGGTCCTTGTCGATCACCTGGGCACGGATCCCCTCGCCGAAGTCCGGGTCGTCCAGGCGGTGCACTGCGGCCCGGAATTCCCGGCGCAGGTCTTCGCGCAGGTCGCTGCCCGCCTCCTGCAGCAACGCCAACACCAGGTCCACCGAGCTGGGGCAGGCCCGTTGCAGGGCGGCGGCTGTCCGCTGCGCCGCCGGATCCTGGTACCGCTGCAACTGCTGGAGGATATCCACCGGTTCCGCGGCCTCAAACGCCGTGATCCACGGTTCGGACAGGAGCCCGGGGGCCGGCTGGCTGCGGTGCTGGTTGAGCACCTGGTCCGCCGACAGGGTTTCCAGCTCCCGCAGCAGCTGCGGCAACAGGCGCTGTTCCACGTGCACGTCGGCCAGGCCCAGTTCGATCGCGTCGGCCGCCCCGACGCTCTGTCCCGTCAGCGCCGCGTAGCGTCCCGCCGAACGCGGCGCGCGCGCCAGCAGGTGGGTGCCGCCCACGTCGGGAAAGAATCCGATGGAGACCTCTGGCATGCCGCATTTGCTGGCCTCGGTGACCACACGGTGGCTGCCGTGGGCCGAGATGCCTATGCCTCCGCCCAGAACGATGCCGTCCATGAGGGCGATGTAGGGTTTGGGGTATTCGTCAATCAGCGCATTGAGCTGGTATTCAATGCGCCAGAATTCCTCGGTCAACCCTTCGCGGTCATTAATGTCGCGATAGATGGCAACGATGTCTCCACCGGCACACAGCCCGCGCTCCCCGGCCCCGGTCACTGCGACCTGGTGGATCTGCGGATCATCACGCCAAGCCAGCAAAACGTCGAGCATCTGCTGGCACATCGCGGTCGTCAGGGCGTTCAGCGCACGGGGACGGTCCAAGGTGATTAGCCCCAGGGCGCCGCGCTGTTCAATGCGGATATCGCTCATCTATCAGGCCTTCTCGTGAGGGCGGTCACATGCTACTGACGAATATACTCGGACATCCAAGTATTTTGAAGGGTCCCATCCAAACTCGCTCGCCGCAGCGGCCAGCCCGTGATTTCATCGACCCGGATTCCCGCGCCAAAAATTGATAGGTTGAAGACGTGAAGATTGCGACTTGGAATGTGAACTCCCTCAGGGCCCGCGCCGACCGTGTCGAGGACTGGCTGCGGCGCACCGACGTCGACGTCCTGGCGATCCAGGAAACCAAGTGCAAGGACGAGAACTTCCCCTGGGAACTGTTCGAAAACAACGACTACGAGGTGGCCCATTTCGGGGTGAACCAGTGGAATGGGGTGGCGATCGCCTCCCGCGTGGGGCTGGACGACGTCGAACGCACCTTTGGCGGTCAACCCTCCTTCGGCAAGGGTGGGAAGGATCCGATCCAGGAGCCGCGCGCCATGGCCGCCACCTGCAACGGCGTTCGCGTGTGGAGCCTCTACGTTCCCAATGGACGCGCACTGGATGACGAGCACATGGAATACAAGCTGCAGTGGCTCGATGTGCTGAAGGACAATGCGGCCTCCTGGCTGGAACGGGATCCCGACGCCCAGATTGCCCTGGCCGGGGACTGGAACATTGCCCCAAGGGACGAAGATGTGTGGGACATCGACTTCTTCGTTGAGAACCGGATGACCCACGTTTCCGAGCCCGAGCGCGCCGCGTTCCGGGCCTTTGAGACCGCAGGATTCAGCGACCCGGTGCGCCCCTTCACCGAGGGCGCCTTCACCTACTGGGACTACACTCAGCTGCGCTTCCCGCGTGGTGAGGGTATGCGCATCGACTTCGCGCTCACCTCGCCGGCGCTGGCCGCCCGGGTGAACAATGCCTGGATTGACCGTGAAGAACGCAAGGGCAAGGGTGCTTCGGACCATGCCCCGGTGGTTGTGGAGCTCGCCGGCTGATGACTCCGGAGATCTCTGGCCCACTTCAGGAGCTGAGTGCAGCCACCGCTCACCTTCGGGTGTATGAACCGCTGGCCGCTTTTGAGGACTGGGCGCAGAGTATCATCCTGTCCACCCCCAAGCGCGACTGGCAACAATCCGAGGAACATGAAACCCGTCTGCTCTGGACACGCACGTTGCGCAGGGTTTCGGATCCCTTCCCCCACGACGAGCCGGAGTTCTTCCGAGCGGTAACCGTCGCTGGCTATGACGGTACAGAGCACACGCGGTACTGCCCAGGCCAACTGCCGGCCCGGGCGCTGCTCGCCGCGGAGCAGGCGGAGGAAGCTATGCGTCCGGAGGTTTTTGACCTGCTCGTTCCCCCCGCAGCGCGGGAAGCCAACGCTGTCCGGTTGGACACCAACCGGCTGGCCGAGGACCTGACGCACCTGAACACCCGCACCTCCAGCTGGGGCATCCCCTTGAGCTGGTTCGCGCTCTTCCGCGAGGATGACGAGGTTCGGGTTCACCAGCAGGGCGACAAGTTGCGCTCGGTTCGCCTGCTGACCACGTTTTCGCAGGCAGTGGAGCGACTGTCTTGGGCCCTGAACGTCATGGTCGCGCACGCCGCCCAGGCCCCGCTGTTTGAAGAACTGGGACAATTGGGCACCTGGCTGGAGGGCTTTGACCGAGAGTCGGTGCTTGAACTCGATTACGGCACCCTGGCCGAATTGGTCTGGCCGGACGATTCGGTCAATGACCTGCACCATGGCCTGCAGGCGCTGGAAGAGAGCGACGCCACCGGGGCGGCTGCCGCATACCGCAGGTTAAGCAACCGGTGGCTGGGGCCGCGACATCTGGGACGCGCCAACTAGGGCCGGTCACGGGAGGCGGGTGAGCCTTCGGTTCGCGCCACCGGCAAGCTTAACGCAAAAAGCCTTCCCGAAGGAAGGCTTTTCTTGGCGACCCTGACGGGACTTGAACCCGCGACCTCCGCCGTGACAGGGCGGCGCGCTAACCAACTGCGCTACAGGGCCATGTGATTTGGATTGCCACCCAAACGACATAGTAAAACCCTCGGTCACCCGAGGGCTTGCGTGGCTCCGACCGGCGTCGATCCGGTGACCTTTCGATTTTCAGTCGAACGCTCTACCAACTGAGCTACAGAGCCTGGCATCGCCATTGCTGACGGACACCCGGTATCCAATTTCTTGGAAACCTAAGCGACCCTGACGGGACTTGAACCCGCGACCTCCGCCGTGACAGGGCGGCGCGCTAACCAACTGCGCTACAGGGCCTTGCTATTGCAAGCCGGTGAATTACTCCACCTGGCAATCGATAACGATTGCTTGTACCCCCAACGGGATTCGAACCCGTGCCGCTGCCGTGAAAGGGCAGTGTCCTAGGCCGCTAGACGATGGGGGCCTATGATCTGCTGCGGTTTCTTGCGTCTCCGCTGCGGACTTCAATAACTATACGTGGCATTTTTTGATTTCGCAAAACGAGCTCCACCCCTCCCGTGGCGCACCCGACGACCCTTCGCCGCCATCTTCCAACGTAGTCTGGAGGCATGGATTTGCAGATGCCCGACGAGGAGTTTGACGAGCTGGTCCGTCAGGCGATCGAGGCGATTCCCGCCTCTGCCCAGCGCATGATGGATAACGTCGCCTTCTTCATTGAAGACGAGTACGAACCCTTGCCCGGAGAACCGGAAAACACCGAGATTCTGGGCATCTATGAGGGCATCGCCCTCACCGAGCGGGACCACGACTGGGCGGCGGGTGCCATGCCGGACCGGATCATCATCTTCAAAAACCCAACGCTGCGGGTCTGCCGATCACCTGAAGAAGTGGTACGGGAAGTGGGCATTACCGTTATGCACGAGCTCGCTCATCACTTCGGCATCGATGACGCCCGACTGCATGAATTGGGCTGGGGATAGCTCCGAAGGCGGCGCAAAGTTTTTTGAGATCTGCGTCACCAGGCAGGTTCCCGCCGCAGGGCGAGACCGCCGCACCCCACGCCGATCGCGACCGGATCAAACCGCGGATCCCCTTAAGAGCCTGTCTATAGGTAACGGACGAGAGCTACCGGAGAGGGGCCGCACCCGACGCCATCCGACCCAGCCCGTGTTGGATCCAGGACCACCGCCCGGACTCTTTCCGACAGCGAATGCAGGACGCTTCCTTATACCGAATCGCAACAATCCTCCAAATTCTGAGACCTTCATGCGGAGTTTAGCGATGCCCAGCACTAGCTCAAGGAAACCCAATCTCTTTCATGCATACCAAAAGTCCTCATGTCACACCGCTTCGGAAGAATCTTCCAGCAATGTAATTCATGTGGCTGGTGTGACGAGTGTTGCCATCGGTTACGGAATTGGCCTAGTGTGCTAGTTGGAACCTTATCCAAACCGTGACCTTTGAGACGGATTTCGAAGGCTTCATAACAACGGATGCGGGCACCACTCATCATCATTCAAAACTCGTGAGGAACGACCACATGCCTAAACGCCACACGCTCAGCGTCGCTGCATGCTCCCTTGCCCTGGCTGCCACCTGCCTCGCCGGCGCCATTCCGGCCGCGGCCTCCAGCCAGCCATCTGTTACCTCATCCTTCACGGTCCCGGCAGCACCAGAAGGTTCGAGCATGCCCACTGCCGCAGAGGTGGAAGCCGCCAAGGGCGACAAGGCCGCGACCGACGCCATGATCAGCCGACTGGAGAGCTCACTGGCCGCCAGCCGGGATCAGCTGGAGCAGGCGGAAACTGAGGCACTGCAGGCGCAAGATGTTCTACTCACGGCCACCGAAGAGCGCGACGCCCGCGTTGCCGAGGCCGACCGGGCCCGCGAGCAGGTGAAACTGGCCAAGACCTACTTGGACCAGAGCCGCGAAGCCGTTGGAAATATCGCGGCCGACCTGTACCGCGGCGGCGCAAGCTCCTCCACCCTGGGCATTCTCCTGCAGGACGACGAGTCCAACGACGTGTTCTACAAGGCCGCAACCATTGATGCGCTGAGCCAAAGCCAATCCCACAAACTGAACTCCGCCGCTGAAGCGCAGGCCCTGGTCGACGCCTGGCAGGATTATTCGTCTGCAGCCGAAAAGGCGGCAAAGAAGGCCACCGAGGACTACGATCAGGCTGCTTCGACCGCCAACTCCACGTTGAACCGCTACGAATCCGCCGTGGATCCCCAGCGCAAGCTGCGCGACGAACTGATCGGTCACCTGGCCACCTTGCAAGAGCAGGAAGAAGCCGAGGTTCGCAAGCAGGTCGAGAAGGCTGAAGCCAAGGCGGACGAAGAGAAGCTTGACTCCGTCATTGCCCAGGACACTGAGCCTAAAGTTGAGGACAACGAGCAGGCCCCGACGGTCGGGCAGGTCACTCCGCTGACGGTGGAGAAGCCTCAGGAACTGGCTGCCAGCGAGCCGGAGGACTCACAGGAGCAGGACAAGCCGAACGTGGCGCCAACTCCGGAAGTCGAAACGGAGCAGGCCGAGGAAGAGAAGCCTCAGGAAGCAGCCAAGCCGACCCCGAAGCCGGAGCAGAGCAAGGCACCCGAGCCAGAGCAGCCAAAGGCCGAAAAGCCGAAGGCCACCGAGAAGCCCGAGGAAACCAGCAAGCCGAAGGCGGATAAGCCCAAGGAATCAACGAAGCCAAAGACGGAAAAGCCCAAGGCTGAGAAGCCGAAGGAAACCGCCAAGCCCAAGCCGAAGCCGCAGCCGCAGCCGCAGCCGCAGGCCACTCCGAAGCCTACTCCCAAGCCGAAGCCTAAGCCGCAGCCTAAGCCGCAGGTGACGGAGAAGCCCAAGGAAACCATCACCCCGCAGAGCAGCAGCAACTACTCGGCGGCGATCTCCTGGGCCATGAAGACCGCCAATGACCCGAGCAAGTACTACGTCTTCGGCGCCAATGGCCCGAACGCCTTTGACTGCTCCAGCTTTGCCCAGCGGGCCTTCGCCCAGTCGGGCATCTCCTTGCCACGTTCCTCCACCCAGCAGTACCAGGCTGCCCCGCAGTACGTGTCGCTGAGCCAGTTGCGCCCAGGGGACCTGGTCTTCTCCTCCTCCAACGGTGGGGCTTCCATGTACCACGTGGCCATCTACATCGGCAACGGACAGGTCGTGCACGCACGCAACCCACAGGCCGGCATCTCGGTGACCCCGCTGAGCTACGTCAACAACATCATGCCGCGGGCGGCACGCTACTAGGCACACCCGAAAGGGACAGCCAGCACCCGGTCACAGGGACCGTGGATGGAGCATTCTTCTCGAACTGCCCCGCCCACGGTCCCTTTTCATGTCCCGAACACCTGACCCGGCGGATGCAGGGGCTCCCCAACCCTCCGCGCAACCCCCTGACGCCCAGCGGCCGCTGGATCACCGGGGCTTCCCGGCGGTCCAGCGGCCGCTCGTTCAGGCTTCCGGCTACGCGAGTGCCGGAGCGCTGGGTCTTTCTACTGTTCCTCTTCCTCGAAGTCCTTGCGGTCTGCCAGACGCGGGTCCTCGCTGTCCGGGACCACCATCACCGGGCCCTTCGAGTGGTGCAGCACGCCCTGGCTGGTCGAGCCCAACAGCATGCCGGCAAATCCGCCGCGGCCCCGCGAACCGGTCACGGTCAACACCGCGTGCTCGGATTCACGGATCAGCACTTCCACCGGAGGGCCGGGGATGACATCGGTTTCCAGTTTCAACTCCGGGAAATGGGACTTCAGCCAGCGTGCACCGACTTCCATCTGATAGCGCACGTCTTCGAGCACCGCCTCCTGGTCCACGGTGGCCGGCATCCAGGCCAGCGCGGCACTGACCGGGGCCACAGCGCACACGACGCGCAGGGTGATGTCCCGGGCCAGCGCGGCCTCCGCCGCGGCCAGCACCGCGGCGCGGGCACGGTCCGAACCGTCCACACCGACCACGATGGCCTCGCGGCTTTCAATCTCCTGGCTCTCCTGCTCCCTGGCCATGCTCAGCGGCACCACCACGGTGGGGCACTTGGAGTGGGCCGGCAAGGCGGAGGACACCGAGCCGAGCAGGCGCCCGACGAAGCCGCCGCGGCCGCGGGTGCCCACGACCACCAGATCGGCGTCATTGCTCAGGTCCAACAGCACTCCAGCCGGGTCCCCGGATTCAATGTAGGTGCGAACCTGAACGTCGGTGTCCCCTATTTCCTCACGGGCCTGGCGCACAATGTCCTCGGCGCCGCCACGGATCAAGTCGTCGTCCAGGGTGGAATAGCCCGCGTCCATTGACGATGCGGCGAACACCGGAATGGTGTACGCCGAAACCACGTTCAGCACGGTTCCCCTGCGGCTCGCCTCACGCACCGCCCACTTCAGGGCGCAACGCGATTGCTGGGAGCCATCGACGCCAACGACGATCCCCTCGATCTTCTCGGTTGCGGCAGGTGTCTGGTCGCTCATCAGATTCACTCCTCATAGCCCGGCACTTACATCGGGGTGATTCCCGTTACCCCCAATGTACTTCCATTCTTCCCATTGGTGTGAGTTGGGTCTAATGATTTCACGCACAGCCTACTCATTGCGGGGTTCGGGGTTTTTCGCCGAGGCAGAAAAGCATAGAATTTTTACCATGTCCTCCAGCACCCAAACCCCCGCGACACTTACGTTCGCCCAGCGCGTAGACCGCTATTTCAAGATCTCCGAACGCCAATCGACCTTCTCCACCGAAATCCGCGGTGGCATCGCCACCTTCTTTGCGATGAGCTACATCGTCGTGCTCAACCCGCTGGTGCTCTCCGGGGCCGATGCCAGCGGCACCGAGCTCGGGCTGCAGCGCGTGGCCGCCGTGACCGCGTTCGTGGCCGGCATTCTGACCATCATCATGGGCGTCTGGGCCCGCCACCCCTTCGCCATGGCCACCGGCCTTGGCGTAAACGCGTTTGTGGCCATCACCGTGGCCACCAATCCGGGCCTTACCTGGCAGGACATCATGGGCCTGGTGGTCATCGCCGGCGTGGTGATGTTCGTTTTGGTGCTAACCGGCTTTAGAACGGCGGTGTTCAACGCGGTGCCGGCCTCGCTGAAAACGGCGATCGTAGTGGGCATTGGCATGTTCATTGCCCTGATCGGCCTGGTCAACTCGGGATTTGTGCGCCGCATCCCGGACGCCGCGGGCACCACGGTTCCGGTGGGGCTGGGCTTTGACGGCAAGCTGCTGGGCTGGCCCATCCTGGTGTTCATCATCGGACTGCTGCTGACCATGGCCCTGGTGGTCCGCAAGGTCAAGGGGGCCATCCTCATCGGCATTGTCGCCGCAGCGGTGCTGGCCAACATCCTGGAGGCCATGTTCGACATCGGCGCCTCCAGCGCCGAGAACCCCAGCGGCTGGTCGCTGGTGGTCCCCTCCCTTCCCTCCTGGACCCTGCCGGATCTGAGCTTGATCGGCCACGTGAACCCGATCGGCGCGTTCTCCTCCCTGGGCGTGACCGCAGCGCTGCTGCTGGCGTTCGTGATCCTTCTGTCAATCTTCTTTGACGCCATGGGCACCATGGTGGGCTTGGCGGCCGAAGCCGGGAACATCGACGAGGAAGGCAACATCCCCGACGTTGAGAAGGTCCTG
This sequence comes from Glutamicibacter sp. V16R2B1, assembly GCF_005774635.1. Lineage (NCBI taxonomy): Bacteria > Bacillati > Actinomycetota > Actinomycetes > Micrococcales > Micrococcaceae > Glutamicibacter > Glutamicibacter sp. V16R2B1. The sequence continues at coordinate 138,862 of NZ_VATX01000007.1, forward strand.
CTGGTGGATGCCGCCGGCGCCATTGTCGGTGGCGGCACCTCGAGCTCCTCGTCCCAGATTTTCGTCGAGTCCGGCGCCGGCATCGGCGAAGGCGCACGGACCGGGTTTGCCTCGGTGATCACTGGACTGCTGCTGCTGGCCGCCATGTTCCTGACCCCACTGATCTACCTGGTGCCCTTCGAGGCCGTGGCCCCAGCACTGGTGGTGGTTGGCTTCATGATGATCTCGCAGGTCACCAAGATCGACTGGAACGACTGGGGCCTGGCGCTGCCGGCGTTCCTGACCTTCACCCTGATGCCGTTCACCTACTCGATCGCCAACGGGATTGGCGCCGGCTTCATCGCCTTCGTGTTTATCCGCTCAGCCCAGGGCCGGGCCCGCGAAGTGCACCCTCTGATGTGGGTAGTGGCCGCCGCCTTCGTGTTGTTCTTCGGCATTGGCCTGATCGAGCAGCTCACGGGCGTGTAGCCGTTCAACGCCCCTGCGCAGCACGGGTCGAATCTGGAGCGTCGGATGGCGCTCCGGATTCGACCCGTTTGTCGTACACCGGGCCATCCGGCATGCGCCACGGCCGTGATGGGTCAATGTAGACTCACCAACAACGGTCCTGCGCTCCGCGGCGGCCGGATACCACTTCCCACCTGCAGGAGGTTACGCGGCATGGGCACCCAATGGATCGAAATTTTTGCCGGCATGAAGAATCCCGGGATGCGCCACGTGCTGGGGCTGGTGCTCTGCGGCCAGCAAGAGCAGCTGCCCGAGGATCGAACCACCACGAAAAATCTGGAGCGGTGGGAGAAAATTGGCCTGTTGCGCCAGGGGCCGGGCTGGGAGCTGAACGAGCAGCTGCTCACCTCGGCCCTTCGGGCTCGGGCCCAGCCCAAGCCCGAAGGGGTGCAGCGATTTTTCAACGGGCCGCGCCTGCTCACGCTGCCGGCGAAGCCCGCTGAACGGCACGAGGTGCTGCGCCAGATCCGGGATGCGGCGATTGGCGCTGATGAGGAATTAAGTGAAGAGCGGCTCAACGACCGGCTGCGCACAATCCACCCGGACGTCGCGTTGCTGCGCCGCTACATGGTTGACGGCTTGCTTCTGGAGCGCAGCGCGAACGGCAGCGCCTACCGAAGCACCGGCGCGGCGTAGCGCAGGCTAGCCGCTGATCGGGCTGGCGCCGGCAATAAAGCGGCGCACCCCGGCCCCGGAAATGACCTGGGCCGGCAACGGGGCCATGCGCAGGTTGCGTTCGAATCCGGCATCCAGCGGCAGCGGTTCGTCACTGGCCAAGAACACGATGTTCCCGTAGCGCCGCCCCTTGAGCATGGGGGCATCGGCCACCATGGCCACATGGGCGAACACCTCGCTGAAGGTGGCGGCCTCGGCCCGCGCCCCGGCCAGATTCGCGGTGTCCCCGCAATTGGCCAGGTAGGTGCCGCCCACATCCAGTACGCGCTGCACCTGACGGGCATATTCCAGCGTGGTCAGTTCCACCGGGGTGGTGCTGCCGGCGAAGACATCCCGGATGATGATGTCCCGGCTGGCATCGCTCAGGCCGGGCAGCACCTGCGCCGCATCCCCCACCCGCAGGCGCACCAGTGGGGCCCGGGGCACCTGGAACTGGGTGCGCACCAGCTCGGCGAGCTTGGCGTCAAGTTCCACCACCACCTGCCGGGCGTTGTCGTAGGTGGCTGCCACCCAGCGCGCCATGGTGCATCCGCCCCCGCCCAGATGCAGGACGCGCAGCTTGCGTTGCCGCCCGTCAAAGCGCTCGGCCGGATAGCCGAAGTCGAACAGCGGTTGCATCCACCGCATGTATTCGAAGTCCAGGAACGTAGGATCATTCAGGTCAATATGTGAGGAGGGTACTCCGTTGACCTTGAGGATGTAGCGTTCGGCCCCGTACGGGTCCGGCTCAATCTCCGCCAGTCCGGTGTCAATCGGGTACTGCCCGGGCAGCAGGGCACCGGTGGTTCTAGCCACGTTTTCGCACCATCCGGATTTCGCGCAGGCCTTCCCAGCAGCCGGCCAGCTCTTCCCCGGTACCGTCCGCCTCAAAACCGTGCTTGGCATAGAAGGCCCGGGCGCGGGCGTTCTGCTCCAGAACCCAAACCAGCGCGTCGCGCCGGCAAAGCACGGTCTCCAGCAGGTGTTCGCCCACCCCGGTTCCATACAGCGGGGAGAGCACATAGAGCATGCCCAGCTCGATCTCGACCCCGGTGTCCTTGTCCTCATCGATCACCGGGGTACCGCCAGCCAGTCCGATGATGGTCCCGTCGGCCAGTTCGGCGACGTAGAACTGGGCGCCGGCCTCAATCCCGCGCTCCCACCATTGGACCTGCGCCTCTAGCTGGTCCTCCTGCTCGGTAAAGAAGGATTCGGGCCGCAGATGCCCATACGCCTCGCGCCATGCCTGCAATTTCATCAGCAGTGCCGGGCGGATGTCCTCGGTCCGGGCCAAACGAATTCGATAGTCGTTCCTCAGTTGCACCACTACAGCGTACGACAGGCCATGCGAGAGTGGCCAAGAAACCACGCGGACGAAAAATTTCAGCCATCTCACGTTGGGCGCGCGGATGCTCTCCTACTTAAGTACGATTGAGCGCCCCGCCCGGATTTGAAAGACTGGCATTTAGACAAACACTCGGTGCCCACCGGCACCACGACCCGCCTTGGAGGTGCCCTGACGCGTGAGCAACAATGAAAAGTTCGCGTGGGTGGCCGCCGCCATGGTGACGGGCTTTTCGCTGGTGATCTGCCTGGCGCCCGGGCTGTGGCTGGCGGTGGCCGGGGCGATCCTGCTGATGGGCTGCTTCACCGTCATCGCCCAGCTTGAACGCGGCTCCGCGCAGCTGAACCGCAGGCACTGGTACTACCTGATGCCGCTGGTGCTGGCTCCGAGCATCTGCGGGCTGCTTTCCGGGCCGGTCACCTTTTGGATGGGCCCGCTCATCGCCGTGGTGGGCGGGGTTGCCACCTATTACCTGGCCCGCAGCTATCCGGTGATCGGTGAGCCGCGCCCTGTCCAGGAGCCACTGGTGGATAGCGAGCACCACGTCTAGCCAGGTTTCTTCGTCTCCTCGGCCCAACGCGCTGCGGCAACCTCCCGCCCCCGCAAACCGGGGCGGAGCACATCGACGGCTGCTTCCCCCTTCGGCTGGCCGGCCGCTACTGCCCGGATTCCTCGATGGCGCTCTCCAGGCGTTCGAGTTTGCCGTGGATCTCGCCTTCGTAACCCGGGCGGATGTCGGCCTTGATGACCAGGGAGATCCGCGACCCAAACGGGGCCACGGCCTCGGTGGCCCGCTTGACGACGTCGAAGACCTCGTCCCAGCTGCCTTCAAGTTCGGTGAACATGCTCGATGTCCTATTGGGCAGGCCCGAGTCGCGGACGACCTTGACTGCAGCGGCGACGGCATCGTGGACGGAGCCGTCGGGGTTGCTGCCGGTTCCGGATGGGGCTACGGAGAATGCGACGATCATGGGAGAATCCTTCCTTGGGGCCGGTGGTGTCGATCCCCACTGTGCCACCGTCCCACCGGCATTGTCATCCCTTGCGTGCGTACGCTACGCGGCCAGCCCGGTGGCCCGCAGCAGGATCGCGGCCCCTGCCCCGGCAATTACCACCAACAGGAACGGGGCCCGCAACAGCAGCGCAATCGCCGCGGCGGCCAGGGCCCCCACCCGGGCGTCAATGACCAAGTCCTGCCCGGAGGTGAACCCGTTCATGGTCACCAGCGAGGCCAGCAGGGCAATGGTCAGGATGCCGGCGACGCGGGACATCACCGGGGAATCCAGCACCCGGCGCGGCACGAAGTAGCCGCACAGCTTGATCGCGAAGGCGCTCACGCAGGCGCCCAGGATCCACCAGCTCAATTCACTCACGGCTTGCCTCCATCTACTTCACGCAGTCTGCCGTGCTCGGTGGCCCGCGGCGCGTGCCGGGACCCGGCCAGGGCGTACAGCACCGCGCCTGCTGCGGCGATCAGGATCGGCAGGCCCGGCGCAGTGAAGGGTACCGCCAGCGCGGTGACCAGCGCCGCACCGATCGCCACCAGGATCGGCTCGGCGCCCTTCAGCCGGGGCCAGAGCAGACCCAGGAACGCGGCCACGGCCGCGCCGTCAAGCCCCCAGGCGGCCGGGTCCCCCAGGGACTCTCCCAGCAGTGCCCCGGCCAGGGTGAACAGGTTCCACAGGATGAACACTCCCAGGCCCGCGGTCCAAAACCCGCGGGACTTCTCTGCCGGGGAGGACTGGGCTAGCGAGGTAGCCACGGACTCGTCGATGGTCACGTGGGCCATCAGCGGCACCTGGCCAGCCCGCGGACGCAGGGCCTGCTTGATCTGCATGCCGTAGACCGCGTTGCGCACCCCAAGCAGCGAGGCGGCGGTAAAGGCGGCCGAGGCCGTCCCGCCGCCGGCGATCACCCCGATAAATGCGAACTGCGAACCGCCGGTGAACATCAGCGCGCTCAAGGCCACCGTCTGCCACAGGTTCAGTCCCGCGGCGATGGCCAGGGCCCCGAAGGAAATGCCGTACAGCCCGGTGGCAATCGCTATGGACAGGCCCATCCGGGTCGCCGGCGTCAGTTTGCCCCTAGGCATGTCCGGCATCGTAGCGCACCTTGTACACCCCGCGCTTGACGCGGGCCTGACCAATTTGCACCTGCCGCAGCTGGGACACGTGCTGGACGTGCGTGCCGCCGCACGGTTCACTGTTCACGCCCTGGATGCTGACCGTGCGGGTCCCATCCGCGGCGATGGAGCTGGTGACCGCTGCGCCGGTGGCAAGCAGCTCATCGACCCGCCGCTGCAGCCAGGCCTCCGCCGCCTGGCGCTGCTCGGGCTGCTCCACCGGCACATCCAGGCTCTGTGGATCGAAGTCCAGGCGGGCCTGGCCCGGGAAGTGCGAATGCCCGCGGTGCTGCCAGCCGCGCTCCTCACCGGCGAACCCCACCAGGTGCCCCGCGGTGTGCAGTGCGGCATGCAGCTTGCGCCGTTCGGCGTCGATGGTGGCCACCACCCGGTCCCCGACCTGCAGCCCGGTGGTTCCGTGGAGCACCACCAGGGATTCAATGCGCGATACGGTGACCGGTTGGCCATTGACGGTTCCGGTGTCCTCTGGCTGGCCGCCGCCGCGCGGATGGAAGATGTTCGGGCTCAGGGCGATGTACTGCCCCTCGTCATCGGCCCCGGCGGCAATGACCTCCGCCTCGTTCTCAAACAGGTAGGTGTCGAACAGGTAGGCCTGTTCCTGTGGGGATGTTGGCGTGTTCACGTTTTTCAGCTTAGCCGCAGATCACCGGCAAACGTTTGTTGAGCCGGTTCACCGACCGTAACCGAAGGCACGTGCACCGGTCGGGGCGTCTAGGCCAGGCCGGTGGCCCCGCGCAGCCAAGCGGGATGGTTGCTGGTCAGTTGGCGCACCCCCAGGCCGTGCAGGTAGCGCGCGTCCGCCGGCTCGTCAACGGTCCAGACCCGGGGCACCAGGCCTTCACCGATCCACCGTCGGACCAGGTCCTCGTTCTGGCGCACCCAGGCCACGCCCGGCCCGACCATTCCCACGGTGCCGCGGCTGATCAGCTCCAGGCCTTCTTCGACCGAACGCTGCAGCACCCGGTACACCGCGGCACGGTCGGTCTGCCCGCTGGAGAGCAGTTCGTCGACCCATTCGGCGTCCACCTCCGTGATCAGCTGGCACAGCAGTTCGCGGTTGACCAGGTCCGCCAGGTAGCGGTTGGACTCCGGCTCAAAGCTCATCAGGCTCACTTGAATTTGCCCGTTGCTTCCGGCGGCGCCGGTTTCGCGGTTGAACCCGTGGGCGTCGAGCACCTGCAGCACCGCGTCTTCCAGTCCGCGCCCAGCCGGGCTGGGATGCTTAATTTCCACGGCCAGCCCCACCGCGGCATGGCTGTGCTCAATCAGTGTGAGCAGTTCGTCCAGGGTGAGCAGCTGCTCGTGGATGTCCCCATAGGCGGCCGGAATCGGGGTGGAACGCAGCACCGTGAAGTCCAGCTCCTTCAGCTGCTTGACGGTGTACTGGGCCACTCGCCCTTCGCCGTTGGAGGTGCGGTTCACGGTGGGGTCGTGGTGGCAGACCACCACCTGGTCCGCGCTGAGGTGCACGTCGCATTCGATTCCGTCCGCACCTTCGGCAATGGCCTGCAGGTAGGCGGCACGGGTGTTTTCGGCGAATTGTGCCGAGCTTCCGCGGTGGGCGTAGAAAAGAGTGCTCATGCCCCTACGCTACTGGCCAGTCACCGCCCGGTGCACGGTCCTCGGGTTGTGTGTTGGCCAAGAGCCGGCGAACTCCGAAAAATGGTCGGCGCACCGGTCGCGACCCAGCGTGCCAGGGTCTACGGTGCGTTAAAGTGGTGCGCATGTCCCAGCTTTTGGAGCCGCGCGCCGCTGCCCTGCGCCGGATGAAACGCGTGGCCCTGTCACTGCTGCTGCTGATGTTCGTGTTTTTTGTGGCCGGGCTGCTGCTGCAGGGCCTGTGGCCCGCCTTCGCCTATCTTCGGGCGGCCGCCGAGGGCGGGATGGTCGGTGCGCTGGCCGACTGGTTTGCGGTGACCGCGTTGTTCCGCCACCCGCTGGGCCTGCCGATTCCGCATACGAACCTGATTCAGCGCAAGAAGGACGAACTGGGCGCCTCGTTGGGCAGTTTTGTCCAGGAAAACTTCCTGAACCCGGCGGTGGTGGGCCGCAAGCTGCTCGAAGCCAGGCTGCTGGCCCGCGCCGGCGGCTATTTGGCCAGCCGGCCCGGAGCGGACGCCGCCAGCACCCAGCTGCGCACGGTGGCCCGGGGGATGCTGGACACGGTGGATGACGAACAGGTCCTGCCGGTGCTGCAGGCCCTGGCCCGGGACTACATGGTGGCCCCACAGTGGTCCACCACCTTGGGCACCCTGGGGGCCAAGCTGGTGCAGGACGGGCACCACGAGGCGGCCGTGCAGCTGCTGGCCCAACGCGCCCAGGTGTGGGTGGCCGGGCACCCGGAGGTATTTCGTGAGGTGGTCACCGGACGTTCGCCCTCCTGGGTTCCCCGGGTCGTGGATGAGCTGCTGGCGCAGAAGATCCACCGCGAACTGGGCGGGGTGCTGAGCGCCGTGGCCGGGGACCGGGACCACCCGTTGCGCCGGGCGGTCACCGACTGGCTGGCCGGACTCACCCGGGACATGCAAAGCGACCCGGCCACCATAGCCAAGGTGGAGCAGTTCAAGCACTCGCTGCTCGGGGACCGGCAGTTGCGGGAACTTGCGGTCACCGGGTGGGGGTCATTGAAGGCCGGCCTGGATGCCTCCCTGGCCGATCCCGATTCCCCACTGTGCCGGGCCCTGAACGGAGCCGTCCAGGACTTTGGGCGTCGACTGCTGCGTGATCGGGCCCTGCGCCAAAGTCTTGAGGCCCGTCTGGTCACGGTGGTGCAGCGGTTCACCGCAGAACACGGCCAGTCCCTGGCGGCTCTGGTCAGCGACACCGTGCGCGGCTGGGATCCGGCCGAGGCCAGTGCGAAGCTGGAGCTGCAGGTGGGCCGGGACCTGCAGTTCATCCGAATCAACGGGACCGTCATCGGGGCCCTGGCCGGGGTGGCCATCTATACCGGAGGGCAGCTGATCCTGCTCCTGGCCGGATAGCCGGGCGGCCCGGCAGGCTACCTCTAGCCCCGGCGTCGGCGGCCGCTGCGGCGCAGGGCCGGTTGCGGAGCCGGCTCAATGACTTCGGCGTCGATGATGTTCGGGTCATCCAGCGCCAGCTGCTGGTCGCTGAGCGTGGGGATTCCGGCGAACGCGTCCGCGGCGGTCTCAATGACCCGTTTGGCCAGGAACCGGTTTCCGGCTCCGCCAATGACCGCCCCAATCCCGAAGGGCACCACCCTGCCCAGCATGCTGGCGGCCTGGGTACCCAGGATCTTGCGCATGAACTTCTTTTGCAGGGTTCTTTGCATGGAGGTGTAGAAGCTGGTGGGGCGTCCTGCCCCGAACGCCCGGGCCCAGCCCTTGACCGGTCCCCCGCCGCGGCCGGCGGCCTGGGCGGTCAGACCCGAAATCATCGAACTTCCCTCCTCGCCCATCAGCACCGCCATCACCAGCACCCGGGAGCGCTCCGGATCCTCAATGGCGATCCCGTGCAGTTCGGCCAGGGCCTGGGCGTAGAGCGCGCTGGCCTCCAGGAACCCGAGGGTGGCGGCCAGGGACAGCCCCAGGGCAGCGGTGGTTCCCACCACCGGCACGGCGGCGGTCCCGCCGACCGCTGCACCGGATCCCGTGGCCAGCGCCAGGTAGTCCCGTTCCACGATTTTGGCCAGTTCCGCCGCCGTGGCCTGGGGGTGCTTGCGGTGCAGGCGCTTGAGGTAGGCCAGCACGATGGGACGCTGCACGCCAATGCCCTTGAGGATGGCCTGCTGGACGCCGGAACGGGGTTTTCCGTCGGGTCCGATCAGTGACATGGTGATGGGGTCTTTGCTCATGATGTACCAACTGTAGCGAGCAAGGCTAGAAATTTGCAGGGAAAACGTGGTTCGGATCGACCGGGTGCGGCTGCGGCCGCACGGCGTTACCCGCTAGTAGGTCAAATCGCTCCAGAGTAGTTCCGGGGTTCCGCTGAGGTTGGGCTGCTCGGTGCCGGGGTTCGACGGGGTCATTTCCTGGTCCCGGATGCTCCCGTGACGGGCGATCTCCAGGGTGTCGGCGGGCAGGATGTAGTTGGTGTCGTCGTGGATGCCCTGCTCGGCGACCCCGAGGTTCTCCAGCATGTCATCCACGGCTTGGTTATTGCCGTGGTTGCGTCCCAGCTCGCCCAGCACGACGTAGGGCTGGTGGTTGCCGGGGGCGGCGCCGCGGTCATCCTGCAGGTAGTCGGCCGCCGAAAGCCAGTCGCCCACGATGCGCAGCTGGTCGCTGTGCCGCGGCGCGGAGTGCGTCAGTTCCTCGCGCACCTGGTCGGTCTGCACGGCGATGACCCGCACGGTGCTGCCACCCACCTTGATAGGTACATCCCAGAGTCCGGATTCCATGACCGGCATGGCCTCGGCGATGGTGCCGTTGAGTCCCGACTGGGGCATGGTGTTCCCCGGCATCTGGGACCAGCGCTGCTTGGTCACGGTCTGCACGTGCTGGGTGTCGATGGGGTGCTTGGAGAGCAACACCATGGCACCCTGCCCGGGGAACTCGCCGTACCCCCAGGCGTCGGCTGGGCCGCCGACCACCTGATCGTTGTCCAGGTCGGCGCCGCTGGGGGTGCCCTTGTTGGTGGGCCCGGCGTAAACATAGGGGTAGTCCACCGCCCGCCCACCATCCTGGGCATGCTTCAGGTACTGGTTGTTCAGGGCGCGGGCCGCTGCCTCATCCGCGTCAATGCCGGTCAGCAACACCACGTCGGCGTCCGCCTGCTGGATGGCCCTGGCCACCTGCGCGGCCTCGGTGCTGGCGCCCCCGGCCAGGTCGGCGCCGAGCTGGCCCTGCTGTTTGGCGCTGAGGTTCACGTCGAAGGTTGCCACGCGCAGTTTGCCATCCGGTGAATCGACCCAGAGGTCCTCCAACAACTGGGCCCCGAAGGGGTAGGCCGGGTCCTCTTCAATGTCGAAGATCCCGCACTGCTGGTAGTCCACCGGTTTTGGGGTCTGCTCGGCAGCCGGGGTGGCGGGAAAGATCAGGGCGCTTCCCAGGCCAAAAGCTGCAAGGCTAACCGACAAAAACTGCACGTGGCAACCCTACGCTGAACGCGTTGGGGATTTCCAGCGGCTTAATCAGATTGTGATACCAGCTCAGCGGCGCTTTTTGCGTTGGCCTGAAGCACTTCCTCCATATAGGGGGCGCGCACCAACGGGGAAATACGCGCATCAACCAGGCAGACGCCGTTGGCGCCTGCCCCAACCCATGCACGAACTTGCTCCAAGTCGGCTACGCTCTTCACGGTGATCCCCGTGGCTCCAAAGGCGGTGGCCAGGGCGGCGAAGTCCACGGTCGGAATCAGCATTGGATCCTCGTACAGCCCGATCGAGCCATACTGGTGGATCTCGGCCCCATAAGCGGAATCGTTATAGATCACGATGACCCCGCTGCTAACGGTCCGCACGATCGACTCCAGGTCCGAAAGGGACATCAGGAACCCGCCGTCCCCGGCGGCCAGCACCACGGTGCGCCCCTCGGCCACCGGGGCGGCGCCGACCATGGAAGCCGCGCCCAGGCCGATGGACTGGTAGGCGGTGCCCACGCAGCTCAGTGACCGGGTGCCGCTGGTGGACCAGTACATGGGGCCCCAACCGATGAAATGCCCGCCGTCCTGCACCAGCAGCCGGTTCTCCGGCAGGATTTCCTCCAGTTCACTGGCCACGCGGCGGGGATCCAGCAGCCCATCCGCGGCCACCGGGTCACCGGCCGGGCGGGCACGTACCGCCGTTAGGTCCAGCCCGTCACAGTAGCGCCGTCCTCCGGCCCGTTCCTGAAGCAGGGGCAGCAGCTGGTCCAGGGCCTGTCCGGAGTCGGCGCTGGCAAAGACATCCACGCGGGGGCTGGTGGCGGTCGGGGCGACATCGACCTGGATGACCCGGGCCGCCGGGTCGAACAGCTGCCCGAAGCGCATCTGGAACTGGTTCAGCGACGCACCGAGCACCAGCACGGTGTCGGCCTGTGCGATGAGCTGCGCCGCGGCTTCGGTGGAAAAGCCCCCGGTGATGCCAAGATCGGCGGGGCGGGCCAACAGATCACGGGCCAGCAGGGTGCCGGAGCTGGTGGCCCCGAGCTTGTCGGCCAGCCGGGCCATGGGTCCGGCTGCGTCCAGGGCACCGCGGCCGTAGAGCACGTGGGGGCGCTGTGCGGCGTTGAGCAGCGCGGCAATCTGCTGCAGCTGCTCCTCGCCCAGCCGCGGGGCCGGCGGGTCAAAGCTGTACTGACCCAGATCCCAGGGCCCTTCCTGGCTTGCCGGGGCAGCCGCCAGGTCATAGGGGATCGCCAGCACCACCGGGGTGCGTTCACGCAGTGCGTGGGCGGCGGCCTGCAGGGCGGTGTGTCCGGGATTCTGGGCGTCCACCGTGTAGGTCACGGCGCGTACCGCGGTGTTGATCGCCGTTTGGTCCACGTCCCAGCCGCGCAGCCCACCGGTGGGCGCATCCCCGGCTACAAAGAGCACCGGGGTGTTGGCGGCCGCGGCCTCGGCGAGCGCGGTCACGGCGTTGGTGAAGCCGGCGCCGTAGGTGGTGGAGGCGATGGCGAGTTTGCCGCTGAGCCTAAAGTGGGTGTCGGCGGCGGTGACGGTGGCCTGTTCGTGGCGAACGGCGGTGTAGTCGAAGCCCTGGCGGACCGCGGCATCCAGGAAGTGGGCGTTGCCGTTGCCCATCAATCCGAAAATCTGCGGGGCGATCGGCTTCAGGGCGCGGGCGATTACAGCTGAGACGCTGGACATCATGGACTCTTTTCACGAAATGCTGATTGAGAAAATTCCATATATGTCTGCCGCTACCGTTCGCTACCGGAGAGCCGCCAGCGGGTATCGCCCCTTTTGAGAGCGCCGGAAACCGCAAAACGGTTCCTGACATTCAATAGGATAAGGCATGCCGCGCGCCGAAGACCACACCCAGACGGTGCCGACGCCGGAGCCTAGCCCCCAGCCAGGCGGTGTGCAGTTTTGTGACGGCGCACCAGCCGTGCCCTGCGGTGCCCCCGCCACCGAAAGCTGACTAGGAAATTTGGGCAGAAACCGGCACCGTGTCAGTCCGGTGGCGCACTGTACGGGCTCCGGCGACGGGGGCGCGGGCATCGGGCGGGGATAAACTTTGAGGTATGTCGAATCCCGCACAGCATGCCATGACCCCCACCGAAGCGTGGAAGAAGCTCACCGAAGGAAACCAGCGGTTCATCAAGGGCCACACCGAACACCCGAACCAGGACGGGGATCGACGTCAATCCCTGGTCGGCGGGCAGGAGCCGTTCGCCGTGATCTTCGGCTGCTCGGACTCGCGCCTGGCCGCCGAGATCATCTTCGACGTCGGTCTGGGGGACGTCTTCGTGGTGCGCACCGCCGGCCACGTCATCGACTCGGCGAGCCTGGGCTCGCTGGAGTTCGCCGTGGACATCCTGAACATCCCGCTAATCGTGATCCTGGGCCATGACAGCTGCGGCGCGGTCACCAGCGCGATTGACTCCAAGCGCAGCGGCACCCTACCCAAGGGGTTCATCCGCGATTTGGTCGAGCACATCACCCCGTCGGTCTTCGCGGCCGAGCGCAAGGGGCTGAGCGATGTGAACTCCACCGTGGTGGAACACGTGCGGGAGACCTCCGAGCGGCTCGTGGACCGTTCACGCATCATCGCCGACGCCATCGATGAGGGACGCACCGCCGTTGTGGGCGTCACCTACCACCTGGCCGATGGAGAGGCGCAGGCGGTATCCCGCTTCGGCCTGCAGGCCCCGGTGCTGGACTAATCCTGTGAACCCCGGCTTCCCGATAGTACGGGCAGCCGGGGTCCTTTTGCCGGTGTACCGGCCGGCCGCCGTATCCTACTCGGCGCGGCCCAGCGTGTGGGCCAGCAGCTGGGGCAGTTGCGCGGTACGGAAGCGGTGCCCGGCCTGCAGCAGCTTGTCCGGCACCACCCGCTGGTCGGCCATGGCCAGCAGCTGCGCGCCCTGGCGTCCGAGCACCAGGCGCGGCGCGAACTGGGGCACCGGGATCACCGCGGGGCGATGCAGCGTGGCGGCCAGGTCCGCGGAGAAACGCTCATTGCGCACCGGATGCGGGCTCACCGCATTCACCGGGCCGCTCAGCGAACGGTCCCACAGCGCGCGAAGGTAGATGTCGAGCAGGTCATCCAGGCCAATCCAGGACATCCACTGCCGCCCATGGCCCAGCCTGCCACCCAGGCCGGCCGCGTAGAGCGGGCGCAGCACCGCCAGCATCCCTCCGCCGCTGTCCAGGACAATTCCGGTGCGGACCTGCACACGGCGCATCCCCTGGCTGCTTTCTTCCTGGGCCGCGGCCTCCCAGCGGCGCACCACCTGGCTGAGAAAGTCATCCCCGCCACTGCCAGCCGCAGCCTCTTCGGTCCATTCCTGGTCCCCGCCGGCACCACCGTAGTAGCCGATCGCCGAGGCGCTGATGAAGGTCTCCACGCCGCTGTCGGCGGCCAACCGGGCAAGCCGGGCGGTCGGCTGAATGCGGCTGGACTCGACGGCGTGCCGGTGTTCCTTCGTGAAACGGCCAAAAATGCTGGCCCCGGCCAGGTGGATCACCGCATCGCACCCCGCAAGCAGCCGGGGGTCGGGGTTGGCCGGATCCCACAGGCGCTCCCCCGGCCCGGCGGGGGCCGAGCGCACCAGACGGATCACCCGATGCCCGCCGGTGGACAGCAGGGCGGCCAGGGCCTGGCCCACCAGTCCGCTGGAGCCGGTGATTGCGACCGTGCCAGAGCCCAGTCCGGCGTCGGCCGCCTGCTGGTGCGCGGCGAAGTCCCCGAGCAGCTGGCGGTGCCGGTAGGCGAGCATGCGCACGGTGGAGGAGGCCGGCATGCTGGAGTCAATCCGGTCGACCACCCGCGTGTGCCCGTTACCGACCGGTTCAAAAAGGTGTTCGTGGCGCCAGTGCAGCACCCTGGTGGGCAGGGACCGCCACCCTTGGGGGTCCAGTTCGTCGACAAAGCGCCGGCCCGGAATGTACTGCCGCGGCTGATGCCGGGCCACCCACTGCACTCCGGCCGGAAGCCGCAGCAGCGCGGTGCCGTCACGCAGTGATCGGGCTTCTTGTTCCACCTTCAGCGGCAGCCAGGGCGGCAGCAGGCGGCGCACCGCGCCAGGCCGGGAGAACCAGGCCACCACCTCATCGATGGGCTGGGGCACTTGCACGGCGCGTTCAATGCTCATGGCCCAACCCTAGCGGAGAACCAGGCGGCCCGGGCGGTCTCCTGCCGCGGCGCTCAGGGCAGGATATGCCGCAAATTTGCGGGCTGTGGGCCAGCGAAAAGTTCCAGCTTGTTTTCGCAGGCCGCCTACCACCGATCACGGGCCGACGGGCCCGCTTGACATACCCCCCGGGGTATAGCCTAGGTTGGGTGCATACCCCCACGAAAGGATGCACCATGCTTCTGGAACGCTTCTATGACGAAGATCTGGCCCAAGCCAGCTATTTCATCGGCTGCCAGGCCAAGGGCGAGGCAATCGTCGTCGATGCCCGGCGTGACATCTCCGGGTACCTGGCACTGGCCGCCAAGCACGGAATGCGCATCGTCGCGGTGACCGAAACCCACATCCACGCCGACTACCTCTCCGGCACCCGCGAGCTGGCTGCCGCCACCGGGGCCGCCACCTACGTCTCGGGCGAGGGCGGAGCCGACTGGCAATACGGTTTCCAGGCCGAGCGCCTAATGGACAAGGACACCATCACACTGGGCAACATCACCGTGACCGCGCGCCACACCCCCGGCCACACCCCGGAGCACCTTTCGTTCCTCATCACCGACGGCGCCTTCAGCGACCAGCCCGGCTACATGCTCTCCGGCGATTTCATCTTCGCCGGTGATCTGGGCCGCCCGGACCTGCTGGACGCGGCGGCCGGCGGCGTGGACACCCGCTTCGCCGGGGCCAGGGACCTGTTCGCCTCGCTGCGCGACGTCTTTCTGAAGTTGCCGGACCACATCCAGGTCTACCCGGGCCACGGTTCGGGCAGTGCCTGCGGCAAGGCGCTGGGCGCCGTTCCCTCCACCACCGTGGGCTACGAGCGCAACTTCGCCTGGTGGGGCCGCTACCTGGCCAATAACGACGAAGAGGGCTTCATCGCCGAGCTGCTCGACGGACAGCCCGACGCCCACGCCTACTTCGCCCGGATGAAGCGCCAGAACCGCGACGGCGCCAAGGTGCTGGGCACCTTGCCGGAGTTGGTTGAGTTCACCGCACAGCAGATCATCGAGAAGACCTCCGCGAAAGAGGCGGTCTTCGTGGACACCCGCGGACATGTGGCGGTAGCCGAGGGCACCGTCGCCGGCGCCCTGGCCATCCCGGCCATTTCCAAGATGGCGAGCTTCGGCGCCTGGGCCTTCGACCCGCAAGCCGACGACCGCCAGCTGATCCTGTTCGCCGAGAACCTGGAGTCGGCCGAGGAAATGCGCGACCACCTGATGCGTGTGGGCATCGATGCGGTGTCCGGCTACGCCACCAGCCTTCGGGGCCTGCCGGCTTTTACCCCGCCACGCGTGGACCCGACGGAGCTGGAGGACTTCGATCACGCCCTGCTCCTCGACGTCCGCGGCCGGGGCGAGTTCAACGCCGGAGCCATCCCGGACGCGAAGCACATCTCCGGCGGCCGCGCCCTGTGGGCCCTGGACGAACTTCCGACCGACGGCAAGATCGTCACCTATTGCCAAAGTGGCCTGCGCAACTCGATCGTTGCCAGCGCCCTGCGCGATGCCGGGTACGACGTGGTCGAACTGACCGGCAGCTACGCCGGCTGGGCTGCCGCCATGAACAAGACCAACGCCTAATCCAACCCCACGAAGAAGGACACCCCCTCAAGCATGAGCACCCCCATTGATGTCATGGACGCAGCGGCCCTAAAAAAGCTGCTGGCGTCCGACGAATCCGGCGTAGCAGTCCTGGATGTGCGCACCCCCGCGGAGTTTGAATCCGTGCATATCCCGGGCTCCTACAACCTGCCGCTGGAGCTGGTCGCGGAGCACGCCCACGACGTGACCCGCAAGCTGGGCAAGCAGATTGTGCTGGTTTGCCAGTCCGGTGTCCGCGCCGGCCAGGCGCAGCAGAGGCTGGTCGACATCCACATCGAAGCCGGCAGCGTGCTCGAAGGCGGCATCGCGGCCTATGAGAAGTCCGGCGGCACCGTGGTGCGCGGCACCCGGCGCTGGGCCATGGACCGCCAGGTCCGCATGAGCGCAGGCTCGCTGGTGCTGCTGGGCTTCGTCGCCTCGAAGCTGATCCACCCGAAGCTGGGCTACCTCTCGGCGGCGATCGGCGCGGGCCTGACCTATTCCGCGGCCAGCAATTCCTGCGCGATGGCCAGCCTGCTGTCCAAGATGCCGTGGAACCAGGCCAGCACGGCCAAAACCAACCCCCTGGCCCAGATCCCCAGCGCCGGGCAGCTGCTGAACCCGAACGGCAAGTAGGGGCAAGGACGTGGAGCCATTGGTGATTCTGGTCCTGGCCTTGCCGATCGTCGTCGGCCTGACCCTGGGTCTGCTGGGTGGCGGTGGTTCCATCCTGATGGTTCCACTGCTCACCTACGTCGCGGGCATGGACGCCAAGGAAGCGATCACCACCTCGCTGTTCGTGGTGGGCGTGACCTCGTTGGCCAGCCTGCCGCCCCACGCGCGGGCACGCCACGTTCGCTGGGTCCCCGGCCTGGTCTTCGCCGCAGCGAGCATGAGCGGCGCGTTCCTCGGCGGCCTGGCCAGCGCGGCCATTCCCGCCACGGTGCTGATGGTGGCCTTCGCCATCATCATGCTGGCCAGTGCGCGGAACATGATCCGCGGACGGAAGAAGGCCGCCGGCGCCGAAGCCAAGGGCCGTTCTGTGCTGCTGTACATTCCCGTCGGCCTGGTCACCGGCCTGGTCACCGGCCTGGTGGGTGCCGGCGGTGGCTTCCTCATCGTCCCGGCCCTGGTGCTGCTGGCAGGCTTGCAGATGAAGCATGCGGTCGGCACTTCCCTGCTGGTGATCGCCCTGAACTCGGCATCCGGGATGCTGGGGCACCTGAACTCCACCGCGGTCAACTGGCCGCTGACCCTGCTCATCACGGCAGCAGCGATCATTGGCTCCCTGATTGGAGCGCGACTGGCTTCGAAGGTGCCGGAGCAGAGACTGCGCCGCGGGTTCGGATACTTCGTGCTGGCCATGGGCGTCTTCGTCCTGGCACAGGAACTGCCGCACCCGGCAGGCGCCATCCTTGCCGCTGCCATGGCCCTGCTCACCCTCGCCTGGGTGCTCTGCACCAAAATCCCGCCCCTCTCCGCCATATGCCCCTGGCGCAATGCCCGGACGGCGCAGTAACCGCCAACAACCAAAGGAGCATCAATGAAACCGCTAGAATTGACCGAAACGAACTTCGCTGAAACCGTCAAGTCCTCTGCCATGCTGCTGGTCGACTTCTGGGCAGCCTGGTGCGGCCCGTGCCGCAACTTCGCACCCGTCTTCGACACCGCCGCAGGATTGCACCAGGAGGTGACCTTCGGCAAGGTGAACACCGAGACGCAGCAGAACTTGGCGGCCGCCGCCCAGATCACCTCCATTCCCACGCTGATGGCGTTCAAGGACGGCGTGCTGGTTTATTCCCAGCCCGGTGCGCTGGACTCCCGCGGCCTGGAGGAACTGATTGCCTCGCTGAAGAACCTGGACATGGAAGCCGTGCACGCCCAGATGGCGGCCGCGGGGAAGTCCCAACAGTAATCCGGGGGGTGCACCCCATGGTCTTTTCGAATAGGAGCACATCATTCGCAACGCAGATGAAGCCACACGCAAACGCATCCTCAACCGCCTGAAGCGGGCCCGCGGCCAGCTTGATGCAGTGATCAACTCGGTTGAAAACGACGGCAAGTGCCGCGACGTGGTCACCCAGCTCTCTGCCGTGTCCACCGCCCTGGACCGCGCCGGATTCGCCATCGTGGCCACGGCCATGCAGCACTGCCTTATCGATCCCGAAAAGACCGCCGAAGCGGAAGACGGCTTGACCGTCGAAGAGTTGGAGAAGCTCTTCCTCTCACTTTCCTAGATTTACGGCTTACGAGCCAGAGAAGGAGGCACCTCATGTGCCGACAGGTTTCCTGCAAAAAATGTGGCAAGACCACCTGGGCCGGCTGCGGCCAGCACGTTGACTCGGTTATGCGCGGCGTCCCCGCCAAGGACCGCTGTCAAGGCCACGAGAACGAGCCGGGCAAGGGCTTCTTTAGCCGGCTCTTTGGACGCTAGAGCCGGGAGCGGTTAACACGGGCCCCTGGAAGCAGTTGTGCACGAAACTGCAGCTGCGTTGCGGGAATCCGGGTTGTACACCCCGATTCCCGCAAGACATGAAGTCCACTTTCTTCTGATCTCCCGGTAGCCACCGCCTGATAAGGACGCAAGGCGGTGCATCATAAGGCATATGGGGCCACCGGATCGCTCGTCTGCCAGGCACGAAATGTACCGGCGGAAGCGCTTTGGGGTACGACCGCCAGCACTTTGGACTGGCGGCTGCCCCACGAGCCGGTACCAAGTATCACGTGGCCGCCGTGCTGGCCTGTGCGAGTGCTAGGACAACGATGGATTCGCGCGCTCAAGCACCCACACGGGGCGGACCCCGGGGAAATCCTGCATCCCCCACGCTTCGCGTGTGAGATCAATCCACCCAGTGCAAAGGGAGTTTGCCTCACCGCCTCTTCAGGCTTCAGGCAGTAGCCGCGGCCAGCAGCTCCAACACGTGCTGGTAGTCCTTGCCGGTGGCCCGGCTCATTCCCAATTCGCAGGTGCGGTTGCAGGAAGCATGCGCCTGGCTGTCCAGCTGGCGCACCTGTTCGGCCTGCACAGCGGTGGCCGAGGCGGTCAGCTCCGGATGCAGCATGCCCCGGTCCCCGGCAAAGCCACAACATCCCCAGTCCTGGGGCACCTGCACGGTGTGGGCAACCGCCTGGGCAATCTGCACCAGCTGGTCGTTCAGCCCCATCTGGGTGGAGGAGCAGGTGGGGTGCAGGGTCAGCGACTGGATTTTCTGCCCCGCCGGCAACCGGTGCAGCAGGTGCTCGGCGGTGAAGCCGAGCACGTCGATGACCTGGAATCCGGCCTGGCCCAGGATGTGCTCAAACCCCTCGGTGCAGCTGCTCGCGTCGGAGATCACCGGCAGCCTGCCGCCGGCAGGCTGGGCGGCACGCACCCGGTGCAGGACGCGGGCCTCCATCACCTCATGACCCTGCGCATAGCCCTTGGAGGTCCAGGGTGTGGCACAGCACATGGATTCGATGCCCTCGGGCACCAGCACCGCGACCCCGGCCCGGCGCAGCAGCTGTTCGAACGCGGCTCCCACCCCCGGTCCATCCCCGCAGGAGCCGAACATGGAGTTGACGCAGGCGGGCAGGTAGAGCGCTACCGGCTCGGCATCGGGGGCACCGAGCCGTCCGGTCAACGGTTTGCGGGCGGCCCCGCCAGCCGGCAGGTCCGCGTCATAGCGCGGCATGACATCATCCCCAAGGACCTTGCGCGCCACCTCGGTGGTGCCGCGCACCAGCGGCGCCGGCAGCTTGTCCGCCACGCTCAGGGCGACCGACCCGGCCCGGGTGGCGGCGCCCCAGCCCCTGGCGGCGGCCTTGAAGCCGGCGGCCAGCACCGGGTTCGCGGTTTCGCGCCGTAGCCGCTTGACCAGCAGCCCGGTGTTGATCTGCACCGGGCAGGCGGTGACGCACATGCCGTCCACGGCGCAGGTGTCCACCGAGTCATAGCCCTGCTCGCGCTCCAGTTCCCGGGCCAGCTCGTGGTTTCCCTCGGCCTGCGCCTTGGCGATGGCCCGGCGCACCACGATGCGCTGGCGCGGGGTGAGGGTCAGGTCCTTGGAGGGGCACACCGGCTCGCAGTAGCCGCATTCCACGCAGCGGTCCGCCTCAACTTCGATGGTCTCGTTCAGTTTGATGTTGCGCATGTGCGCCGCGTGGTCCTCATCGATGATGACCCCGGGGTTGAGCATGTTGCGCGGGTCGGCGGCAGCCTTCAGCTCGCACATCACCGAATAGAGTTCATCCCCGTACTGGCGGCGGACGAAGGGGGCCATGGCCCGCCCGGTGCCGTGTTCGGCCTTCAGGTTCCCGCCCTTGTCCAGGATCAACTGCACCATCTGTTCGTTGAAAGCGTTGTACCGCTTCAGGGCGGTGTCGCCTTCAAAGCGGTCGGTGAGCATGAAGTGGATGTTTCCGTCCTTGGCATGGCCGAAGATCACCGAGTCGGCGTACCCGTAGGAGCCGAACAGTTCCTGCAGGTTTTGGCAGGTGTCGGCCAGCTCGGCGACGGGTACCGCCACGTCCTCCAGCAGCGCGGTGGTTCCCGAAGCCCGGGCGCCGGCCACCGAGGCGTATAGCCCCTTGCGGAATTTCCAGGCGGCCTGCCGGGTGGCGGCGTCGGCCGAGAGGCGAGCCGGGGCCCGCAGGGCGGCGGCATCCAGCAGGCGCTGCCCGGCGGCGGTGTGCGCGGCCAGCTCCTGCTCGCTGTCGGCATGGTATTCGACCAACAGCGCGGCCTGGTCGCTGACCTCGAATCCGAGGATGGCCTCGGGCACCCCGGGAAGGCCCTGCCCCACCCGCAGTGAGGTGCTGTCCATCAGCTCCAGGGTTGCGGCCCCGGACTCCACCAGCTCGGGAAGCGCCCGGGTGGCCTGGTCAAGGTTGTCGAAGACGGCCAGGGTGGCCACGGCAAGCTTGCGGATGGGGATGGTGCGGAACACGGCCTCGGCCACGAACGCCAAGGTGCCCTCGGAGCCGATGATCAGGTGGGCCATCAGCTGCGCGGGCGAGTCGAAGTCCAAAAAGGCGTTGATGCCGTAACCCATGGTGTTTTTCAGCCCGAAGTGCTTTTCAATCAGTGCCACCGAGGCCCGGTTGCCGCGCACCCGTTCACGCAGGCGCTGCAGGGTGGCCACCAGGTGCGGTTCGGCGGCGGCAAACTGGGCATCCGCGTCGGGGGCGGCGGTATCGATCATGGTCCCGCTGGGCAGCACGAAGACCATGGACTCCAGGGTGCGGTAGGTGTTGAACTCGGTGCCGCAGGCCATGCCGGAGGAGTTGTTGGCAATCACCCCGCCCACCGTGCAGGCCGCCTCGCTGGCCGGATCCGGGCCCAGCTTGTAGCCGTGGCGGGCCAGGCGCGCATTGACCTGGCGGATGGTGGCCCCGGGCTGCACCCGCACCCGCCGGCCCCCGTCCAGCACGGTGATCTGGCGGAAGTTCTTGCGCACGTCCACCAGCAGCCCCTCCCCACTGGCCTGCCCGGCCAGGGAGGTGCCGCCCGAACGCAGGGTGACCGGCTGATGGTTGCGTGCCGCGGCGGCCAGCAGCCCGCTGACTTCCTTGGCGTCGGCGGCGATGACCACCGCCTGGGGGGTGAACAGGTAGTGCGAGGCATCAGAGGCGTAGGCGACCCGGTCAATGGAGCGGGTGCGCACCCGCGACGCGTCGGTGACGACGTTCAATACTTCCGGCGCAACGGTGCTCTCACCCAATGCTGGCGTGCTCACGGCCATGGTGTGCTCCTGTCATCTGGGGATCCAGACTACCCAAATAAGAAAATTGTCTAACAAGTACACATGCCATGGTAGACCCTTGCATGCGATACTTGAACCGTCCAGGCACCAAGGCGGAAAGGAGCGCAGGTGGCGCGCTTGCAAGTGGTCTCCGTGGTTCAGGCGATCATCCGTGACCTGCGGGAGCGAATCTTCAGCGGGGAACTGGCTCCGGGAACACCGCTGCGTGAAACCGAGCTGGCCGCGCGCTATGAGGTGGCCCGTCCCACCGCGAAGGCGGCCCTGGAAAACCTGGTGGCCAGCGGCCTGCTCAGCCGCAACGCCCACCAAACCGCGCGGGTGCGGGTGCTGAACGCCGATGATGCGCGGGACATTTACCGAACCCGGGGAATCATCGAGGCCGAGGCGGTGCGCCTGCTGGCCCTCGAACGCCGTGTGCCGCAGGCCGCCCTGCAGGCCAACGCGGAGATCACCGCCCTGCGCGGCGCCTCGCCCATCGACATCGTCGACCCCGACGTGCGGTTTCATGCCGCACTGGTCGACGCCCTGGAGTCGCCGCGCACCAGCACCATCTACAGCCAGCTCACCGATGAGATCCGGCTGTGCATGAGTCATGTCCAGGACGCGACGCTGCTGTCCACCGAACGCATTGCGGGCGAGCATGCGCAGCTGCTCGAGCTGATCTCGCGGGGCGAGAGCCACGCGGCCGCCGAGGTGCTGGCCGCGCACCTGGCCAATGCCAGCACCCGGCTGGCCGGACACCTGGCGGTCCTGGCCAGCTAAAGCCGCACGTAGGCGGCGCCGGCGAACTGCTCCTGCGCGATCGCGATCGGGGCGGCCGGGACCACCTGGATTCCCGCGGGGAGCTGGGCGGCATCGATCCCCCGGTTGGCCAGGCCCACCGCGCACACCCCCACCGTCGTTTCCGGCGGCAGGCGATCCGGGCGCAGTCCGGTGGCCGCGTCCAGCGCCTGGCCATTGATGATGATGCGCACCCGGACCCCCTCAAATGCCTCGCCCAGCCGGCGGGCCGAATCGATCGCCCGCTGCACGTCCTGCACCTTGTCCGAGGCGTGCAGGACAACTGTCCGTGCCTGCCCCGTGCGCTGTTCACTCATTGCCGTTTCCCTTCTGCCGCAAGGCGCCGCCAGCTGCCCTCCGCCGCCAACGTTCACCGTTTCCTGGTGCCATCATAGAACCGGCCTTGACCGGCCGCGCTGTTTGCCGGCCTGATCCGGGAAGGGCCGCCGAAGCGCGGGATGCGCAGGCCCGCGAGGAACTGGGAAAGCCCTTCCTCCCGCTTTCCCGGCGGCCACGGCCAGCGAGGGGCAGCCCGGAGTGCGGCCAAACAGCCTGCCACGCGGGCGGCCAGCACGCTGATGCGCCCACGGGTTGGACACCCTTCCCCGGGCGCCGCAAGGGGAAGGCACCGGCGGCGCGGACGCTATGCGTTGCCGACGCTGAGCATCTGGTCCTGCAGCCATTGGCGTTCGGCAGGGGTGGGCAGGCGTGAGGACACGCCATCGGTGTCCAAGGCCACCATCACCGTGGTTCCGTCAAAGGCGACCTGGCCGTCCTGGTAACCCAGGTGCCGCAGGGCAAAGGACTTGGTGCCGATTCGGTCCACCCCCATGCGAACCGTCATGGACGGCCGGTAGTACAGCGGCTTGAGGTAGTTGATCTGCAGCGCGGCAACCACCAGCCCGTTGCCGAAGCGTTCGGCGATTCCATCACGGCGCAGCCAGCGGACCCGGGCCTCCTCCATCAACGTCACGATCCG
This sequence comes from Glutamicibacter sp. V16R2B1, assembly GCF_005774635.1. Taxonomy (NCBI): domain Bacteria; kingdom Bacillati; phylum Actinomycetota; class Actinomycetes; order Micrococcales; family Micrococcaceae; genus Glutamicibacter; species Glutamicibacter sp. V16R2B1. Next base: position 161,821 of record NZ_VATX01000007.1, read on the forward strand.
GGCGTTGTTCACGTGGCCCAGCTTGTCCTCGTCGCTCCAACGCAACTGGATTTCAATGTCGGTCCCACCGGTGGGGAATGGTGAAGTTTGGCTCATTCCCCCATTTCAGCAACTTCCCGGCGCCGCGGCATCATCCGTTACGCGTGATGGCCGTGTCCTTCTCCCAGGGTTCCACGGATCCGGGAACCAGGTGAAACAGCGGATGCAACGGCAGCTGCTGGACCCCAAGGCGGCGCAGCGGCTCGGCACGCTGCGGGTCGCGGATCAATAGCTTGCCCAGCAGGTGCTGTCGTTCGAAGGCCGCCTGCCCGCTGGGCAGTGCCAGGGTCGGCTCCCCCGCCGCCGGGTGTGGTTCGCGGATGCGCGAGGGGTCGAAGTGGTAGCCACGGTTCGCGGCCTCATCCCACAGTCCCTGCAGGTAACGGCCGATGACCGCCAGCGGCTGGTCCACGGCCCGGAAGCGCACCAGCTGCGGGTGCGCGGTGTACCCCTTGGTTTGTCCGGCCAGGACCTTTTGCGCCAGCAGCGTTTCACGCCAGCAGGCCACCAGTCCCTTGGCGTCGAGCAGGCTTGGATGCAGGGACCATAGTCGCATGGCCACAGTCTACGCATCGAGCGCGGCGCACACCACGGCCCCGGGCCAGTGCCGCCGGTCACGTTCAAGCCCCGGGGGCGCTACAATATGTTCAACCGCTGCTCTGGCGGCCAAAATCTTCCCGGTTCGCTGCCGCGACCCGGTTGAGCCCAATTGCCCCGGCAATGCATGGCGAGGAGTGGAATATGGAACATGTGGGACTGGTATTCGTCGGTGTCATTTTGCTGGTCAACGGCCTGGCCGCGGCCGGGATTATTGGCGCGAGGTCCACTATTCCCCTAAATTTCCTGGTGGGGACCATCCAGGTGGTGCTGCCCACCATCATCCTGGCCCAAGCCGGCGGTGACCCGCAGCTGGTGTCCGGCGCGTGGCCCAGCTACCTGTTTGGCATCACCTATCTCTGGGTGGGCTACAGCCTGGTCACCGGCGCCGAAGAGCACGGCTTTGGCTGGTACTGCCTGTTCGTGGCGGCCATTGCGCTGTATCAGGCGTTGTCCCTGCTGGGCAGCGACCCGGTGTTTGCGGTGATCTGGCTCTGCTGGGCGGTGGCCTGGTTCCTGTTCTTCTGGCGCCTGTCCCTGGGCCGGGAACGGGCCGGCGAGGTGGACATCCAGCGTTTTACCGGCTGGTTCCTGGTCCTCACCGGGATTCCCAGCAGCACGGTGCCGGCCCTGTTCCTGATGCGCGGCAGCTGGACCACCCTGCCGCTGGCCGGTGGCTTGTGCCTGGCGGCCCTGGTGCTGGTCCTGCTGGTGTGCAGCCAGTTGGCGCGGCGCACGGCGGCGCCCCGCCACCCGCAGCAGCCCCTGCTGCCCTCCACGGGGCTTTAGGCCCGGTGCCCCCGCACCGCGCCGCTAGTGAGCTGGCGGTTCGATGAGCTGGCTGCGGATCAGGAACCGCTTGCCCTCCGGGGCTTCGAGCGAGAACCCCGAGCCGCGCCCGTTGACCACGTCCACGGTCAGCCTGGTGTGCTTCCAGTATTCGAACTGTTCCCTTGACATCCAAAAATCGATGTCGCCCAGCACGGTCCCGTCCTCAGCAGGCAGCGCCAGCACCCCCAGCAGGATGTCGGCGTTGCCGGTCTTGAATTCCCCGGCCGGGTAGCACATGGGAGAGGAGCCGTCACAGCAGCCGCCGGACTGGTGGAACATCAGCGGGCCGTGCAGATCCCACAGCCGGCGCAGCAGCTGCACGCACTGGGCGGTGAAGTCGACCCGGGAGAACTGCTCACCATCGATCACCGGGCGGGATTCGATAACCTGGGCCATGGTGTGTCCTTTGCTGGTTGGTGCGGCTTGGCGTCGGCGGGGAAGCCTGCGCCCGAAGTGCACGCGTGAGCGCTGACGCTGCGTTCTTCGGGCAGTGGCCGGGTCCCCAGTGTCCTACTATTGCGCCGTGTAGTCGATCACGACGCGGCCATCGATCTTCGCATGGCGCATCTCGTCGAAGACGGCGTTGATGTCCTCCAGCGGTCGGGTGTGGAAGGTCGGCTTGATCTTCCCGGCCGCATAGAATTCCAGGGCCTCAATCATGTCCTGGCGGGTGCCGACGATCGAGCCGCGGATGGTCAGTCCCTTGAGCACGATGTCGAAGATCGGGGCGGGGAAATCCCCGGCCGGCAAGCCGTTGAAGACAATGGTGCCGCCGCGGCGGGTCATCCCGATGGCCTGGCCGAAGGCAGCAGGGTGCACGGCGGTGACCAGCACCCCGTGGGTACCGCCGATCTTTTCCTGGATTACCTCCGCCGGGTCCTGCGCGAACGCGTTGACGGTCAGTTCGGCCCCGTGCTTCGTGGCCAGCGCCAGCTTCTCGTCGGCGACGTCGATGGCGACCACCCGCATGCCCATGGCCACCGCGTACTGCACCGCGATGTGCCCCAGCCCGCCAATGCCGGAGATGGCCACCCACTGTCCCGGGCGCACCCCGGTCATCTTCAGGCCCTTGTACACCGTCACGCCGGCACACAGCACCGGCGCGATTTCGTGGGGGTCCGAGCCCTGTGGGATCAGGGCGGCGAACCGTGCATCCACCAGCATGTACTGCCCGAAGCTGCCGTTCACCGAGTAGCCGCCGTTGGTCTGGGACTCGCACAGGGTTTCCCAGCCGGTCCGGCAGTATTCGCAGCTGCCGCAGGCGCTGGCCAGCCACGCGTTGCCGACCAGGTCGCCGACCTTCACCTCGGTGACGCCCGGGCCGACCTTCTCAACGGTGCCCACCCCCTCGTGACCGGGGATCAGCGGCAGCGTCGGCTTGACCGGCCAGTCCCCCTCGGCCGCGTGCAGGTCGGTGTGGCATACGCCCGAGGCGATGAGCTTCACCAGCGCCTGGCCGGGGCCCGGCTCCGGGATGGGGGCGTCCTTGACCTGGAATTCCTGGCCGAAGTCCTCGACGACGGCTGCTTTCATGGTGCTCATGGTGTTGTCCTTTGCTTGGCGTTCGAAGGCGTGCAGCGTGAGCGGGGCGGCCGCCGATGAGGCTGGCTATCGGCGGCGCTGCACCCGGTGACCCCACGCCCTCGAGGTCTGTTCAAAATGTGGAAGTGGTTTCCCCAAGGACGGGGAGGGTGTGAACGGTGTTGCTTAGAAGAAGCCGAGCTTGTCCTCCGAGTACGAGACCAGCAGGTTCTTCGTCTGCTGATAATGCGAGAGCATCATCAGGTGGTTTTCCCGGCCGATGCCGGAGGACTTGTAGCCCCCGAAGGCCGAGTGCGCCGGGTAGGCGTGGTACTGGTTGACCCAGACACGACCGGCCTGGATCTGTCGTCCGGCCCGGTAGGCGGTGTTGCCCTCGCGGCTCCACACGCCGGCCCCCAGGCCGTAGAGGGTGTCATTGGCGATCGTGATCGCGTCGTTGTAGTCACTGAATTTGGTGACCGCAACGACCGGACCGAAGATCTCCTCCTGGAAGATGCGCATGTTGTTGCTGCCCTCGAAGATGGTGGGCTGCACGTAGTAGCCGTCGGCAAGCTCCCCACCCAGCTCGGCCCGGCCGCCGCCGGTGAGCACCTTGGCGCCCTCCGCGGTGCCGATGTCCATGTAGGACAGGATCTTCTCCAGCTGGTCGTTGGAGGCCTGGGCCCCCATCATGGTTTCGGTGTCCAGCGGGTTGCCCTGCTTGATCGCCCGGGTGCGGGCCAGCACCTTCTCCATGAACTCGCCATAGATGCTTTCCTGGACCAGTGCCCTTGAGGGGCAGGTGCACACCTCGCCCTGGTTCAGCGCGAACAGGGTAAAGCCCTCCTGCGCCTTGTCGTAGAACGCGTCGTCCCTGGCCGCGATGTCCTCGAAGAAGATGTTCGGGCTCTTACCGCCCAGTTCCAGGGTGACCGGGATCAGGTTCTCCGAGGCGTACTGCATGATCAGCCGACCGGTGGTGGTTTCACCGGTGAACGCGATCTTGCGGATGCGCGGGTTGGAGGCCAGCGGCTTGCCGGCCTCGGCACCGAAGCCGTTGACGATGTTCACCACGCCCTCGGGCAGCAGGTCCCCGATCAGCTCGATGAGCACCAGGATGCTGGCCGGGGTCTGCTCGGCCGGCTTCAGCACCACCGCGTTGCCCGCGGCCAGCGCCGGGGCGAGCTTCCACACGGCCATCAGGATCGGGAAGTTCCAGGGGATGATCTGCCCGACCACGCCCAGCGGTTCGTGGAAATGATAGGCGGTGGTGTCATCATCGATCTGCGACAGGGTGCCTTCCTGGGCGCGAATGGCCCCGGCGAAGTAGCGGAAGTGGTCCACCGCCAGGGGCAGGTCCGCGTTCAGGGTTTCACGGACCGCCTTGCCGTTGTCCCAGGTTTCGGCGACCGCCAGCATTTCCAGGTTCTGCTCGATGCGGTCCGCGATCTTGTTCAGGATGACCGCCCGTTCGGCGACACTGGTCCTGCCCCACGCAGGGGCGGCGGCATGTGCGGCGTCCAGCGCCAATTCGATGTCTTCGGCGGTGGAGCGGGCCACCTCACAGAACGCCTTGCCGGTGACCGGGGTGATGTTCTCGAAGTACATGCCCTTGACCGGGGCCACCCATTGGCCCCCGATGTAATTCTCGTAGCGCGACTTGAACGCGACCAGTGCGCCGTCGGTGTTCGGGTTGGCGTAAATACCCATGGTTGTCTTGCTCCTTCGTGGCCGGACAGATGCTGCCCGTGGTGGTTCTTGGCCCGTCCGCCGGCGCCGGGCCCGCGGTGCCGCGGACTCCTTCGCGGTGAACCGCAGCTGTTGGATGTGACGATAGTCACTGGAAGGTTGCAACTAGGTTGCATGCCCCGGGCAACGTACGATGAGGCGCGAGGGGACCGGGCGGCGGACGATTCAAGAACAGGTGGGCAGCGCTATGCGGCATAGGGCGGGGCCAGGTGGTGATGCGCAGGTCAGCGGCTGGCTGGCTGAACTGGGCATTGCCGGGATCACTGACCTGCATGTGCATTTCATGCCGGATCGGGTGCAGCAGAAGGTCTGGGGATTCTTCGATGGGGTGGCCGCCAGCGGCGCGCCAGCCTGGCCGATCCACTACCGGCTTCCGCTCCAGGAGAGGATCGAGGTGCTGGCCGGGCTGGGGGTGCGCAATTTCAGTTCGCTGAACTACGCGCACCGCCCGGGCATGGCCCAGTGGCTCAACGACTTCAGCACCGCCCTGGCCCAAGACCATGCGCAGGTGATTCACTCAGCCACGTTCTTCCCGGAACCCCAGGCCCCTGCCGTGGTGCAGCGGGCGCTGGACGCCGGGGCGCGGATCTTCAAGATCCATGTCCAGGTCGGCGGGTTCTGCGTCCTGGATCCGCGGCTGGAGGAGGCCTGGAGGCTGGTGGAGCAGGCCGGCGCCCCCGTGGTTATCCATTGCGGGCATGGGCCGCACCCCGGGAGGTTCACCGGCATCGCACCGATCCGGCGGCTCATTGAACGCCACCCGGGTCTGGTGCTGATCATCGCCCACGCCGGGTTGCCGGACTATCTGCCGTTTGCCGAGCTGGCCCACAAGCACCGCAACGTCTACCTGGACACCACGATGGTGGGCACCTCCTACATGCAGCAGCTCTTTCCAGTCCCGCCCGACTATGCCCGCATTCTGCATGCGCTGGCGGGCAAGGTGGTGCTGGGCAGCGATTTCCCCTCGATCCCCTACCCCTACAGCCATCAGCTGCAGGTGCTGAACGACTGGGGGCTGGGTGCCGAATGGCTGGCCGGGGCCCTGTGGCATACGCCCCGTGGGCTGGTGGGGCTGCCCGCCTAGCTCAGCGGATCATGGCCTCCACCTCGGCCACCACCAGGGAGCGGGCCGGGGAGTCCGCGGGCAGCTCGCGCAACGCCGCCTGCAGCAGCTGCGGGTCGGCCAGCTGCCGGCCCAGGCGCAGCAGCTGGTGGGCACTGCCCCGGTCCATTGCCACCTCGCGCAGGGCGGCGTGCGCCCGGGCCCGCAGTTCCACGATGCCCGGCGCCTGGGAGCGGGCCAGCATGTCCGCCGGGTGCAGGGCCAGTGCCTGTTCCAGGTCCCCGGATTCCAGTGCCTGCCACAACCGGCCCAGGCTGGTGTGCAGATCCCATCCCAGCCGGTAGGGGCGGGCGGCGATGCTGCGGCCCGGGACGGCGACCAGCACCTTGCGCAGCCGAACGATCTCGGCGCGCACCGTCCCGGCGGCGGCCGCATCCGGGAATTCGAAGAGCCGCTCGACCAGCTCGGCGTTGCTCAGCCCCCGCGGGTGGGCGCCTAGCAGGGTGAGGATCTCGGCGTGGCGCAGCGAGATGGGCTGGCCAGACAGTTCCGGGCCCTCGGCGGCGCCCAGATCCAGGAAGTCCCCGCTGCCCGGACGGTGGGCGGGCCCCGGCAGCAGCAGCTGGCTTTCGGCGGCCGCCACCGCGGCACGCAACAGCGGCAGGGAGTGCACGGCGATGGCCTCATCCCCGCCGGTCAGGTCCACCGCGCCGATGATCCGCCCGGTCTTCGGGTGGTGGATGGGCGCTGCCGAACAGTTCAGGTGATGCACGTGCTCGTACAGGTGCTCGGCCCCCGAAACCTGAACCCCGTCACCGGTGGCCAGCGCCAGCCCCGGGGCGGAGGTTCCCACCGAACTTTCGGCCCAGTTCGCGCCCGCGGCGAACCCCACCCGTTCGGCCCCGTCCACGGAGGAGCCGCTGCCGGCCACCCACAGCAAGGTGCCCTGGGCGTCGGCGAGCGCCACCAGCAGGTTCGCGTCGGTGGCGGCGGGCACCAGTAGTTTTTCGAACACCGGCCAAATCCGCTGCAGCTCACTGCGTTCGCGAGTCAGCCGCAGCCGCTCATCACTGAGCACCGCCGGTTCGCGGCGGATCCCGGGAATGGACAGGGAGCGCTTCCAGGATTCGCGCACCACGTTGCGCAGCGGCAATGCGTCGATGTTCCCGGATTGGCTGCCAAGCATTTCGTGGGCGCGCGCCGCCTTGCGGGCCTCTGCCGTCCAGTCGATGACCGCTCCCCCCATGCCACTCCAAACCCCGAAGCGTAGACCCGTGCCTAAAACTTTTGATCGTGGAACATCAGACTAGGGCAAATCCGCGGGCTTTTGAAGGGCGCCGCCGCCAGGGCGCGCACCGATGCGTGGTTCTTTTCCCGCAACAGTCCCACCTTGGGAGATAATGACGGTTAATCTCGTTCCCCAGTGATTGGACAACACCGTGAAGTTCACCTCCTTGCGCCGCGTTGCCGGTGCCGCTGTGCTGATGCTGGCGGCCGCTGTCATCGCCGTGCCCGTGCTGGCGCCCGCGCCTGCGGGTGTCGCGCCCCAGTCCCGGCCCTTCCCGCTGCAGGAGGCCTTTGTCCCGCAGGGTTCGCTGGCCGAAGCCGTCAGCGAGCTGTCGCTGCAGGATCGGGCCGCGGTTTTGTCGGGACAGCCGGCCACCATTGTGGTTGATGTCCAGACGGGCAAGATTATCCAGGTCCAGGAGCTCCCCTAGGCGCGTTGCCGGCTAGCCACGCAGATCCCGGCGCCGGTACAGCCCGAGGGCCAGGGCACCGAGCAGCAGCGCCGCGGCGGTGAACCCCGCCGCCGGGACGGCGGATGCGCCCTCGCGCACGATTTCCAGTGCCGCGATGGAGGTGAATGGTTCGGCGTCCATGACCCATTGCGGCACATTCAGCAGTGGCCCGTAGGTGCCGATCAGGATGCAGCCAACCAGCAGCACCCAGACAAGCGCTGCCCCGCCGCGCGCCTCGATGCCCAGCGCCAGCATGGACAGCGCTAGCCAGCAGGCCACCACCGGCAGGTACCACAGGCTCGCGGCAACAAAGCTTCCGAGCACCGGAGCGGCCAGCGCGGAACCGGCCCCGATCCCCAGACCCAGCCCGGCCATGGCCAGCAGCAGTGCACTGCCCAGCAGACCCAGCAGCATCTGGTGTCCCATCAGCCACCACCGGGACACCGGCAGCGCTAGCACCACTTCACCGCGGTGGTGCAGTTCATCGCGGCGCAGCCGGTGCGGGCTCTGCACGGCGAAGACGCCCACCACCATCGCGAAGAAGGCCAGGAACTTGGCCAGCGCGGCCATCACCAGCTGATCCAGTTGGGCATCCGCCCCCGGCGCCCCCAACAGGGCCTGGAGCTGGGGCAACTGGGCGAAGGCATCGGCCACCGCCCCGGCCAGGGAGCCGGTGAGCACCGCGGCCACCAGCACGGCGGCAGCCCAGCAGAGCATCCGGTTGCGCTCCATGCGCAGCCCAAATCCCAGCAGGGTACGGCCCAGCAACCCGGCCCTCCCCCGGCCGGCACGCTGGGCAAAGACGGCGGCACCGACCTCCCGCCGGGCCTGCAGCGCGAAGGCGGCAGCGATCAGGAGCACCCCCAGACCCAGCACCAGCCACAGCGGCCAGACGCGCTGCTGAACGAAGAGCCGCTGCTGCTGGACCCACCCAATCGGGCTGGCCCAGGACAGCACACCGCCCCCACGCTGCCCGGCGTCCCCCACGGCACGCAGCAGGTAGGCCAACCCCAGCAGCATTCCCGCCCAGGCGCTGGCCGTGCGCGCCGTCAGGCTCAGCTGCGCACACAGCACCCCGACGCCGGTGAACACCGACCCCAGCAACAGCAGCCCGAGGGCGAATCCAAGGCTGCCGTTGGCCTCGAAGCCGCAGGCCCGCAACGCCAGAAACACCAGCACAGCCGCACCGAGGTTGGCCGTCAGCCCGGTACCCACGGCGGCACCCAGCGGCGCGAACCGGCCCACCGGCAGCGCCCGCAGCAGCTCGGTACGCCCGGCTTCCTCATCGCCCCGGGTGTGGCGCACCGCCAGACGCAGGGACATGATCGCCACGGCCACCGCGAAGCCCCCGAGCAGCTCGTTGGCCGTCATGGCCTGCAGCGTATAGTCCTCCAGCCCGTACCCGGGCCCGGACAACATGGCTCCGGCCGGCAGCCCAATCACCTGTGCCCGGGCCTGCAACCCGTCCGGGCCCATCACGGTGCGCACCGCCTGGACCATGTAGTACAACAGCCCCGCCATCACCAGTGACCAGACCAGGATGCCCCACCGGGAGGCGAACAGCATCCGCCGCCACAGGAGCAGTGCGGCGCCGAACCCCTGCCGGCGCACACCCACCTGCGCATGCCGGCCCCCGCGCCGGGCACTCATCGTCCCGCCCCGGACTGATAGTGGTGCAGGAACAGCTCCTCCAGGCTCGGCGGGGTGCAGCTGAAGGAGTGCACGGTGTACCCGCCAAGCACCCGCAGCAGCCCGGCCACGCGCTGCTGCTCGATGCTGAACCGGATCAGCCCCTGCTCCTGGTGGACCGCCTCCACTCCCTGCAACCCGCGCAGCCGCTCCAGCGGAATGTCACTGGAAAGCACCACATCGCTGCGAGTCAGGTGGCGCAGCTGTTGCAGGGTTCCGGATTCCACGCTGCGCCCATCGCGGATGATGGTGACGTGGCTGCACAGCTTCTCCACTTCGGCCAGCAGGTGGCTGGAGAGCAGCACGGCGGTGCCGCGCTCGGCCGCTTCCTGCACCGCGTGCTGGAACACGCGTTCCATCAGCGGGTCCAGGCCGCTGGTCGGCTCATCGAGGATCAGCAGATCCACGTCACTGGACAGGGCGGCCACCAGGGCCACCTTTTGCCGGTTTCCTTTGGAATAGGTGCGGGTCTTGCGCCGCGGATCCAGTTCAAAGCGTTCAATCATCTCGTCGCGCCGCGCCTTGTCCACGGCGCCGCGCAGCGCGGTGAGCAGGTCAATCACCTCCCCGCCGGTCAGCTTCGGCCACAGGTTCACCTCCCCGGGGACGTAGGCCAACCGCCGATGCAGGGACACCGCCGCGCGCCACGGATCAGCCCCGAAAAGCCGCACCCGGCCCGCATCGGCACGCAACAGCCCCAACAGCACCCGGATGGTCGTGGTCTTGCCGGACCCATTGGGGCCAAGAAAGCCATGGATCTGACCGGGAGCCAACTCCAAATCCAGGCCCCTTAGCGCCTCGACGCGTCCGAAACTCTTCCTCAGTGCGGAAATCTGGATGATCACCTCGCCCATTGCGCCCCCTAGCGTGCTCTGTCCGCCCCCTCGGTGGTGACTTAGATGCTAGGCTCCGGGCGACTCCTTGGGAAGAGCCGGAGCCGTCGCCCTGAATCCCGGCGACTTATCACCTTTTCGAGTAGGTGAATTCTCATCTGACTAGAGCCCCAGTGAATCGCGGAGATTTTTCTGCCCCGCCCCCTTCCCAGCCCGTGCGACGTCCGGTATTGTACAACCAAATGGTTGTACAAGAGTTGAGCGATGAGCAGCTAAACCGGGTCTTCCGTGCCTTGGCCGACGCCACACGACGTGACATCGTGCGGCGAACCCTTAACGCCGAGGTCAGCATCTCGGACCTGGCGGCGGACTACGACATGTCCTTCGCCGCAGTGCAAAAGCATGTGGCCGCGCTTCAGGCGGCGGGCCTGGTCAGCAAGATCGCATGTGGCCGCGAACGACTCGTTCGAGGCCAGCCGGAAAGACTCCGGCACGTCACGCAAACACTCTCAGCCTTCGAGGACATCTGGCGCCAGCGCATCGAACGCCTGGATGACTTCCTCGCCGACGAGGCACCATCCTAAGGAGCACGCCATGCCCGTCACCTCGGTCCTCAAGGACGCCGACACGCTGACCCTCACCGTGCACGCCGAATTCCCCGTGCCGGTCGAACGCCTCTGGCAGGCCTACCTCGACCCGCGCCAGATCGAAAAATTCTGGGGGCCGCCGGGCTACCCGGCCACCTTCACCCGCCACGACGGCTGCGCCAACGGCTTCAGCCACTACTACATGACCTCCCCCGAGGGCGAGACGTTCCACGGCTACTGGCAGTGGAGTGAACTTCTCGAACACAGGCTCTTCGAGGTCATCGACGGCTTCGCCACGGCCGAGGGGGAACCAAATCGGCAACTGCCCACCACCCGGGTCAGCTTCGCCTTCGGCCCGTGGGAAGAAGGCTCGAAATTGACGGTCACCTCCCACTTCAATTCCGTCGAGGACCTGGAGCAGCTGCTGGAAATGGGGATGGATGAAGGCCTGCGCCTGGCCATGGGACAGCTGGACCAGGTGCTGGTCGACCTGGGTGATGTGGCCCTGGCACGGCCCACCGAGGCCCAGCTGCTCAGCGACACGAAGGTGCGCATCAGCCGGGTCATCCGCGGCAGCCGGGAGCAGGTCTGGCACGCCTACCACGACCCCCAAATGCTGCGCCGCTGGATGTTCGGCCCGGACGGCTGGGGGCTGACCGAATGCGTGGTCGGCAGCGAGGTAGGGCAGGAGCACCGTTCCTGGTGGGAACCGCAGGCCGGGTCGGGGCAGGAAGGATTCGGCTTCTGCGGCCGAATCCTGGCCCGCCAGGCCCCGGTCTACGAACGCACCACCGAGCAGATGATCGGCACCGATTCCCCGGTCACCGTCAATGAGCTGACACTGACCCCGGCGCCCGGCGGAACCCTGCTGACCCTGGTGATCACCTACCCGGACGCCCAGACCCGCGACTCGATCCTGGGCACCGGCATGACCGACGGGATGGAGGCAAGCTACGCCCGGCTGGACTCCCTGCTCTGACCGTGCGCACCCCGCGCCCCGGCACCCGCCGGGGCGCGGGGCGATGTGCGGCACAGGCTGGACGCCAACCCACCAAGATTGTGAAAGACTTGGATCCATGACTTCCCATAATGTGCGTGCGGGCCTGGACAAGCAGGCAAACCAGGTTCAGGAGATGTTCGACAACGTGGCACCCCGCTACGATCTGCTCAACACCCTGATGACCGGCGGCATCGTCAACTACTGGCGCAAGCTCACCACCCAGGCCGTGAACCCCAAGTCCGGGGAGCGGATCCTGGACCTGGCCGCCGGCACCGGCACCTCCTCGGTTCCCTTCGCACAGGCCGGGGCGAAGGTCACCGCCTGCGACATGTCCCACGGCATGCTTGCCGAGGGCCGCAAGCGCCACCCGGAACTGGAATTCGTGTACGGGGACGGCACCGATCTGCCGTTTGAGGACGACACCTTTGACGCGGTGACCATCTCCTACGGGCTGCGCAACATCTCCGACACCGAAAAGGCGCTATCCGAGATGCGTCGGGTCACCAAACCCGGCGGACGGATTGTGGTGGCGGAGTTCTCCACCCCCACCTTCGCCCCGATCCGGATTGCCTACCAGCAGTTCCTGCCCCGGGTGATTCCGGCGCTGGGCTACCTGGTCTCCTCGAACCCCTCGGCGTACGCCTACCTGGCGGAGTCGATTGCCGCCTGGCCGAACCAGCAGCAGCTTGCCCACAAGTTCCTGGCCGTCGGCTGGCAGAACGTGGAGTTCCGCAACCTCACCGGGGGCATCGTTGCCCTGCACCGGGCAACCAAATAGCATCCGGCCCCAGCCACAGACCCCGAAAGCACCGCCGCGGGCAATGCCTGCGGCGGTGCTTTGCTTCTGCCGGCTTCCGCGCGTGGCATCGGCTGCGCTGGGTGCAATGGCCCACAACTCCGCCGAACAGCACCCGCACTTTGCTAGACTGCACTACATGAAGACCGAGATCGTCACCGCCTAGCCCAACGAACCGCGCGCACGCGCCCTTGTTCACTACCGGCTGGCCGACCTCAGATCTCGTCGAATTCCCCAAGACGTCGCGTCCCAGCCGGGGCAGCTCTTTTCCTCGATGCCATCTGCAGCCCGTCGCCGGCCGCAACCCGCGCCGAGCACGGCGCCCGAGGAGAATCCCATGGCTCACTCACCGGCCGTCACCATCCATTCCCTGTCCTTCGCCTGGCCCGACGGCAGCCCCGCGCTGCGGGAAGTCAACGGCACATTCAACACCGGGAAAACCGGCCTGGTGGGCGAGAACGGCGCCGGAAAGTCGACCCTGCTCAAGCTGATCGCCGGGCAGCTTCGCCCCAGCGGCGGGCACGTGGAAACCACCGCGGAGGTCGGCTACCTGCCGCAGAACCTGATCCTGGACGAACAGATGACCGTCGCCGGGCTGCTGGGCATTGAGACCACCCTCGCCGCGCTGCGGGCCATCGAGGCCGGCAGCGTCGATGTAGCCGATTTCGAGGCCGTCGGCGAGCGCTGGGACATCGAGGCGCGGGCCGAGGCCGAGCTGGCGCGTGTGGGCTTTGGAGCCCAGGACCTCACCCGCGCGGTCACAACCCTGTCCGGCGGGGAGGCGATGCTGCTGGCCGTCACCGGTCTGCGCCTGGCGCAGCACGGGATCACCCTGCTGGATGAACCGACCAATAACCTTGATCTGCCCACCCGGCGTCAGCTCTACGCAATGCTGCAGACCTGGCCGGGCACCCTGATCGTGGTCAGCCACGACCTGCAGTTGCTGGAATTGATGGAGCAGACCACCGAACTGCACGGCGGAACGCTGCGCAGCTTTGGCGGCCCCTACAGCATCTACCGCGAACAGCTGCAGGCCGAACAGGCCGCCGCGCAGCAGGCGGCCCGCAACGCCGAACAGGCGCTGAAGGTGGAAAAGCGCCAACGCGTCGAGGCGGAAACAAAGCTGGCACGGCGCCAGCGGCAGGGCCGGTCCCTGCAGATGAGCGGCAGCATACCGCGCATGGCCGCCGATAACCTGCGCAAGAAATCCCAGGCCTCGGCCGGGGCGATGCGCTCACATCTGGAATCCAAGGTGGACAGCGCGCAGCAGGCCGTGGACGCGGCCGACGCGAAGGTCCGCCAGGTGGAGCAGATCAACCTGGAACTACCCGACCCGGCGCTGCCGCGCGGACGGCGCATCGCCGAATTCAGCGACGCAGCGGCCACCCACAGCATCCAGGGCCCCGAACGGGTCGGCCTGGTGGGCCCGAACGGGGCGGGCAAGACCACGCTGCTGCGCCGGCTGCTTTCCGGCACCGGCCCAACCGATGGCACGGTGTCGGCCACGCTGCACACCGACCGGGTGGGCTACCTGCCACAGCGCCTGGATTCGCTGGATGAGCACGCCTCGGCGCTGGACAATGTCCGGTCGGCGGCGCCGGGGGCAAGCCCGGGACAAATCCGCAACTTCCTGGCCCGGATGCTGCTGCGCGGCTCCAGTGTGGACCGGGAACTGGGGACGCTCTCGGGCGGTGAGCGGTTCCGCGTCTACCTGGCCACGGTGCTGCTGGCCCAGCCCGTTCCCCACCTGGTCATCCTGGACGAGCCCACCAACAATCTGGACATCTCCAGCGTGGAGCAGCTGGTCCAGGCGCTGCGGGCCTACCACGGTGCGCTGTTGGTGGTCAGCCACGACGAGGCGTTCCTGGCGTCCCTGGGCCTGGACTACCTGCTCAGCCTGGAGCCCGAGGGCTCGCTGCGTCGTGTGGATCCGCCAAAGATTGCCTGAGTTGCGGCCCGGGCCTTCCGGATTCGCCGCATCCTGCCCTTACACTGGGACGAAAGCACGTTTTTCAGCCACGGAAGGCCCCCATGAGCTACCCGCAGCGCACCGTCGAGGTTCAACCCACCGGGCTGGTCATCGACGAGTCCGCCACCTTGTTGTGGCATGACATCCGCCGCGCCTTCATCTACGAAAGCACCTCCGGATCACAGACCCTGACCTGCGCCGAGTTCATCCTGACCGAGGGGTACAGCGTGGAGATCAACAGTGAGATGCCCGGCTGGGATTCGGCGCTTCAGCACCTGCCCCAGCGCATCGAAAACCTGGTGGACGAACGCTAGGCGGTGCCGTGCGTTAGCGGCGGCGGGACGTTGACGCGCTGCGGCCCACGCCCTAGGATCGGGCGCATCCCCGCCTCTCCCACTCTCAGGAGCCCCCATGGCCGAAGTCATCTTGTTCCACCACGTGCAGGGCCTGACCGACGGGGTGCGCGCACTGGCCGAGGAATTGGAGCAGGCCGGGCACGTCGTTCACACACCGGACTTCTTTGCCGGCGAATTGCCGCCCGACATTCCCTCCGGGATGGAGCTGGTGCAGCGGCTCGGGCAGGAGACGGTGAACCAGCGGGCCGATGAGCTGGTGGGCGCCCTGCCGCAGGATCTGGTCTATGCCGGGATCTCCTGGGGCGTGATGTTGGCCCAGCGCTTCGCCCAGCAGCGGGCCGGGGCGCGTGGTGCCCTGCTGCTGGAGTCCTTTGTGGACCCGCAGGCCCCCTGGTCCTTCGGGCCGTGGCCGAGTACCGTGCCGGTGCAGATCCACGGCATGGCTGATGACCCGTTTTTCGCCCATGAAGGGGACCTGGATGCGGCGCAGCAGTTCGTGCAGGGTCCGGGCGCCGGTCTGGCGCAGCTTTTCACCTACCCGGGACGGGCCCACCTGTTCACCGACAGTTCCCTGCCCGGCCACGATCCGCAGGCCACTGCGCTGCTGATGCAGCGCGTCGGGGTGTTTCTTGAGCGGCTCGCCGCGTCCCCTGACCGGTCCACGCCATAACCGCCTCGCCGCGGGTGCGCGCAACAAAAACGATCGGGCCCCACGAGGTGTTCCTCGCCGGACCCGATCTTGACGGTGCGCCCTGTGGGGCTCGAACCCACGACCAATGGATTAAAAGTCCAGTGCTCTACCAACTGAGCTAAAGGCGCACGGCGTTTAGCCAAGATCAATGTTACCCGATCACCGCCACCCGCTCTTAATCCGCAGGTCAGCCCGATGCTGGCGCTCTCACCCACGGGGTGTGCCAGCTAACTGCCCCCGGGCGCCACAGTGGCGTAGACTGGCTGGCCGCCGCTTTTAGACCCCCCACCCAGCAACAGGGAGTATTCTCGACACCATGAAAGGCCCACGTGCAGGTTCCAAGGTCCCCCACGACTCCGGATTCCGCCACCACAAGCCCAAGCCATTCACCCCCCGCGAGTTCGAAGCCTACGTGGGTGGTGCCGATCCCGCGCGCGTTTCGGAAGCCGCGCACCTCTCGGCCCGCGCCTTTGTGCACGGCGGGCTGGCCAACCAGGATCCGAAGGTCAGTGCCCGGCTGGTGGCCGTGGCCGAGGATGAGGGCATCGAGGTGCTGGCCGAGCTGTGGAGCGAAGCCCCGGCCCGCTCGCTGCCCGGTGCCCTGTGGCGGCTGTACGCCATCCGCACCGCGACGCTGAACAACCCGGAGGTGATGGCCACCCGGTTCCGTGCCGGGGCCGAGCGGGCCGAGGTGGACCGGATCGTGGCCGGGGCGGCGGAGCCGCCGACCGCCGATGAGCTGCGCAGGATGGCCGACTCGATTCTCTCCGGCGCCTTTGACGGGGACTTCGCCCATGCCCTGGAACGCACCGCCGCCTATTGCCGGGTCATCGCCCTGGGCATGGCGGAGCATGCGGACGCCGCGGATCTGGCCAATGCGGTGCGCGGCAGCGTGCTGACCCAGCGGGCCACCGCCCTGGTGCGCACCGCCGAGGACCTGGAGGCCTGCGCCCACATGTGGCGCAATGATTGCCTCGATTAGCCGCGGGCGCGATAAGTTGTAGCTTGGCAGATTCCAGGCGACCAGGGCGGGCAGATTGAGCGAAGAACCACGACGGCCAGCTACGGGCACCGGCCGATGGCTTCTGGTTCTGATTCTCACCGCAATTCTCACCCAGACCACGCTGAACCTGGTGCGCCCGGTGACCACCTACAAGCTGCTGACCTTCTCCGCCGGGCCGGTGGCGGTGGGTTTGACCACCGCAGCCTACGCCCTGCTGCCGCTGCTCAGCGCCATGTGGCTGGGAAGGGCCAGTTCCCGCATCCGCCGCATCCGCTACCTGATGCTGGCCGGGGTGCTGCTGTTCGTGCTCGGCGCGGCGGCCATCGCCAGCGCCCCGGGCGTCCTGGTGGTGGCCGCAGGCAGCGCGGTGCTGGGCATGGGCCACCTGATGTTCACCATTGGCGGGCAGTCCTCCATTGCCCGCTTCTTCCCCGATGACCAGTTGGACAAGGGGTTCGGCTGGTTCACGGCCGCCTATTCGGTGGGCCAGTTCCTTGGACCGCTGCTGGGCGGGCTGATTCTGGGCAACGATGCGCAGCTGCAGTCCACACAGCGTTCCGGGGACATCGCCCTATCCCTGTGGCTGGGCGCGGCAATTGCCGCGGTGGCTGTCCCGCTGTTGCTGCCGAACCTGCAGCCACGCCGGGCAGGACGCACCGAGGCGGTGGATGGGCCGGCCCGGGCGCAGGGTGCACCGGCGCGCTCCCAGGCCACCATTCTTTCCATCATCAGGATCCCGGGGATGGCCTCGCACATGTTCGCCTCGCTGACGCTGCTGGCGATCATTGACATCCTGGCCGCGTTCCTGCCGCTGGTGGCCGAACATCACGCGGTGGCGCCGACCACCGTCGGGGTGCTGCTGGCGGTGCGCGGCGCCGCCTCGGTGCTCTCCCGGCTGATCCTGCCGTGGGCCTCGAAGCGCTTTGACCGGCAGAAGATGGTGCTGGGAAGCCTCTTCGGCTCCGGGCTGGCCATCGCCCTGGTGCCCCTGCTGATGGAGCACCTGGGTGCGGCCTCGCTGGCGCTGTTCGCCGGCGGGTTCCTGCTGGGCCTGGGCCAGCCGCTGACCATGACCATGGTCTCCACCTCCGTGCCCGGGCAGGACCGCGGGGCTGCGCTGGCGGTGCGGCTCATGGGCAACCGGTTGGGCCAGGTGGTGGTGCCGATGGTGGCCGGCACCGCGGCGGTGGGCCTGGGCCCGGCCGGGGCCATCTGGTTCTGCTGCGCCCTGCTGGCGGCCAGCGGGCTGGAAAAGTCACTGCGCCGCCGCGCCACCTGAGGCCCGGCGGGGCAGGCTCGCCCCGCAGCGGCCGCGTCCGGACGCGTGAGATCCAGCACGGAAGCTGAAATCGGTTGACATCTACCGGGGCAAGCGAGAAAACTGGACTCTGGTGTCGGGCCGCTGGTAACCCCGGGCTCCAACCATTAGCCGCTGCGAGCGGCCTTCCGCCGAGAGGCGTTCCCGGTCCGGCACCACCAATCACGGTTGTTAACCTTCCCGACGTACACTGTTCAACGTCAGTCCTCCCCCAATGAAGTACGACTTGAATGGTGCGCCGTAAATCGTGAAGTTCCAGCTCTTTCCCTCCGCCTCCCGCGGACTTGAATTGTTGCGAGACCTGGCCGCGCTGATTCACGGCGCGGTGGACACCCTGGCCGAAATGATCGGCAACGCCGAGGGCCGGGAGCAGACCCTGCGTTCCCTGGCCGAGGCCGAAACCAAGGCCTCCGACCTGCACCACGCGGTGCTCACCCACTTGCGCACCTCCTACCTGTCCACGCTGCCGCGCGAAGACATGTACACCTTCGCCCGGCTGCTGCACGAGACCATTGAGAAGCTGCGCGGCACCGGCGAGCTGATCGCGCTGGTGGGCTCCACCCCGCTCTCCGCCCGGGCCTCCGAGCAGTTGAACCTGATGGGGCAGCTGGGGGAAATGGCCACCGCCTCGCTGCGCCAGCTGCACCACCTGGATGACCTGGAGGACAACTGGCTGCAGATGCTGCACGTCTCCAAGCGCATGGCCCGCACCCATCTGGCCTGGAGCGTGGAGAACGCCTCCTACTCCAAGGCCTCGACCATGCACCGCCACCAGCTGGTGGCCGATCAGCTGCAGGACGCGTGCACCGTCATGCGCCAGTTCGCTGACCACCTGGGCCGCGTCCTGGTCAAGGAGTCCTAAGGGCAATGACCACCATCCTGTGCGCTGTGGCCGTGCTGTTGACCCTTGGCTACACCACCCTGAACGGTTTCCGTGACGCCTCCACGGCGGTGGCCGCAGCGGTGCGCACCCGGGCCCTGACCCCGGGCATCGCGGTCACCGTGGCGGCGATCTTCGCCTTCCTGGGCACCCTGGCCAGCTCCAGCTTCGGTTTTTTCCTGGTTAACCGCCTAGATGTCAGCCTGCCCGAGGGCAACGCTGGACTGATGATGCTGATCTGCGCGCTGCTGGCCGCCTCCGGCTGGGGGCTGTTCTGCTGGTGGCGGGGCATGCCGACCTCTTCAACGCACGCGCTGCTCTCCGGGATCGCCGGAGCCACGGGCGCGGCGGTGCTGCTGGGGGCCCTGCCCGGCGGCAGCGGCCTGGACATCCTGGCCAGCGGCGTACTGCTGCCGCTGGTGGTCACCCCAATTGTCGCCTACCTACTGGCCTATTTCCTGGTCCTGCCCGCCACCTGGCTGATCCGCCACGAAACGGCGCGCAATGTCAGCGCCCGTTCACGAGCCGGCCAAGCCCTGGGCGCCTGCGCGGTGGCCCTGGGGCTGGGGCTGCAGGACGGACAGCGTTCCGGGGCCATGCTGATGCTGGTATTCATTACCGCCCAGTCCATGGAGCCGGGAACCACCCCCTGGGCCCTGCAACTGACCGCGGCCGCCTTCCTGGCCTTCGGGGTGTTGCTGGGCGGCTGGCGGATCACCCATACCCTGGAGCACCGGCTGGTGAAGATCGACCCGCTGCGCGGCATGGTCGCCCAGGGGGTGGCCGCGGGGCTGCTGTATGTCGGCGCCCTGCTGCTGCACCTGCCGCTGTCCACCAACCAGTCGGTGACCAGCGCAATCGTCGGGGCGGGCGCCAACCAGCCGTTTGAGTCGGTGATCTGGCGAAACGTCGTGCGGGTCGTGGGCCACTGGCTGGCCACCCCGGTGGTGTGTGTCTTAGGCGGCGCCGTCCTGGCGCTGGCGGCCTATCCCCTGACCCAGCTGTAGTCCCAAAGCCAGTCCCGGGGCTCGGGGATGAACAATTCCTCGATGGCGCATTCGAAACAGCCCGCCAGCCGGAAGGCCGGCGGAAGGGACGGGGCATGCCGACCCTTCTGCGGTGAAATCAACGTCTACCGCCAGACGCCAGCGCCTGGGCGAGCGCCGACTGGGACAGCCCCAGGACCCTGCGGAATTCGGCCAAGCGGTTCCGCATCAGCCTTCGGCCCGTCTTGGCGAGCGGTAGTGGGCGGCGAAGTCGAGTATCACCAGCAGCACTGCCACCAGCACCAGGTTCAGCGGCGCGCGCCCCCGGGGAGAGTCGAAGATCCTCGCCCGGTTCCCACCACCAGCAGCAGGTCGGCAAACACGGCGCTGGCCGCCCGGCCGTACCAGTGGCTTTCGACCGAGGACGCGACATCTTCGATGGCTGCGGCCAGCGTCTTGCGTTCCACGCCTAGCGCCCAGCAAAGGGCAACGGTCATGTAAAGCATCATCAGCGACCCCAATACCGCGCCGAGCACTGGCCAATCCCCGCCGTTCCCCTCGACCGATTGTGCCCTGACGGTTGCAGTTGTGGAAGCCGTCGAGGAGCTGGCAGCTCGCTCCGCCGGGAGCCGGCTAAAGACTCCTCTGGTGGGAGTGCTCGACGAGGCCGCCAACGTCTGCCGGTGGCGCGATCTGCCGAACCTCTACAGCCACTATGGTTCCCGCGGAATCATCCTCATGACCACTCTGCAGAGCTGGTCCCAGGGCATCGAGGTATGGGGTAAATCAGGGATGAAGAAGCTGTGGAGCGCATCGAATATCCGCGTCTACGGCGGCGGTGGCACCACCCATGACGGCAGCTTCCTCAAAGACCTTGTCCGCATGATCGGTGACTATGACCGTCTGACTTCCTCCACCTCATACGGACGCGGACAGCGCACCGTGTCGCAGCAGCTTCACCGTGAGCGCATCTTGGACGTGGACGACCTGGCGGCCATGCCCAAGGGACGCGCTGTGGTGTTGTCCTCGGGCAACCGGCCCACGCTGATCCGCACGCAGCCATGGATGGCTGACCCGCACGCCGACGCCGTGCGGGCATCCATCCTGGCCCATGACCCCGAAGCCGAGAAGGAACTCTCGGTGATTGAATCCGCATTGAGCACGGAGGGCGCATCATGAGCGACTGGGGAGAGGACGAATACACCGAAAACGAGGGGCAGCCTTCCGCTGTCACGGATACATCCAGCTCGCCTGGGCGAGTGTTTGGGCTCGACATTGGCGGGCTTGCCGGTGAATACGTCGATGCGGAGGTCAAAGCCTCGGTCCGCAAGCAGGTCAATGACGTGGCCACGGCCGCGGTCGACGAAGCACTAACTGAGGAGTTGTTGGAATCCCTCAGGCAGCGAGCCGGCTAGGCGGCAGTGGCCGCCGTGACCGAACAGGTCGAGGCCAGCCAGGCGGCCGACGAAGGCCAGGACGACGACGGCGAGGAGGAACCGGAGGAAACCCTCTACTACGGTTCCGTCGATGAGTTTGTTCGTGAGTACCTGCGCAATGTCTATCGCCGGGCGATCAACGGCCGCGCACGGGTCTGGGCTGCCCGGTGGTGGGAATACGATGAGGCAGTGATCCGTCTGGAAGCGCTATGGCGCTCCTGAGAACACCTGCGCACGGACCCCAGCACCGGCATGAGCGTGTGGTGGCGCGATCACGCGGACCACCATATGGCGGTATTGATGGACCCGGACGGGCCGTTTTCCTCGGCAGCGGACGCCGACGAAAACAAGTCCAAAAAAGGGCAGCCATTGCCCTATGTCCCACCCCCGGCAGGATTGTTCACAGACCAACGACTTTCGGAACAACATTAAGCTAAAACAGCGACCGTACATCCACCCCATGAGTTGGATGCACGGTCGCTGTTCTGCGCCAAGAAATACGATCAGCAGTCTTGAGCTTTAGTTCAAAGAAAAAATCCACCCGATAGTATTGACAAATCTTTCGGCATTTAAGGAAGGATCAGCATAATACTCAGCTTGCAAGCTCATGACCATCTCTTCGTCTTCAAGCTGATCAATTCGAAGCATGCCGGTATTACCGCCACTCATGGCAAAATCACATAGTGAATCAGCTTTCAAGCAATCTACAACTAAGTCTGGGTCCCCCGTCGGGTCAATGTCCCTGATATTCGTTTGATAAATCGATAACACGAGCGAGACTGGCTGAACGGTTCCGTCTATCAGCAGCTCTAGAGAACCTTCTGTGGTGCGTACATTAGGGACTTCAAGATCCTCTTGTAGCCGACTAACCTCTCCATTAGGATGCTTCCAGTCAACAGCAAATGATCGAACCTCTTTTTGCTCGAACTGGAGGACTGGAGGAAGCTCAAGTGCATCCGGAGTCAACGAAAGAACATCCTGTTCCTGAGTTTGTTCAGGCTTCACAGCAACTGCACCACCGTTTTCCACTGAGCTAGCCATGTTAGAGCTACACCCAGTAAGCGTCGATAAAGATATGAGCGAGCAGCCGATCAGTACGCCAAGTTTAATTGTTGCAGTAGAAACGGGTTTCAATGTCACTTGAAGTCCGACCTGAGAAGTTCGTCGTTCCAAAAGTTACTCGATGATAGTGCGTCTTAAACAGCCGGTGGCCCACCCGCACGCGGGTGGGCCACCGGCCTGATCCCCTCCAGGATCCCCCGGAAGACCCCCTTCCGGACCGCCCGCCGCCAACGGCAGCGGACGAATTCTGTGCTTCCGCGCCTACCCGAAGCGGCCCGAGACGTAGTCCTCGGTGGCCTTCTGGGCAGGGTTGGAGAAAATGGTAGCGGTGTCGTTGTACTCGATGAGCTTGCCCGGCTTGCCGGTGCCGGCAATGTTGAAGAACGCGGTCTTGTCGCTCACCCGGGCCGCCTGCTGCATATTGTGGGTCACGATCACCACGGTGTAGTCGTTCTTCAGCTCATTGATCAGGTCCTCGATCGCCAGCGTGGAAATCGGGTCCAGGGCCGAACAGGGCTCATCCATCAGGATCACGTTCGGCTTGACCGCAATGGTGCGGGCAATGCACAAACGCTGCTGCTGGCCACCGGAAAGGCCGGAGCCGGGCTTGTCCAGGCGGTCCTTGACCTCGTTCCACAGGTTGGCCCCGCGCAGCGACTTCTCCACCAGCGCCTCGGCATCCGAGCGGGAGATCTTCTTGCCGTTCAGCTTCACCCCGGCCAGTACGTTGTCGCGGATGGACATGGTCGGGAACGGGTTCGGGCGCTGGAAGACCATCCCAATCTGGCTGCGCACGGTCACCGGGTCCACCCCGGCCTCATAGAGGTTGTCCCCGTCCAGCAGCACCTCACCCTCGACGCGGCCGCCGGGAATCACTTCGTGCATGCGGTTCAGGGTGCGCAGGAAGGTGGACTTGCCGCAGCCGGAGGGGCCGATGAAGGCGGTGACGGATTTGGCGGCGATGTTGATGTTTACATCCTGCACGGCCAGGAATTTGGAGTAGTAGACGTTCAGGTCTTTGACGTCGATGCGCTTTGACATGGTGGTTGGGTCCTTTGGAAAAACTGTGGGTGACAGGTCCGGAGCCGGTGCGGCTCAACGGCCCTTCTTGGGGGCGAAGATCGAGGCGACCAGGCGGGCGACGAGGTTCAGCGCCATCACCATCAGGATCAGCAGCAGGGCAGCGGCCCAGGCACGCTGGATTGACGGGTCGATGTTCGTCGGGCTGGTCGGGGTCAGGATCTGGTAGTAGATGAACGTGGGCAACGTGGACATCCAGTTGGCGAACACGTTCAGGTTGATGTTGCTGGCGATGCCGGCGGTGACCAGGATCGGGGCGGTCTCACCAATCACCCGGGCAATGGCCAGGGTGACGCCGGAGGCGATGCCGGAGATCGCGGTGGGGATGACCACCTTCAGGATGGTGCGCCAGCGGCGCACGCCCAACGCGTAGGAGGCCTCACGCAGCTCGTTCGGCACGATCTTGAGCATTTCCTCGGTGGAACGCACCACCGTGGGGATCATCAGCACGCTCAGCGCGACGGCCGCGACAATGCCCATGCGGGCGTTGGGACCCAGGATCACCCCGAAGAACGCGGCGGCGAACAGGCCGGCCACGATCGAGGGGATGCCGGTCATCACGTCAACGAAGAATGTGATCGCCCGGGACAGCAGCCCGCCCTTGGAGTATTCGACCAGGTAGACGGCGGTGAGCATGCCCACCGGCACCGAAATGATGGTCGCCCACAGGGTGATCAGCAAGGTGCCCATCAGCGCGTGGTACGCCCCGCCGACGACCGGTCCGCCCTCGGCGACGCTCTGGTTGTCCACCGCACCGGTGACCCCGTTCATTGAACTGGTCAAGAAGTGCAGGCTCATCCCCGGCAGGCCCTTTTCCAGCACGGTGTAGATCACCGAGGCCAGCGGGATCAGCGCCAGGATGAAGGCGCCGTAGATCAGGTACAGGGCCAGCGCGTTCTTCCCGCGCCGGGCCCCCTCGACAATGCCGGTGGCCGTGGTGGCCCCGATGACGAACAGCAGCGCCGCGTAGATCGCGAAGCTGGCCACCGAGAATCCGCCCAGGGTGGACAGGGCCGCACCCAGGATGACGGCGCCAGCCGCGGTCGCCGGCACGGCCCAGCGCGGCAGCTTGCCCTTGGCCAGCGCGTTGCGGGTGCGCGGAGCCAGCTCTGCGCGGGACTGGGCGGAGCCGGAGGTGGGCTTTGGCTGTGGGGTTTTGGTCAGGCTCATCAGTTCGCTCCCGAGAATTCCTTGTGGCGGGCGATGATGGCCCGGGCAATCATGTTGACCACCAGGGTGATCACGAACAGCACCAGGCCGGCGGCGATCAGCTCAGCCAGTCGCAGGCCGAACGCCTCCGGGAAGTTCAGCGCGATTTCCGCGGCGATGGTCTGGTTGCCGGACTGGATCAGCGACGGGATCAGCGCACCGGTGGACAGCACCAGGGCCACCGCCATCGTTTCGCCCAGGGCGCGGCCCAGGCCCAGCATCACCGCGGAGATGATGCCGGGGCGGGCGAAGGGCAGCACCGCGGTGGTGATCATTTCCCAGCGGGTGGCACCCAGCGCCAGGGCGGCCTCCTCATGCAGCTTCGGGGTCTGCAGGAAGATTTCACGGCACAGCGAGGTGATGATCGGCAGCACCATCACCGCCAGCACGATCCCGGCAGTGAGCATGGTCTTGCCGGTCTGGCTGGCCGGGCCGCCGAAGATCGGGATGAAGCCCAGGTTCTCTGCCAGCCACTGGTAGCCGGGCACCAGGGCCGGGGCCAGCACCAGGTAGCCCCAGGCGCCGTAGATCACCGAGGGGATCGCGGCCAGCAGGTCGATGACGTAGCCCAGCGGGCCGGCGATCGAACGCGGGGCGTAATGGGAGATGAACAAGGCCACCGCGATGCCGATCGGGGTGGCGATCAGCAGGGCGATCGCCGCGGCGATCACGGTGCCGATGATGATCGGGAAAATGTAGGCGAAGAAGCCCTCGCCGCCGGAGATCTCCGCCGGGTCGGCGGTGAAGGTGGGCAGGGCCTGGATGAAGAGGAAGACCGCGACCGCGAACAGGGTCAGCAGGATCAGCACGCCCGCGGACAGCGCCGCGGTGGAGAAAATCCTGTCCCCGGCGCGCCCGGCGGTCGAGCCGCTCTTCAGGGCATTGGTGGTCATGGGATAAGCCTTCTAGTGGGGTCGTATGCCGGCGGGTTTACCGGCGCGAAGGAGGGTTGGAGGGGTGTGGCGCGGGCCGGGCTGCGGCCCGCGCCGGGTGGTGCACGGGCCTATTCGGCCACGGTGATCGAATCGATGGCCGCACCGGCCTGCTCGGCGATGGCCGAGGAGAGCGGGGCGTTGCCGGCCGACTCCTGGGCGGCTTTCTGGCCTTCCTCGGAGACAACGTAGTTGCCAAAGGCCTTGACCAGGTCCACGGTCTGCTGGTCCTTGTAGCTGGAGCAGTACACGTGGTAGGAGACCAGCACGATCGGGTAGGTGCCGGCCTCGGTGGTGTCGCGGGCCAACTCCAGGGCCATGTCGTGCTCACCGCGGCCCTCGACCGGGGTGGCCGCCTCCAGGGCCTTGGCCGCGGCCTCGGCGGAGATTTCGGTGTACTGCTGGCCGACCTTCACGTTCACGGTGGACAGCTTGCCCACCGCGGAGAAGTCGGCGTAGGTGATCGCCCCGTCGGTGCTCGAGGTGGTGGAAACCACCCCGGAGGTGCCCTTGGCGTTCTCCGACTGGATGTCCTTGGGCCAGTCGCCGGAGACCTCGTAGTCCCACACGTCCCCGGCCGCGGCCTTCAGGTACTCCACGAAGTTCTCGGTGGTGCCCGATTCGTCGTTGCGGTGCACCACGGTGATCGCGGTGTCCGGCAGCTGCACGTCCGGGTTCTGGCTGGCGATGGCCTCATCGTTCCACTTGGTGATCTCCTTCTTGAAGATCTTGGCGATGGTCGGCGCATCCAGGTTGATGCTTTCCACGCCCTCCAGGTTGAAGGCGATCGCAATCGGGGAGACGTAGGTCGGCACGTCGAAGGCGCCCTCGGGGCCGCAGACCTTCTTCGAGTCGGCCAGCTCCTCTTCGCTCATGTAGGCATCGGATCCGGCGAACTGGGCGCCGCCGGCCAAGAACGCCTTGCGCCCGGCGCCGGAGCCATCCGGGGAGTACTGCACCTGCGCGCCGGAGTTCGCGGCGGCAAACGCGTTGGTCCAGGCGTCCATGGCCGAGCTCTGGCTGGAGGCGCCGGCGCCGGTCAGGGTGCCCGAAACGCTGGCGGCGGTGTCTTGGTCGCCCGAGGGGCTGCTCTGCGCGGCGCCGGTCGGGTTGTCTGAACCGCAGGCGGTCAGGGCCAGGGCGGCCACGGACAGCACAGCGGCCGCACTGGAGAGGCGTTTGAAGTTCACGAGTGTTTCCCCCATATTCAGGAATTGCGGTGTGGTGTGACCGCCATACAGGCTTTAGGTCTGCCTTGAGCGTAGGCAGTGCAGGTAACCAGCACCCCCGGCGAAGGTGAACGGAAGGTTAACACCGCCGCGCGCCGCTATGAACCGCCTCACATCCCGGCGTCCCGAGCCCCACCATCGACAGTGCGTCATGATGCCCCCATCGGCGCGGCAGGCGTGAAAGACTGGTTGTCATGGCCAGTGCACCGATCCTCAGGCGCGCCCGGCTCTTCGTGCGCCAGCGCAACCGGGTGGGGCTCACCCGTGCCTGGAACTCCCTGCCGCGCATTATCCGGATGACCATTGCGGCGATCGGCGCGTACTGGATCGCCGATTCCCTGCTGGGGCACACCCAGCCGATCTTCGCCGCCACCAGCGCGCTGGTGGCCTCCGGCTTCGGCACCGCCACCACCATGCGCAAGGTGCTGGAGGTGGCGGTGGGATGCACCCTGGGGGTGGCGATGGGCGACTTCCTGATGCACTGGTGGGGCCAGGGGCTGTGGCAGGCCGCCGCGGTGATGTCGCTGAGCCTGCTGGTGGCCCGCTACCTGAACTCCGGGCCGATCTTCTCCACCCAGCTGGGCATGCAGTCCGCGCTGGTGGTGCTGCTGCCGATCTCGGTGGATGGGCCCTTTGCCCGCTCCCTGGATGCGGTGGTGGGGGTCA
This sequence comes from Glutamicibacter sp. V16R2B1, assembly GCF_005774635.1. NCBI lineage: Bacteria > Bacillati > Actinomycetota > Actinomycetes > Micrococcales > Micrococcaceae > Glutamicibacter > Glutamicibacter sp. V16R2B1. The sequence goes on from NZ_VATX01000007.1 coordinate 189,082, forward strand.
GCCTGGCGATCCTGCTGATGATCCTGCTGCCCAGCGATTCGCGGCGCACCCCGATCGCGGCGCTGTCCGAGCTGCTGCGCGAGATGGCCGAGGTGCTGCTGGAATGCTCCTGGGCGGTGCGCGATGACGACCACCGTTCCGCGTTCCATGCCCTGGTCAAGGCGCGCGGCACCCAACGCCACGTGGACAAGCTGCCGGCCGCCTTCTCCGCCGCGCTGGAGGTGGCCACCTTCGCCCCCACCCAGCGCCGGCACCGCCAGGAAATCCGCCAGCTCTCCGAACGCAGTGACCACTTCGATTTGGCCGCCCGCAACCTGCGGGTGGTGGTGCGCCGCCTGGCGGCCGTGCTGAGCCAAAGCGCGCTGAGCGCCGAGGGGGCCGAGCAGATCACCGCACTGCTGCGCGAACTGTCCGAGGCGGTGGGCACGCTGGCGCATTCGGTGCGGGAACCCACCGTGGCCGGGCAGCACAAGTACGAGCGGCTGGCCCGCCACCAGCTGCAGGACTGCGCTGCGAAGCTGGACCCGCACCAGATGGGCATCGAGGGGTTGCAGGGCGAGGGCCTGGTGCTGCTGCTGCGCCCGATGGTGGTGGACCTGCTCAAGGCCGCCGGCGCGGACACCGAGGAGGCCACCTCCGCCCTGCCCCCGCTGCACCGCTAGGCGCCCATGCCCGAACTGTCCGGTCCCGTGGGTAGCATGAATCCATGAGCAAGACCGCGCGTACGAAGAATTCCGCCAAGTTCCGCTGCGCCGAATGCGGCTGGACCACCGCCAAATGGGTGGGGCGCTGCGCCGAATGCCAGGCCTGGGGCACCGTGGAGGAAGTCGGGGTCGTTGCCGTGCGCACCACCGCCGCCGCCCGGGTGGCCAACCCCGCCCAGCCGATCGCCGCCATCGACGCCTCCCAGGCCGCGTTCCGCACCAGCGGGGTCACCGAACTGGACCGGGTGCTGGGCGGCGGGCTGGTGCCTGCCGCGGCGATCCTGCTGGCCGGGGAACCCGGAGTGGGCAAGTCCACGCTGCTGCTGGATGTCGCCGCCAAGGCCGCCCGCAGCGGGCTGCGGGTGCTCTACCTGACCGGGGAGGAATCAGCCCCACAGGTGAAGTCCCGGGCCGAACGCATCGACGCGGTCGCCGATTCGCTCTACCTGGCCGCGGAAACCGACCTGGCCCTGGCGTTGGGACAGATTGCGGAGATTGACCCGCAGCTGCTGATCCTGGACTCGGTGCAGACCTTCTCCAGCGCGGATGTGGACGGGGCCTCGGGCGGGGTGTCCCAGGTGCGCGAGGTCGCGGCCAGCATCATCAACGCCGCGAAGACCCGGGCCATGACCACCATCATGGTGGGGCACGTGACCAAGGACGGCTCGGTCGCCGGGCCGCGGCTGCTGGAGCACCTGGTGGATGTGGTCTGCCAGTTTGACGGGGAGAAGCATTCGAGGCTGCGGCTGCTGCGCGCCCTGAAGAACCGCTACGGGCCGACCGATGAGGTCGGCTGCTTTGACCTGACCGAGGACGGGATCGAGTCCCTGTCGGATCCCTCGCGGCTGTTTGTCACCCGCACCAAGCACCCGGTGCCCGGCACCTGCATCACCGTCACCCTGGAGGGGCGCCGGCCCCTGGTGGCGGAGGTGCAGTCGCTGCTCTCGCGTTCCGCCGGCCCGGCCCCACGCCGGGCCACCAGCGGCCTGGACGCGGCCCGGGCCCAGATGGTGTTGGCGGTGCTGCAGGCCAGGGCGCGCATGGACCTGTCCGGGATGGACTCCTACATCGCCACCGTGGGCGGGGTGAAGCTCTCCGAACCGGCCACCGACCTGGCCTGCACCCTGGCGGTGGCCTCCTCGATGCACGACTTCGCGCTGCCGCAGGACTTCGTGGCGTTCGGGGAGGTCGGACTGGCCGGGGAGGTGCGCCAGGTCCCGGAGATTTCCCGGCGGGTGACCGAGGCGGCCCGGCTGGGCTTCTCCTTCGCCATGGTTCCGGCCACCCCGCAGCCGTTGAAGAACATCCCGGCCGGGATCAGGGTGTTCCAGGTCGAATCGATTGCCGAGGCGCTGGATCTGGCATTCAACCAACGCCAGAAGCAGGCAGGATAGGATTGATCCGTCCCGCCCGAAAGGAATCACCAGGTGCAACGAGAACCCTCCGGCGAACTGCTTGGCACCCTGGCGCGGATCGCGCCGGGCACCGAACTGGCCATGGGGATTGAGCGGATCCAGCGCGGGCGCACCGGGGCACTGATCGTGTTGGGCTACGACCAGGTGGTCGAATCGATCTGTTCGGGCGGCTTCCACATTGACATTGACTTCTCCCCCACCCGGCTGCGCGAGCTGGCGAAAATGGACGGGGCGATCATCTGCGACGAGTCCGGGGGACGGATCCTGCAGGCCGGGGTGCAGCTGATGCCCGATGCGGCGCTGCCCACCGCCGAATCCGGCACCCGGCACCGCACCGCGGAACGCGTGGCCCTGCAGACCGGCTTCCCGGTGGTGGCGGTGTCCTCCTCCATGCAGACCATCACCCTGTACGCCGGTTCCGAACGCCATGTGTTGGAAACCAGTGAACGCCTGCTGGTGCGCGGCAACCAGGCCATCGCCACCCTGGAGCGCTACCGGCACCGCCTGGACCAGGTCACCAGCGCCCTGACCGCCGCGGAGATCGAGGACGCGGCCACCGTGCGTGACGTGCTGGCGGTGCTGCAGCGCACCGAGATGGTGCGCCGCACCAGCCAGGACATCTCCCGCCAGGTCCTGGAGCTGGGTGCGGACGGGCGGCTGCTGGCCGCCCAGCATGCCGAGCTGCTGGCGGGGGTGAAGACCGACAACCAGATGGTGCTGCGGGACTACCCGGACCTGGCCGGCGGGGCGCAGCACCTCTCCGAGGCGCTGGCCCGCCTGGAGCAGGTGCCCGACGCGCTGCTGATTGAACTGGATGCACTGCTGCGGGTGCTGATCCCGCAGGCGCCGCTGAGCCTGGATGATGCGCTGACCCCGCGCGGCTACCGGATGCTCTCGCTGATCCGCAGCCTGCCGCGCGCCGTCGGCGAGCGCCTGGTGGAGAAGTTTGGTGACCTGCAGCTGCTGATGGCCGCGTCCACGGCCGAACTGATTCAAGTCGAGGGCATCGGGGAACAGCGGGCCCGCTCCATCCGCGAAGGGCTGGCCAGGATGGCCGAGTCCTCCCTGCTGGACCGCTACCTGTAGCGGCTACTTCAGTTCAAAGGACTTCGGTTCGGACTCCAGCTCCCCCAGCAGCGCGGTAAACCGGTAGGTGCCGGGCCGCGGCTGCACGTTTACGGCCTTGCACCCGGGGGCCGACCGTTCCTTCTGCCAGGTGAAGCGCGCGTTCTCCTGTTGTCCGGGCTTGAAGTCCAAGATGACGTCCTCCCCGTTCTGGGCGCAGTCGGCCGTGGAGAAGATGCGGTCCGAGCCGCTCATCACCCGGAACTCCTGTTGACTGGTGCCCACGTTGATCTTGCACTCGGATTCCGAGGCGTTCTTCACCTGCAGGATCAGCACCGGGTCCTGGTCCGCGGTGTAGGACGCGGCGTCGGTGGCGGCGCTGAGCTCAATATCCGATTCCGCGCACATGCCCTCCGGCGACTGGGAGGCAGTCTCACTCTCGGGCTCACTTTCGGGCTGCTGGCCCGGCTCCGGCTGCTGTAGCTGCTCGTTTGCGGCCGGCGGCTTCTCCTCGCCGCCCAGGGCCGAGACCACCGCAACCACACCCCAGACAAGCAGACCCACCAGCAGCAGTGCGATGACTGCCACGGTGATCCGCCGGCGCCGGTAGACGCTGGTCGGCAGCCTGCCCTGCGGTGCTTTACTCATAGCTCAAGGCTAGTTCATTGCGGTGCGCTTCCCGGTGATTTCGCGGTGATTCCCTGACCGGGGGTGCCAGGCCCTACAGTGGTGGGGTGCACGAAATCCACGAGCTGATCAACGACTGGTACCACGCCAATGCGCGCACCCTGCCCTGGCGGGAGCCCGGGGCCTCCGGGTGGGCGGTCATGGTCAGTGAGTTCATGCTCCAGCAGACCCCGGTGGTGCGGGTGCTGCCGGTGTGGGAGCAGTGGATGCAACGCTGGCCGCGCCCCCAGGACCTGGCCGCCGAACCGGTCTCCGAAGCGATTCGGGCGTGGGGGCGGCTGGGCTACCCGCGGCGGGCAATGCGCCTGCATGCCGCAGCGGTGGAGATCACCACCGAGCACAACGGGATGGTCCCGCGCACCGAGGAGCAGTTGCGCGCCCTGCCGGGAGTGGGCGACTACACCGCCGCCGCCATCGCCTGTTTCGCCTTCGATAAACCCACCGTCGTGGTGGACACCAACATCCGCCGGGTGCAGGCCCGGCTCTTCGGCGGCGCGGCGCTGCCCGAACCCAGCCCGCGGGCCAGCGAGTTCGCCCGCGCCCGCCAGGTTCAGCCCGAGGACCATGAAGCAGCCGTCACCTGGAACATCTCCGTCATGGAGCTGGGGGCACTGGTGTGCACCGCGCGCAGCCCCAAATGCTCCCAGTGCCCGGTGTTCGCCCATTGTGCCTGGGTGGCCGCCGGGCAGCCGGCCCCGCACTACACGCCCAAGGGGCAGGCCTGGCACGGGACCGACCGGCAAGTGCGCGGGGCAATCATGGCGGTGCTGCGGGCCGGCGAGCAGGCCGTGGATCCCGCCGTGTTCCTGGCCGACCTGGCGATGCAGCAAGACCCGGTGTTCACGCCGCTGCAGAAGCTTGATGCGCCGCTCCAGCAGCGCCAGCGGGCGCTGTCCGGGCTGCTGGCCGACGGCCTGGCGGCCAGCGGCGATGAAGGAATCGTGCTGCCCAGCTAGGCCGGACAGTCCGGGGCATCAGAACTGCAGAATCATGCGGGTGTTGCCCAGGGTGTTGGGTTTAACCCTTGCCAAGTCCAGGAACTCGGCCACGCCCTCATCGCGCGAGTGCAGAAGTTCGGCATACACCGCCGGGTCAACGGCGCTCTGGTCGGCCATGACGCTGAAGCCATGCCGCTCAAAGAACTCGACCTCGAAGGTCAGGCAAAAAATCCGGTGCACCCCCAGATCGCGGGCCCGGCGCAGCAACTCGTTGATCAGCCCGGTGCCCACTCCCTGCCCGCGCCAGGATTCGGCGGAGGCCAGGGTGCGCACTTCGGCGATGTCCTCCCAGATCACGTGCAGCCCCCCGCAGCCGATGACCTGCCCTGCCGCGTCCTCCGCGACCACGAACTCCTGGATGGATTCGTAGTAGGTCACCGCCTCCTTGTCCAGCAGGATGCGCTGCTCGGCCAGGGGCCGGACTAGATCGCGGATGGCGTGAACGTCGGTGGTGCGGGCGGGACGGACGGTAAAAGAACTCACCTTATTGATCCTATGCCCCGCACCGTGGGCAGCTGGCGAAGTTTACCCCTGTATTTCGGATCTGTTTGCCCACCTTCCTGCCCGCTGGGTGCGGCGGCCGGGCGGAAGGCGGCCTGTTGTAAGAATCCTGCCGCAAGCCGCTGGGCGAGGCAGCGCTGTGCCAGACTGGTGGGGTTCAACCCGATGGCGGGCGCAAAGGAGGATGGGGCCACATGCACACCGGCGCGCGACGTCCCGGACTGGGGTTGTTGGCGGTGCTGCTCAGCGCGGTGGGCATCGCCCCACTGCTGAACTACGGGCTCAGTGCCACCAGTGACCTGATCATTCGGGAGCTGGGCATCTCCGAGGCGCAGTTCGGACTGCTGGCCACCGTCTGCTTTGGCTTCGCCGCGGTCGGCAATGCCGTGTTCAGCAAGTTCAGCGACCGGCAGCCGGACCGCACCCTGATGCTGCTGATCTTCGGCGCCGCCGCGGTATCGATGGGGCTGGCGGCCCTGCCCGGCGGTTATCTGCTGCTGCTGGCCGCCGCGGCGCTGTCCGGGTTGGCGCAGTCGTTCCCCAACGGGGTCACCAACCGGGTGCTGGCCCAGCGGGTGCCCAGTGCCCGGCGCATCGCCTGGACCGGGGTGAAGCAGTCCGGGGTGCAGGTTAGCCAGTTGGTGGGCAGTGTCGGCTTCCCGCTGCTGGCCGCCTGGATTGGCTGGCATGGGGCCAGCCTGGTTGGCGCGGTCGCCGCTGGCGTGCTGGGCCTGGCGGCGGTGCGGGTGCTGGCCGCGGTGCCGCTGTTGGCGCACGACGCCCCGCCCCGGGCCGCCGAAGCGGTGCCGGTTCCCAGGACGGCGGGCGGCTCGACACGCTCAATGATCCTGGCGTTGACGGTGTTCGGCTTCATCAACGGGATGGGTGTACAGGCCACGAACGTGTACCTGCCGTTGTTTGCGGTCCGGGAACTGGATTTCTCCCTGGTGCTGGGTGGGCTGACGGCGGCGGCCGCCGGGGCCATCGGGGTCACCGCCCGGGTGGGCTGGGGCCGGATGATGTCGCGTGGGATCTCCGCGCCGCGGCTGCTGCTGCTTCTGGCGGTGCTGGCGCTGGCCGGCGCCGGCGCATTCCTGCTGGCCGAATCCTGGCACTGCCCCGCCCTGCTGTGGCTGGCGGTGGCCTTGCACGGTGCGTCCGCCCTGGGCGTTTCGGTGGTGCTGATGGCGGCCCTGCTGCGCGCGGTTCCGGCATCCCTGATGGGAAGCGCCAGCGGGATCGTCTCCGCCGGGCAGTTTGGCGGATTCACCATTGGCCCCCTGGTGATGGGGATGGTGATCTCCTCGGCCGGGGGTTTCACCCTGGGCTGGCTCATGGTGGCCGGGATCTACCTTTGCTGTACGGTGTTGGGGGTCTTGCTGGTGCTGCGGGCCCGCAGGCGCGGCTGAACACTCAGCGCGACCGTGGCGCCCGACGCCAAAGGGCGGCTCGACGGGTATGTCCGTCGAACCGCCCTTCGGTTCTGGTCGGGGTGCTGGCCCCGGGGGTCAGCCCTCGATGGCCGCCGGGGCCGGCTCGCCTTCCAGCTGGCCGTTGCCGCCTTCGGCGCGGAATGTGAACTTCTCGGCGCCGGGCTCCCCTTCGACATCCACGTGGATGTGCTGGCCGGCCAGGATCTGGCCGAACAGGATCCGCTCGGAAAGCTGGTCCTCGATCTCCCGCTGAATCGTGCGGCGCAGCGGACGGGCACCCATGGCCGGGTCGTAGCCGCGGGCCGCCAGCACGGTGCGGGCCGCCGGGGTCAGCTCGATGGTCATGTTGCGTTCTTCCAGGCGCTTGGCCAGGCGCTGCACGAACAGGTCCACGATCTGCTCGATCTCTTCCTGGCTCAGCTGCGGGAACACCACGATGTCATCGACACGGTTCAGGAACTCGGGACGGAAGTGCTGGCGCAGCTCCTCCTGGACCTTAGCCTGCATCCGCTCGTAGCCGGTGCGGGTGTCGGTCGAGGACTGGAAGCCGGTCATCACGCCCTTGGAGATGTCCCGGGTGCCCAGGTTCGTGGTCATGATGATAATGGTGTTCTTGAAGTCCACCACCCGGCCCTGGGAGTCGGTCAGGCGACCGTCTTCCAGGATCTGCAGCAGTGAGTTGAACAGGTCCGCGTGGGCCTTTTCCACTTCGTCGAACAGCACCACGGAGAAGGGACGGCGACGCACCTTCTCGGTCAGCTGGCCGCCTTCCTCGTAGCCCACGTAGCCTGGAGGGGCGCCGAAGAGCCGGGAGACGGTGTGCTTCTCCGAGTACTCGGACATGTCCAGGGTGATCAGCGCATCTTCCTCGCCGAAGAGGAACTCCGCCAACGCCTTGGCCAGCTCGGTCTTGCCCACACCGGTGGGGCCGGCGAAGATGAACGAGCCGCCGGGGCGGTTCGGGTCCTTCAGTCCGGCACGGGTGCGGCGGATCGCCTGGGAGATCGCCTTGATCGCCGAATCCTGGCCGATGACCCGCTTGTGCAGCTCGTCTTCCATGTTCAGCAGGCGGGTGGACTCTTCCTCGGTCAGCTTCACGACCGGGATGCCGGTCGAGTTGGCCAGCACCTCGGCGATCAGCTCCTCGGTGACCTCCGAGATTTCGTCCATGTCGCCATTGCGCCAGGACTTTTCCTTCTCGTTGCGGGCCTCGATGAGCTTGGATTCCTTGTCGCGCAGCGACGCGGCGCCTTCGAAGTCCTGGGCGTCAATCGCCGCTTCCTTCTCCAGGCGCACGGTGGCGATTTCCTCGTCCATTTCCTTCAGCGCCGGAGGAGCGGTCATGCGCTGGATGCGCAGTCGCGCCCCGGCCTCGTCGATCAGGTCAACGGCCTTGTCCGGCAGGAAGCGGTCCGAGATGTAGCGGTGGGCCAGCTGGGAGGCGGCCTGCAGGGCGCCGTCGGTGATCGAGACGCGGTGGTGCGCCTCATAGCGGTCACGCAGCCCACGCAGGATCTGCGTGGTCAGCTCCACCGTCGGTTCCTTGACCTGGATCGGCTGGAAGCGGCGCTCCAGCGCGGCGTCCTTCTCAATGTTCTTGCGGTACTCATCCAGGGTCGTGGCGCCGATGGTCTGCAGCTCACCGCGGGCCAGCATCGGCTTGAGGATGCTGGCGGCGTCGATGGCGCCCTCGGCGGCACCGGCACCGACCAGGGTGTGGATCTCATCGATGAACAGGATGATGTCCCCGCGGGTGCGGATTTCCTTCAGCACCTTCTTCAGGCGCTCTTCGAAGTCACCGCGGTAACGGGAGCCGGCCACCAGGGATCCCAGGTCCAGGGTGTACAGCTGCTTGTCCTTGATGGTCTCGGGCACGTCGCCGCGCACGATCGCCTGGGCCAGGCCCTCGACGACCGCGGTCTTGCCGACGCCCGGCTCACCGATCAGCACCGGGTTGTTCTTGGTGCGCCGGGAAAGGACCTGCATGACGCGTTCCATCTCATGCTCGCGACCGATCACCGGGTCGAGCTTGCCCTCGCGGGCTGCGGCGGTCAGGTTGCGGCCGAACTGGTCCAGTACGGCCGAGCCAGCCGGGGCGCCCTCGCTCTGGCCGCCGGAGCTGACGCCCGCCGCGGCGGTGTCCTTCCCGCCCTGGTAACCAGACAGCAGCTGGATGACCTGCTGGCGCACGCGTCCCAGGTCTGCACCGAGCTTGACCAGCACCTGTGCGGCCACGCCCTCGCCTTCACGAATCAGGCCCAGCAGGATGTGCTCGGTGCCAATGTAGTTGTGGCCCAGCTGCAGCGCTTCGCGCAGCGAGAGCTCCAAAACCTTCTTGGCGCGCGGAGTGAACGGGATATGTCCAGATGGGGCCTGCTGCCCCTTGCCAATAATCTCCTGCACCTGTTCACGCACGGCGCCCAGGGAGATGTTCAGGGACTCGAGCGCTTTGGCTGCAACTCCGTCACCTTCGTGGATGAGCCCGAGCAGCAGATGCTCGGTGCCGATGTAGTTGTGGTTGAGCATGCGCGCCTCTTCTTGGGCGAGCACGACAACGCGACGGGCACGGTCGGTAAATCTCTCAAACATTGCGGCACACTCCTTGCTTACCAATAGTTCGATGCTACGCACCATGAGGCCGGGAATCTGCCTTGTTCGCCACAGGGATAACCGCGTGAGGTTGCCCCGGCGCCCGAGAAGGTGCGCCAACGACAATGACCGGGATGAAATCATCCCGGTCATTTTGCGTCGTGGCTTGGGGTGTTCGAAGCCTTAGCGCGAGCGGCTGCGTCCACCCTTGCGCTGCGCCGCGTAGTAGGCCTCCACCACATCCGCATTCAGTCGTCCGCGGGCGTTGACCTTCATGTTGTTCTCCTTGGCCCAGGCGCGGATGGCCGGCGCCTCGCTGGTGGAGTTCTGTTTGGAGGAACGCCCTGCCTGGATGTAAGGCTCCATGGCGGCACGGAATTTCTCCGCATTTTCATCATTCAGGTCAATTTCGTAATGCTGCCCGCCGAAGCTGAAGGAAAATGATTCCGTGGCTTCTCCCCCATCGATATCGTCGATCAATGCAATTTGTACTTGGCGTGCCATGTTATTAGCCTCCGGGTTGGTACATCTTTGGTCGCTGAAATAATCTTCAGACCTTAACCTGTATCCATCATAGACAATAACGGCGATGATTTACGCATTAATCTTACGATTAACACCTAATTATCAGGGTGACCTTTATTATCTCCTGATTTCAGATCTACACCTGTAGTTCCAAAATCATTATTCTGATCAACTTCCGCCTGAGCTTGACGCTCCGAACGGTCGGCATTCATAACAGCCTTGATAACGTACCAGAAAATCAGGGCGACAACGATTGTTGGAAGAATGGCTTCAACATAGGGCATATTATGCCTCCGGCTTTAGCAATGGGAACAGTATGGTTTCACGGATTCCCACGTCGGTGAACAGCATGACCAGGCGATCGATGCCCAGGCCGATGCCACCCATGGGCGGGGCTCCGTACTCCAGGGCCCGCAGGAAGTCCTCGTCCAGCTGCATGGCCTCCGGGTCTCCACCGGCGGCCATCAACGACTGCTCGGTCAGCCGCTCACGCTGGATGACCGGGTCGATCAGCTCGGAGAACGCGGTACCGCGTTCCATGCCCCCGATGATCAGGTCCCAAGCCTCGATGACACCGGGCTTGGAACGGTGCGGCCGCGCCAGCGGCTGGGCCAGCGGCGGGTAGTCGTAGACGAAGGTCGGGTCCATCAGGTTCGGTTCGACGATCTCCCCGAAGAGCTCGATGACCAGCTTCTGGGCATCCCAGGCCGGGTCGATCTTCACCTCGTGCTTGTCGGCGATCTCGCGCAGCGTCTCGGCCGGGGTTTCCGGGGTAATCTCCATGCCGACGGCCTCGGACAGACCTGGGTAGACCCCGAGCCAGCGCCATTCGCCGTCCAGGTTGATGGTTCCCTTCGGAGTTTCCAGCACGCGTCCGGCGCCGATGGCGTCCGCGGCGTTGAGGATGATCTCCTTAATCCGCTCGGCCATCACGAACTGGTCGGCGTAGGCCTCATAGCATTCGAGCATGGTGAACTCCGGGGAGTGCGTGGAGTCCACGCCCTCATTGCGGAAGATGCGGCCGAGTTCGAAGACTCGATCCACTCCGCCGACCACGGTGCGCTTCAGGTAGAGTTCCAGGGCGATGCGCAGAGTCATTTCCTGGTCGAAGGCGTTCAGGTGGGTATGGAACGGCCGGGCCGAGGCCCCGCCGTGCACCAACTGGAGCATCGGGGTCTCGATCTCGACGTAGTCGCGCTCCTCCAGGGTGCGGCGCACGGCACGGATGATGGCTGCCCGCTTGTAGATCATTTCCCGGGCCTCGTTGCGCACGATCAGATCGGCGTAGCGCTGACGGACGCGCGTCTCCTCGTTCAGGTCGGCGTGCAGCACCGGCAGGGGACGCAGGGCCTTGGAGGCCATCTGGAACTCATCGGCCATGATCGACAGTTCGCCGCGGCGTGAGGAGATCACCTCTCCCTTGACGAAGACATGGTCACCCAGGTCCACCAGGGCCTTCCAGTCGGCCAGACGCTCCTCGCCGACCTTCGCCAGCGAGATCATCACCTGCAGCCGGGTTCCGGCGCCCTCCGGTCCGCCCTCCTGCAGGGTGGCGAAGCACAGCTTGCCGGTGTTGCGCATGAAGACGATGCGACCGGCGACCCCCACGTTCACTCCTGTGGCCTGATCCGGCTCGAGATCAGGGAACTGTTCGCGAACCTCGGCCAGGCTGTGGGTGCGCGGCACGCCTACGGGGTAGGCCTCTTCACCACGGGACAGCAGTTCGGCGCGCTTGCTCAGGCGCACCTGCCGCTGGTCGTTGGTGTTCTGGCTGTCTGCTGCAGGGGAATTATCTTGGGAAGTCACAGTACATCATTCTACGTGTGAAAATTCTCGTTGTGGCCGCTTCATGACTGGACTCTCACCTGAGGTTGGCCACAACAGCCAAAAGGCGGGCGCACGTCGCGCCCGCCTTTCTTCCGGCTACCAGATCTCGACGCGTTCGGCCGGATCCAGCCACATCCCGTCACCGGGCTGGGTGCCGAAGGCCTCGTGGAAAGCATCCAGGTTCTTTGGCACTTGGTTGCAGCGGAATTCGCCCGGCGCATGCGGGTCGGTGGTCACTCGAACAACTGCGGTTTCCGGGCGAATCAGCGTGCGCCAGCATTCGGCCCAGGCGTAGAAGAACCGCTGGTCCCCGCTGACCCCGTCAATCACCTGGTCCTGCTCGATGCCGCGGGCGGCCAGCTCAAGCTTGTAGGCCTTGTACGCGATGCCCAAGCCACCCAGGTCGCCGATGTTCTCCCCCAGGGTGAGCTTGCCGTTAACCTGATGGTCCGGGGCTTCGCTTGGGCTGAGGGCATCGTATTGGTCAACCAGTTTCGTGGTCAGCTTTTCAAAAGCTTCCCGGTCTTCCGCTGTCCACCAGTTCTTCAGCTGCCCGCTGCCGTCGTACTGCGAACCCTGATCATCAAAGCCGTGTCCGATCTCGTGGCCAATGACCGCGCCGATCGCCCCGAAGTTCGAGGCGAGGTCGCGATCGACGTCAAAGAAAGGCAGGCGAAGGATCGCGGCGGGGAAGGCGATTTCGTTCAACAGCGGATGGTAGTAGGCGTTCACGGTCTGCGGGTACATAAACCACAGCTCCCGATCCACCCCGTCATCAATCTTCTGCAGTTCACGCTTGAACTCGAACTCGTTGGCGGCCGCCAGGTTCGCGATCACGTCCTGCGGATCGGTGGTGATGCTCGAGTAGTCGATCCACTCGTTGGGGTAGCCGATCTTGGGACGGAACATGGACAACTTTTCGAGCGCCTTCTCGATGGTCTGCTCCCCCATCCACGGCAGGGTGGTGATCGAGTCCCGGTAGGCCTCGATCAGCCGTTCCACCAGGTGGTCCATGGCGTCCTTCGCCTCCGGCGGGAAGTGCTTGGCCACGTAGAGTTGGCCCAGGTCCTCACCGACGGCGCTTTCGGTGAAGCTGACCCCACGCTTCCAGCGCTCCTTCAGGGTTTCCACTCCGCCCAGCTTCGCGGCGTAGAACGCGAAGTTTTCATTGACGAAGGGGCTGGAAAGGTAGGGTGCGAAGGAGCGCAGCACCTGGACGGTGAGCCAGGCCTTCCAACGCTCGAGGGGTTCTTCCTCCAGCGTCTGACCCAGCGCTTCGAAGAAGCTGGGCTGCCACAGCACAACCTCGGAATAGTACTTCGGTTCAATTCCCGCGCCTTGGAGCCAGTAGCGCATCCCTGGGAAAGTCTGGAGCAGTTCTTCATCGCTCATCAGGTTGTACCGGGCTTTGGCATCGCGGACCTTGACGCGATCCCAATGGTGGGAGGCAATGACTTTCTCCAACGCCACGACGTCTTCGGCGGCCCTCGACGGATCCGCCACTTCACCGAGATCCAACAGGCGTGCCAGGTGCTCCTGGTAGTCGCTGACGGTCGAGGCGAACTGCTCTTCACGGTAGTAAGACTCATCCGGTAGGCCCAGTCCACCTTGCAGGAAGGTCAGCAGATTACGCTCGGGATTACCGGCGTCATTCATGGCGCCGGCCTGCAGGAAGCTGCTGATGCCCTTGCGGTAGAAGCCTCCGGATAGCTCAATGAGCTCTTCGGCAGTGGAAACCCGTTGGATATCCTCCAGATAGCCGCGAACCGGCTCGATCCCCTTGGCCTCGATGGCTTCCTCATTCATGAAGCTGCCATACAGGTGGGCGATGCGTACTTTATCCGGAGCCTGCTCGGTGCCGGAGTTCACGGCGGCGACGGCATCTTCGATGATCGCATGGACCGCAGCTTCCGCCTCGTCACGCAGTTCCATGAACGAGCCGTACAGGCCCTGGTCGCTGGGGATGCTCGCCGAGGCAAACCACTTGCCATTCGCGTTGCGGTATAGATCGTCCTGCGGCCGAATGGATTCGTCGCGGTATTTCAATGCCTTCGCGCTCAACTAAATGCTCCCCTGTCCAAACCTGACTGTTTCTACCTCTGTACTGTAGTCAGCTGAGCGCCGCTGGGGGCAAAAGATGCTGCCCCGTGCGCCCACGGCTTAAACGGGTGAGGCTCCAACCATCACTGGTTGGAGCCTCAAACCCTTCATCAAGTTAAGTCCGGCGGTGTCCTACTCTCCCACACCCTCACGAGTGCAGTACCATCGGCGCAGTGGGCCTTAGCTTCCGGGTTCGGTATGGGACCGGGCGTTTCCCCCACGCTATGACCGCCGTAACAGCAGTGAA